>NZ_JBNDIK010000025.1:0-114132 GCF_050434365.1 Massilia sp. UYP32
GGACTGCTGAATCCAGCAATCAAGTCGTCGAGCATAGCCTTTGCACGGAACAAAGGCCAGCTACGACGAGGAAAATGATCGCACGGAACTAAACAAGTAGTTAGCCATCGCGGACATCTAATTGTAAGGACGGATTCGCAGCGAGCTGACACTGCTTCCCATCCGTGCCATCACTTATCCGCAGCCCGACGTGTCCAGGGCGCGTGCGACTTCCACTCCCATACTTTTCGGCTGAACAGCCGGCGCACCGGCCCGCCCGCAACCGCCATGAAGCGGCGGCAAAGTGGGACCATGGTCTGATTGTGGCTTGATCAGATAAGCCGAGAATGGGAGCTGCAGCGGATCAAGCGGCACGCACCTTCGTTTCCCGAGCAACGGCTTTCCTCCCTTTGAGGTTCGTACATGGACACTAAGCACCTTGCACGGAGCCATGAGATCGGCACCAAGATCAGTCTCATCCATCAAAAGCGCGTGAAGACCGCGCTGGCGCAGTTCGGCCAGCGCGCCCGGGCGGCGGTGGAAGAGGCGGCGGGCGACAAGGTCCCGGACGCCAAGGTTGGGCCTGCGGCCTGGATGGCCGGACTCAATCCCTGGTCGTACCAGCATTATGCGGTCGACGCCTTCCAGCGTTCCATCCTGTTCTGGGACACCTTGCGCCAGCGCGGAGACAACTTCCTCGAGCGCGCGGCGAAGGGATCGGCGCCGGTCCTGCATTTCGACTACGAAACCGTCCTCGACGGGCGCGGCTTCGCGCGGCCGGTCAACTATGCGCTGCTGCGGATCGTTCCGCCGGCCGGCGTCACGCTCGACCCCGCCAAGCGCCCCTATCTGATCATCGATCCGCGCGCCGGCCATGGCCCCGGCATCGGCGGCTTCAAGGACGATTCGCAGGCGGGCGTGGCGATGCGCGCCGGCCATCCGGTGTACTTCGTCAGCTTCTTCCGCGACCCGGAACCCGGGCAAACGTTGCTGGACGTGTGCAGCGCCGAGGGGCAGTTCGTGAAACACGTGCGCGCGCTGCACCCGGCCAGCGAGAAACCGGCCATCATCGGCAACTGCCAGGGGGGCTGGGCGGCGATGATGCTGGCCGCGTCCAGCCCCGACGATACCGGGCCGCTCCTCATCAACGGGGCGCCGATGTCGTATGTGAGCGGCGCCTGGAACGAAGGCGAGGGCGACAATCCGATGCGCTATGCCGGTGGGATGCTGGGCGGCACCTGGCTGTCCTCCTTCGTCGCCGACCTCGGCAACGGCGTGTTCGACGGCGCCCATCTGGTACAGAACTTCGAGAACCTGAATCCGGCCAACTCGCTGTGGGACAAGTATTACAAGGTGTACCAGCTCGCCGACACCGAACCGGCGCGCTACCTGGACTTCGAGCGCTGGTGGGGCACGTATTACCTGTTGAACCGCGAAGAGATCGAATTCATCACCCGCAACCTGTTCGTCGGCAACAAGCTGTGGTCCGGCGACGTCAAGGGCAATACCGGCCAGGCCTTCGACCTGCGCGCCATCGAGATGCCGATCATCCTGTTCGCATCGATGGGCGACAACATCACGCCGCCGGAGCAAGCCTTCAACTGGGTGGCCGACATCTATGGCAGCACCGAGGAAATCAAGGCGCGCGGCCAGGTGATCGTGGGCCTGCTGCACCAGAATATCGGCCATCTCGGCATTTTCGTCTCCGGCAAGGTGGCCAAGAAGGAGTATACGCAGCTGGTCTCGGTGCTCAATGAAGTCGAGCTCCTGCCGCCCGGCCTGTACGGCATGCAGATCACCGAAACCAGGGACGGCAGCCTTGATGGCAAGCCGCAATACGAGGTCACCTTCCACGAACGCCGGCTCGAGGACGTCAGCACCCAGTTCAATCGCTTCAACCGCGTCGACGAACAGCCGTTCGAGGCGGTGGCGGCGCTGTCCGACTTCAACCAGCGGGGCTATGAACTGTTCGTGCAACCGTTGGTGAAGGCCATGTCCAACGACCTGAGCGCGCGCCTGCTGCGCGTCTTCCACCCCTTGCGCGTGCAGAACTGGGCGCTGTCGAGCCGCAATCCCTGGATGGCGTGGCTCGAACCCGCGGCGCGGGCAGTCCGGGAGCAGCGCCAAGCGCTGGGCGAAGGCGATCCGTGGCGGCGCCTGGAAGACGCCGGCGCCGAACTGGTCAGCGCGTCGCTGGACCTGTATCGGGCGGTGCGCGACGCCAACACCGAAGCGGGCTTCTTCAGCATCTACGCGAACATGTACTCGCTCTACCTGGCGGACCGCAAACCGGCGCAAGCGGCGCCCGAGACGCAGGATGCGCGCGCGCTGCCTTACGTCCAGGAAGCGCTGGACTCGATCGCCGAGGGCGGCTATGCCGAGGCCTTCGCCCGCCTGGCCAGCCTGCGCGCCCAACAGGGCACGCTGCTGCCGCTGTCGCGCCTGGTCAAGCGCAAGGAGTTGGCGCAGGACTACGCCGACTATCTGCCGGACGTGCCGCTCGACCAGTGGCGCCGCCTGCGCGGCGAGCAGGAAATCATCACCAGCTACGAGCCCGAGAAGGCGATCGCCACCTTGCCGACCTTGTTGCGCGACCGTGGCGACCGCGAACGGCTGCTGCACCTGGTCGACGAATTGATGGCCGACGAGCGGGTGCAGGCGACGCCGCCGACCGGCGCCCAGCTGGCCATGGTGGAGCGGCTGCATGCGCTGCTCAGTGACGAACATGAGGGCGAACACAAGGGCGAACCCGATGGCCAGGCCGGCGAGCGGCCCGCGTTCCGGACTGTCCCCGACGCGCCGACCTCCACGCGCCTTCATTGAAAGGACCCGACATGGAACCGAAGCACGAGAAATACCAGCGGCTGATCGACTATTGCAAGGAACTGCCGCCGTTGCCGACCGCCGTCGTCCATCCCTGCGACGCCAGCTCGCTCACCGGCGCGCTGGAAGCCGCGCGGATCGGCCTGATCGCCCCGGTCCTGGTCGGGCCGCGCGCACGGATCGAGGCGGTGGCGCAAGAGAATAGCTTGCGGATCGGCGACGTGCCGATCGTCGAGGCGGCCTACAGCCATGCGGCGGCGGCGAAGGCCGTCGAGCTGGTACGCGAGGGCAAGGCCGAGGCCTTGATGAAGGGCAGCCTGCATACCGACGAGCTGATGGGCGCGGTGGTCAAGCGCGAGACTGGGCTGCGCACCGCGCGCCGCGTCAGCCACTGTTTCGTCATGGACGTGCCCGGGTATGCCGATGCGCTGGTCATCAGCGATGCCGCCGTGAATATCGCGCCGACGCTGGAAGAAAAGATGGACATCCTGCAGAACGCCATCGACCTCGCGCACGCCCTGCAGTTCAGGGAAGTGCGGGTGGCGGTGCTGTCGGCGATGGAAACCGTCAACCCGAAAGTGCCTTCCACGGTCGAGGCCGCCGCACTGTGCAAGATGGTCGACCGCCACCAGATCCACGGCGCCCTGGTCGACGGCCCGCTGGCGCTCGACAACGCGATCGACCCGGACGCGGCCAGGATCAAGAAGATCGATTCGCCCGTCGCCGGGCGCGCCAACGTGCTGCTGGTGCCCGATCTCGAGGCCGGCAACATGCTGGCCAAGAGCCTGTCCTTCCTGGCCGGCGCCGATGCGGCCGGCATCGTCCTCGGCGCGCGGGTGCCGATCATCCTCACCAGCCGCGCCGACTCGATGGTGACCCGGCTGGCCTCGTGCGCGGTCGCCACGCTGGTGGTCAAGGCGCGCCGCGAGAGCGGCAAGCCGGTGAGGTGACGCCATGGCCGACCTCATTCTCGTGCTTAACGCCGGCTCGTCGAGCATCAAGTTCCGCGCCTTCGACGCCGGCCCGGCCGAACCCGAGCTCGTGCTCCACGGCCAGGTCGAAGGGCTCTACAATGCGGCGAAATTCAGCGCGAAGGACGCCGACGGGGCGCTGATCGGCGAGCGGCGCTGGGAAGCCGACGCCGCGCTCGGACACCAGGAGGCGACCGACTACATCGGCGACTTCCTGCGCAGCCACCGCGCAGAGCACCGGCTGGTGGCGGTCGGCCACCGCGTCGTGCATGGCGGCGTGCAGTTCACCGAAGCGGCGCTCGTCACCCCGGCCGTGATCGAAGCGCTCGACCGTTTGACGCCGCTCGCGCCGCTGCACCAGCCGCACAACCTGGCGCCGATCCGCACCCTGCTTGATGCGCGGCCGGACCTGCCGCAAGTGGCCTGCTTCGACACCGCCTTCCACCGCGCGCAGCCCGAGGTGGCGCAGGCCTATGCGCTGCCGGACAGCATCACCAGGCTGGGGGTGCGGCGCTATGGCTTTCATGGCCTGTCGTACGAATACATCGCGTCGGTGCTGCCGGCCTATCCGGAGCTGGGCGCCGCCCGCGCCACCCTGGTGGCGCACCTGGGCAATGGCTCGAGCCTGTGCGCGCTGGCGGGCGGCAAGAGCGTGGCCAGCACCATGGGATTCACCGCCGTCGACGGCCTGCCGATGGGGACCCGCTGCGGCAACCTGGACCCGGGCGTGGTGCTGTTCCTGATCGACTATCTCAAGATGGATGCGCGCGCCATCGAAGACCTGATCTACAAGCAGTCGGGCCTGCTCGGCGTGTCGGGCATCTCGAGCGATATGCGGACCTTGCTGGACAGCGACGATGCGCGGGCGCGCTTCGCGGTCGACCTGTTCGTCTACCGCATCGGCCGCGAACTCGGCTCGCTGGCCGCCGCCACCGAGGGCATCGACGCCCTGGTGTTCACCGCCGGCATCGGCGAGCATTCGGCGCTGATCCGCGAACGGGTCTGCCGCGCGGCGCGCTGGCTCGGGGTCGACCTCGAGCCGGCCGCCAATGCGGCCGGTGGGCCGCGCATCAGCACGGCGGGCAGCAAGGTCTCGGCCTGGGTGATTCCGACCAACGAGGAGTTGATGATCGCGCGCCATACGAGAGCAGTCGTGCGCAAGGAAGCAGTGAGGGCGGCGGCATGAAAACGGTCAGCCTGGAGGACTCGGTCGCCATGATACCGGACGGGGCCAGCCTCATGATCGGCGGCTTCATGGGCGTCGGCACGCCGCAGCGGGTGGTCGACGAACTGGCGCGCCAGGGCAAGCGCGAGCTGACCGTGATCGCGAACGACACCGCCACCCCAGGCCGTGGCATTGGCAAGCTGGTCACGGCCGGGGCCGTGCGCAAGGCGATCGTCAGCCATATCGGACTCAACCCGGAAACCCAGCAAAAGATGATCGCCGGCGCCATCGAGGTCGAACTGGTGCCGCAGGGCACCCTGATCGAGCGCCTGCGCGCCGCCGGCCATGGCCTGGGCGGCGTCCTGACGCCGACCGGCGTCGGCACCGCGGTCGAAGAGGGCAAGCGCAAGATCGAGGTCGACGGCGCACCCTACCTGCTGGAGACGGCGCTCGGGGCCGATTTCGCCCTGGTCGAATCCTTCCTTGCCGATTACGAGGGCAACCTGGTCTACGCCCTGACCGCCCGCAATTTCAATCCCGTGATCGCGATGGCCGCCAACACCGTGATCGTCGATGCCGCCCATATCGTGCCGGTGGGGATGATTTCGCCCGACCATGTCGTGACGCCGGCGGTGCTGGTCGATTACCTCGTGGCCCACGCGTGAATGATGGAAGGTCGAACCATGGACGCGCCAACCCTGATCGCCAAACGCATCGCCCAGGAATTGCGCCCGGGGATGCTGGCGAACCTCGGCGTCGGCATTCCGACCCTGGTCGCCAACTACGTCCCGCGCGATATGCACATCTACTTTCAGTCCGAGAACGGCCTGGTCGGCACCGGGCCGATTCCACAGGAGGGCCTGGCCCAGGCCTATCTGACCGACGCCGCCGGCCAGCCGGTCACGGCCCTGCCTGGCGCCGCGACCTTCGACAGCGCGCTCTCGTTCGGCCTGATCCGCGGCGGGCACCTCGACCTCACGGTGCTGGGCGGCCTGCAGGTGGACCAGGGGGGCTTGCTGGCCAACTGGATGATTCCCGGGAAGATGGTGCCCGGCATGGGCGGCGCCATGAACCTGGTGACGGGCGCCAGGCGCGTCATCGTCGCCATGCAGCATACCGCCAAGGGCAAGCCGAAGATCGTGCGGCAATGCTCGCTGCCGCTGACGTCGACGCGCGCGATCGACCTCCTGGTGACCGAACTGGCCGTCATCGGCTTCGAAGGCGGACGCGCCACCTTGCTGGAAACCGCGCCCGGCGTCGGGGTGGAACAGGTGCTGGCCGCCACCGAGGCCGAGCTGGTGGTGCCGGGCCAGGTGCCGCAGATGCGGATCGAGGGCATGAATTCAATCGAAGGAGCTTCGTCATGACGAATGAACGCCACCGCCCGATATTGGAGGGCAAGAAGGCCCTGGTCTCCGGGATCGCCAACGAGCATTCGATCGCTTACGGATGCGCCAAGGCATTCCGCGAGCTCGGCGCGGAACTCGCCATCACCTATACCGGCGAAAAGACCAGGACCTATGTCGAACCGCTCGCGCGCGAGCTCGGCGCGCCGATCTTCATGCCGCTCGACGTGACCAGGCCGGAAGACATCCAGGCCGTGTTCGGCGAAATCGAACGGCAATGGGGCAAGCTCGACCTGTTCGTGCACTCGATCGCCTGGGCGCCGAAGGAAGACCTGCAGGGCGGGCTGCTCGACAGCAGCGCCGAGGGCTTCGGCCAGGCGATGGACATCTCGTGCCACTCCTTCGTGCGCATGGCGCGCCAGGCGGCGCGCCTGATGAAGGACGGCGGCAGCATGTTCACGATGAGCTACTACGGCGCCAACAAGGTGGTCGCCAACTACAACCTGATGGGGCCGGTGAAGGCGGCGCTGGAAGCGTGTGCGCGCTATCTGGCCTACGAACTCGGGCCCAGGCATATCCGGGTGCACGCCATGTCGCCGGGGCCGCTCAAGACGCGTGCGGGCTCGGGCCTGAAGGACTTCGACCTGCTGCTCGCGCAGGCGGCCGAGCGCGCGCCGCTCGGGGAGCTGGTCGACATCATGGACGTCGGTTTCGCCTGCGCCTTCCTGGCCACGCCGTATGCCAGGCGGCTGTCCGGCGAAACCATGTATGTCGATGGCGGCGTGCACATCATGGCCTGAAAGGAGCTGCGATGGCTGACTTAGTGATGGGAAACGTGGAGGCGGGCACCAGCGACGAGGACATCAAGGCCTTCCTGGTCAAGTATGGGTTTCCGCCGTTCGACGAGATCGAACACCTGCCCGGCAACGGTTCGCGGCCTGCGGTGCTGTTGACGTTCCGGCAGCAGAGTGCGCCGCCGGAAGCGCTGCGCACTCTGCTGCCGCGCGTCCAGGACATGTTCTGGAACAACCGGAAGATTCATGTGCATATCGTCAACGAACGCTATAACCAGCAGTAACGAGGACCGGCGATGGGTTTGCTCGACAGGATCAGGCGCGAGGGCGATAACGCCACGGCGCAGGACAGGGAAAGCGTCAACGCGGCGATCGAACGCCTGCTGGCGCTGCATCCGCAGCTGGGCCTGGCGCGCCACTGCCGCAAGCATCTCGCGCCGGCGGTGGCGACCTCGTACGCCTATGTGCGCGCGCTGGTCGATGCCGTGCCGGCGGCGCGCGAGGCCAGCGCCGCGGCCTGGGATGGCGACCCCTATATCCACGCCTGGTTCGCCGGACCCGACGACGTCGCATTGCGGATCAGCCACTCGACTGACTTGCGGGCTTATTTCGCCGACAACGGCGACGTGCCCGAAGCGTATGCGGTGCTGGGGATGGAGCTGGTCGAACGCCACGTCCTGGGCGCCAGGGCAGAGGGTGAAACGATGCGCCGCGACGTGCCGCAGACCACGCTGAGTTTCGGCGACCACCAGGTCAGGATGTGCGGCCGCGTCGACGCCGAACTCAGGGATGAGATCGTGCGGCGCCTGCCGGACGAGCTCGCGCTGGCGGGACTGGCGCGCAGCGCCGCGGACAAGTCGCGCCGCGCCGCGCTCGAGTGCGAACGTGCGCTGCTCAAGACGCGGCTGCAACTGCTCGAACGCCAGGGCCGCGGCATCCGCTCGGTGATCGGCGGCGACGTCGCGAGCGACCTTGGCGAGCTGGCGCGGCTGAAAGAGCGGGTCGAGGAAAACGCGCGCGACTTGGCCGGGCTGGGGCTGCGCGAAGACGCGCTGGAGCGCGAACTCGAGCAGGTGCGCGCGGTGTTCGCCCAGCCTGCACGGCATCTGTCGGTGTCGACCAGGCGCTTGACCCTGGACCGGATGAACGTCGTGGTCGAGCCGGGCACGCCGACGGGCGCGCCAATGAGCGACCTCGAATTCCGGATCGCGCGCCTGCCGACGCTGCCGCCACGGATGCGCGCATTCGCGCTGGTGCGCTTCGCGCGGACCAGCCTGCTGCCGGGAAAAAGCGTGTTCGAGGAAGCCGAGCAACTGCTGGCGTCGGGACTGTGGTCCTGATGCCGGTTCACCAGGCAGCTTACAAGGAGCAGACATCATGGCTGGGGGCAAGGAAATACGCGACAAGATCAAGAGCGTGGAAAGCACCAGGAAGATCACCAAGGCGATGGAAATGGTCGCCACGTCCAAGATGCGCAAGGCGCAGGAGCGGATGCGCGCCGCGCGTCCCTATGTGCGCAAGATCCGCAACATCACCGGGCACCTGGCCGAGGCGAGCCCCGAATACAGCCATCCCTTCCTCATCACGCACAGCGAGGGCAAGCGGGTCGGCTTCATCGTGGTCACGACCGACAAGGGCCTGTGCGGCGCCATGAACACCAATATCCTGCGCACCGTGACGCAGGCCATGCGCGAACACGAAGAACGGGGCATCCGCAGCGACCTGGTCGTCATCGGCAACCGGGGACTGTCGTTCATGAACCGCATCGGCGCCAGGGTGGTCGCGCATGCCGTGCAACTGGGCGACACCCCGCACCTCGAACGGCTGCTGGGCCCGGCCAAGGTGCTGCTCGACGCCTACCAGAACGCGCAGGTCGACGCGATTCACCTGTGCTACACGAAGTTCATCAATTCGATGAGCCAGCAATCCGTCATCGAGCAGCTGGTGCCGCTGGTGCCGGAAAACGTGCGGGCCGAACGGGGCACGCATGGCTGGTACTACCTGTACGAGCCCGAACCGGCCCAGGTGATCGACGACCTGCTGATACGTTATGTCGAGGCGCTGATCTACCAGGCCGTGGCCGAAAGCTTCGCGTCCGAGAATTCGGCGCGCAGGATGGCGATGAAGGCGGCCAGCGACAACGCGGCGAGCATCATCGACGACCTCAAGCTGGTCTACAACAAGACGCGCCAGGCGGCGATCACGAAGGAACTGTCCGAGATCGTCTCCGGCGCGGCGGCGGTCTGAGCGAGAACATCATGGCAACTCCTACGATCCACGTCAGCGTCGTCTCGGCCGAGGAAGGAGTGTTCGAGGGCGACGCGGAGTTCGTCGCGCTGCCCGGCGAAAGCGGCGAGCTCGGCATCTATCCCACGCATACGCCCCTGATGACACGGATCCGGCCGGGGGCGGTGCGCATCAAGGTGCCGGGGCAGGAGGACGAAGAACTGGTGTTCGTCGCCGGCGGCATCCTGGAAGTGCAGCCGTACGAGGTCACGGTGCTGGCGGACACCGCCATCCGCGGACGCGACCTGGACGAAGCCAGCGCGAACGAGGCGCGCAGGCAGGCCGAAGAGGCGCTGCGCAACCGGGACACCAAGATCGACTACGCCAAGGCGCAGTCGGAACTGGCGATCGCGATTGCGCAAATCCAGACCCTGTCGCGGCAAAAGAAACGGCGCTGAGATGCAGGACGACCCACCTGGCAGGGCGGGGCTGCCGGCCCTGGCACAACTGCGCGACGGCCGCACGGCCTTGCTGCGCGAGATCCGGACGCAGGACGAAGACGAACTGCGCGACGCCTTCCATCGGCTGTCGGCGGATTCGCGCTACGCGCGCTTCATGATGCCGGTGCGCGAGCCGTCGCCCGCCATGCTGGCGGCGGCGACGCGCCCACACCCGGACCATGACCTGGCGCTGGTCGCCGTCAGCGGGGAGGGCGGGCCGGACCAGGACATCGTCGCGGGCGCGCGCTATGTCGGCGCGCAGGGCGTTGATACCTGCGAGTTCGCCGTCACCGTCGCCGACGACTGGCACGGACTCGGCCTGGCGCGGCGCTTGCTGGAGATACTCATCGCGCAGGCGACCGCGCGCGGATTGCGCTGCATGGAGGGGTATGTGCTTGCGGCCAACACGCCGATGCGGCGGTTGGCCAGGCGCCTGGGCTTCGTCGACCGGCAATGCGACGACGACGCCACGCTGCGGGTGGTCAGGCTGGACCTGGCCGGCGGCGCCGCCGACGCAGGATAGAGGGCGCCGGTCAGCGCGCCGCGGTGCGGCGCTCGCTGGTCAGGAAGCGCTCCAGCGTCTGCTGCATCTGCATCGAGATGCTGCAAAAGCTGCAGCCGATCTGCACCTGGTCGCCCAGCAGGAAGGTGCGGAACGGGCGCATCAGGCGCACTTCGAGGTCGGCCGTGATGACCAGCGCCGGCCCGAGTTCGAGCCGCACGCCGATCAGTTTCTTGCCGACGTGTAGCCCGAAACACTGTTCGGGCGTGGCCCGCATGCCGACGCCGCCCTGGGAAAAATCGTAGAGCGGCAGTTCGACCTGGCGGCCCGACAGGCCGAAGCTGGCGCTGTAGTTGGCGCCGACCGGGGTCTCGACCCGGCGCGCCGAGCGCCGGTTCAGCACCAGGCAGTGTTCGGGGAAGGTCGCCGGCACCAGGTGCGGCTGGCCGGGCAGGCTGTCCCAGTCGCTTTCGAGTTCGAATTGCAGCTTGGCGTTGCCGCCGATCGCGCTGACGAAGGTGGCGTGGTGGGTCATCGGCAATTCACTGCCAGTGAAATCCAGCACGAAGTGTGGCAACTCCGGATCGACCGACTCGATCCGCACCAGGATCGGCTCCTGGATGCCGGAATAGACGGTCACCGGATCGCCGCTGAGCGACAGGGCGGTCAAGGCTTCGCCGATGTCGAAAGGATCCGACATCTGGTGTGGCGCGGCATTGCCGGGAATGCGGCTCAAGAGGTCGGAAGACTTTGGCGGGCCCTTGCGGGCAATGGCGACGGCATCGGAGACGTTCACGGCGGGGTCCTGGACGTGATTGTAAAATGCTGCTGCACGGAAGTATAACGCTCTTTGCAATCTTGTTGCAATCCGGAAATCAATCGTGCAGCATTGGCATCGATCAAATTTCCAGGTTATCGATGAGGCGGGTGGCGCCCAACTTGGCCGCCGCCAGCACCACCAGCGGCTCGCCGCGCTCCAGGTCGGCAGCTTCCGGCGCCTGCAGGTCGATGCGCTTGCGCACCGAAACATAGTCCGGTTTCCAGCCGCGGCCGGCCAGGGCCGCCATCGCGCGTGCTTCGACGGCTTCGATGTCGCGCTCGCCGCCGCGGATGGTGTCGGCCACCACGTTCAGGTGCTGGTACAGCACCGGGGCTTCGGCCCGCTCGTCGCTCGAGAGGTAACCATTGCGCGAGGACAGGGCCAGGCCGTCCTCGGCGCGGAAAGTCTCGGCGCCGATGATTTCGGTCGGCAGGGCGAACTGGCGCGCCATATTACGAACGATCATCAATTGCTGGTAATCCTTCTTGCCGAACACGGCCACGCGCGGCTGCACGCACGAGAACAGCTTGGTCACGACGGTGCACACGCCCTCGAAGAAGCCGGGGCGGAACTCGCCTTCCAGCGTATTGCCCAGGCCTTCCGGCGGACGCACGCGGTATTCCTGCGGCTCGGGATACAAATCCTTCTCGGTCGGCGCGAACAGCACGTAGACGCCTTCTTTTTCCAGCTTGGCCACGTCTTCCTGGAAGGTGCGCGGGTATTTGTCGAAATCCTCGTTGGGGCCGAACTGCAGGCGGTTGACGAAGATCGAGGCGACCACCGGGTCGCCGTGACGGCGCGCCAGGCGCATCAGCGACAGGTGGCCTTCGTGCAGATTGCCCATTGTCGGCACGAAAGCGGTGCGCAGCTGGCCGCGCAACTGGTCGCGCAATTCGTCAATGGAAGAAATGATTTTCATGGTGAACGGATGAGAATAAACCGGCATCAAGCCGGCGAATAGGCGAGGCGCACGTAGATCGGTGCAAAGGGCTCGGCCTGGGTAATTTCGATCAGTGTTTCTTTCGCCAGTTCGAGCATGGCGACAAAATGGACGACCACGATCGGTACTGTATGCTGGCCCGCGAACAGATCGCCGAACTCGACGAAGCGCTGCGATTGCAGGGTGCGCAGGATGGCCGACATATGCTCGCGCACCGACAATTCCTGGCGCCCGATCCGGTGGTGCTGGGTCAGCTTGGCGCGGCGCAGCACGTCGAGCCAGGCGCGCTGCAAGTCCCAGGGATCGACGTCGGGCAGGGCGGTGTTCAGGCCTTGTTCCACGAACAGTTGCGGGCGCACGAAGTCCCGGCCTTCTTGCGGCACATTGCCAAGCGCGACGGCCGCGGACTTGATCTGCTCATAGTCCAGCAGGCGGCGCACCAGTTCGGCGCGCGGGTCGCCGACATCCTCGACCAGGTCGTCCTGGCGCTTCGGCAGCAGCATGCGGGATTTGATCTCGATCAGCATCGCAGCCATCAACAGGTATTCCGCCGCCAACTCGAGGTTGCTCTTGCGGATCTGTTCCACGTATTCCAGGTATTGCAGGGTCACCTGCGCCATCGGGATGTCGAGGATGTTGAAGTTCTGCTTGCGGATCAGGTACAGCAGCAGGTCGAGCGGACCTTCGAAGGCGTCGAGGAAGATCTCGAGCGCGTCGGGCGGGATGTACAGGTCGTTGGGCAGGCGCGTCAGCGGTTCGCCATACAGGCGCGCGATCGCGGCGTCTTCCGGCGAGGATGGCGCGGCATGCTGGTCATCCACGGCGGCTTCCAGAGGGATATCCTCCCCCTCGGCCGCCCCCTGGGGCATCATGCGCGCGCTCCTGGCCTCAGACCTTGGTCTGGTACGGGTAGGCCTGCTGGCGCAGGCGCGATTCCTGGATGCGGGCCTGCTCGTCGAGCGAGACCGGCTCCTTGTCCCACAGCAGGGCGCGGCCGGCGACCTGGCCTGCGTCCAGGTGCGGATTCTGCTTCTTCAGCTCCGAGATGAACTTGGTGTGCTCGGATTCGTACATCACGTGTTTTTTCGAGAAGATCATGGTTCGCTTAAGATAAATGACGGCTGGTTGCCGGCGACGGGCAGATTCTTCTGCCACCCGCCGCCGGCGTCAAGTCTTACTTGTGCAACTCGTTCAGCTGGCGGGCGATGATGTCGTGGTTGAGCCACAGTACCGGCGCGATTTTTTCCGACGCGCCATGGAACATCAACGGACCGGCGCCTTCCAGCACCAGGCTCGACAGGTGATCGGTGATCAGCGCCTTCTTGTCCTTGTGCAGGCCGGTGATGGCTTCCGAGGTGCCGATCATGACGTCGGCCAGCTCCGGGGTGTTGTCCATCGGCCAGGCTTCGAAGTTGCGGAAGGTGGCGCTGGTCGCATCGTTATTGTACCCCTCGATGGTGTCGAGCAACTGTTGCAGCGAGGTGCCTTCGCCCAGCAGCTCTTCACAGATGCGCCACTGCTCGTCGGCCCAGGCGCCGCCGCCTTCCTTCTTCAGCGCGCGCAGCAGCGGGAACAGCGACAGCTCGACGCCGACGAAGATGTCGGACGAGTTGGTGCGGATCTCCGGGCAGTTGAACACGGTCGCGAAGGTGCCGTTCTTCCAGGCCGCTTCGGCGATCGATTCCAGGCGCATCTTGGCGTAGCCCTGGGTGTAGTTGGTGTAGGTCTGCCACTGGTACTCGTCGCCAATCAGGATCTCGGTGCCGTGGTAGCCGTAGGCGGTGTAGCGCACTTCGCCGCCAGCCTGGGTCACGCGCTCACGAATGGCTGCGGACGCATCGATCAGGTACTTGAGCGTGTTGGCCGAGACTTCGTCGAAGTTCATCAGGATCAGCTTGCCCAGGTCGCTGTCGAGCAGGGCGCGCGACGACATGAAGCGCTCGCCGCGGCCTTTGTAGATGCGGTTGGCGATGGCCAGGAAGGCCTTGATCTTCGGGATGCCGCCGGCCATCGTGTGGGCGAAGAAGACGTTGGCGCCTTCCGGCACCAGCTTGTCGATCTCCGCCATCACGGTCGCGGCCGAGCCGGTGAAGCGGGCCACACCGGCGGCGCGGCAGCGCTCGATGCGTTCCCAGTCCAGCTTTTCTTCCTGCCAGTTCTTCAGGGTGATACCGGACAGCATTTCGGTCGGGTTCTGTTCGCCTTCCGGGGCGTCCATGTCGAAGCCGGCCATCAGCGGCACATTGATGATGCGGCCGCCCAGTTTCTCTTCCGCCTCGGCCAGTTCTTCGTCGTTCAGGGCGCGCAGGGCGCCGCTGTCGTCGCGGCGACCCACGGTGACGCCGACGATGGTCATGCCGGCGGCGCGCGCCTGGTCGATCAGGCCGTTCACATAGCCGCGGCCGAACAGTTCGCCGAACAGGACGAAGACGTCGCCCTTACGGAACACATTGGCTTCTGGGATATGGCGGAGAGGAGTCAAATCGGTCATATTATTAGCTACCTATCAAAAGAGTTTGTGGCGGCGTTTTGTCATATTTAAAACATGGCATTGTACACACACGCCACAAGCTCGGGAATGCTTCCCGAGGCTTGCATGAGGCCGCTCTACGACCAGCCGTGCCGGTGGTAGAGCGGCCTCACGCCTTAACAATTCAGCGGATACGCATGCCCGGCGTCGCGCCCGGCATCGGGTCCAGCAGGTACAGGCCCGGGTTCGTTTTCTCGTCGGCGCTCGAGGCGCACAGTACCATGCCTTCCGAGACGCCGAATTTCATCTTGCGCGGCGCCAGGTTGGCGACCAGCACGGTCAGCTTGCCGATCAGGTCTTCCGGCTGGTAGGCCGACTTGATGCCCGAGAACACATTGCGGTGACGGCCTTCGCCCACGTCCAGGGTCAGGCGCAGCAGCTTGCTCGAGCCCTCCACATGTTCGCAGTTGACGATCTTGGCCACGCGCAGGTCGATCTTGGTGAAGTCGTCGATCGAGATTTCCGGGGCCAGGGCTTCGATGTCGCTGTCGCCGGCCGACTCGGCCTGCGGTGCTTGCGTTGCCTCAGCCTTCGGCGCCGGTGCAGGAACCGCGGCAGGCGCAGGCTTGTCGAACAGGTTCTCGACCATCTTGGCATCGACGCGCTGCATCAGGTGCGCATAGGCGCCGATGGTGCGGCCGAGCATGGTTTCGTAGACGGCGGCGCCATGGGTGTCGGCCCAGCTCAGTTCGGCATCGCCCAGGAATTCCGTCACGCGCGCCGCCACGTTCGGCAGCACCGGCGCCAGCATGATGGTCAGCTGGCGGAACAGGATGAGCGCCGTGGTGCACACGTCGTGCAATTCCGCGGTTTTGGTTTCATCCTTGGCCAGCAGCCAGGGCTTGTGCTCGTCGACGTACTGGTTGATGACGTCGGCGATTTCCATGATCTCGCGCAGGGCGCGGCCATATTCGCGCGCCTCGAAGGCGGCGGCGATGCTGGTCTGGCGCTCGGCGCCGTCCGCCATCAGGGCCTTGCAGATGGTGTCGCGGGCGGTCTGCGACAGACTGTCGGCCAGCTTGCCGTCGAAGCGCTTGGCGACGAAGCCGGCGCAGCGGCTGGCGATATTGACATATTTGCCGATCAGGTCGCTGTTCACGCGGGCCACGAAGTCGTCGCCATTGAAGTCCAGGTCTTCGACCCTGGCGTTGAGCTTAAAGGCCAGGTAGTAGCGCAGCCACTCCGGGTTCATGCCCAGCTCCAGGTAGCGCAGCGGCGAAATGCCGGTGCCGCGCGACTTGGACATCTTTTCGTTATTGACGGTCAGGTGGCCGTGCACCGCGACCTTCAGCTTGTCGATGATCGGGTGGCCCGAGAAATTCAGCATGGCCGGCCAGAACAGCAGGTGGAACGAGACGATGTCCTTGCCGATGAAGTGCAGCTGTTCGGCGTCGGGGTCGTTCAGGAAGGCGTCGAAGTCCTTGCCTTGCTTCTCGAAATAGTTCTTCAGGCTGGCCAGGTAGCCGACCGGCGCGTCCAGCCACACGTAGAAGAATTTACCCGGCGCATCCGGAATCGGAATGCCGAAGTAGGGCGCGTCGCGCGAGATGTCCCAGTCGGCCAGCTTCTCGCCTTCTTCGCCCAGCCATTCCGACACCTTGTTGACCATCTCGGGCTGCAGGCGGCCCGGGGTGTTCAGCCATTCCTTCAGGAACTGGAAGCAGCGCGGGTCGGACAGCTTGAAGAAATATTGCTCGGACGGCTTCAGCACCGGGGTCGAGCCGGTGAACACCGAGAACGGGTTGATCAGTTCGGTCGGCTGGTAGGCGGCGCCGCACACTTCGCAGTTGTCGCCGTACTGGTCCTTGGCGTGGCACACCGGGCACTCGCCCTTGATGTTGCGGTCGGCCAGGAACATGCCCTTGGCGGTGTCGTAGAAGCGGTCGACGGTCTTGGTGACGATCAGGCCGGCATCACGCAGCTTGCGGTAGATGCCCTGCGACAGTTCGACGTTTTCCGGCGAATCGGTCGAATACCAGTTGTCGAAGGCGATATGGAAGCCGTTCAGGTATTGCGGGCGGCCGGCGGCGATCTTGGCCACGAATTCCTGCGGCGTGATGCCTTCTTTCTCGGCCGCGATCATGATCGGCGTGCCGTGGGTATCGTCGGCGCAGACGAAATGCACCTCGCGTTGCGTACCATTGTCGCGCTGCATTCGCTGGAAGCGCACCCAGATGTCGGCCTGGATGTATTCCATCATGTGGCCGATATGGAAGGCAGCATTGGCGTAGGGCAGTGCGGTGGTGACGAACAGCTTGCGGGTCATGGTGTCGAAACGCTCGGGTTATATGAAAAGAAGCATTTTACCAGTGGATGGCCCTGCGCGCTCAGGGGGTATTGCCCGGTTTTGCGTCCATCGGCCCAGCAAGCCGGCCGTTTTGCGCTACACTTCGCCCCAATATCATCCGGAGAGCACCATGAGCATCACTGAGAACGACGTCAAGACCGCTTTGTCGGAAGTCATCGATCCTAACACCCAAAAAGATTTTGTCACGACCAAGTCGGTCAAGAACATCAAGATCGAAGGCGGCCAGGTCACCTTCGAGCTGGAGCTGGGTTACCCGGCCGCCAGCCAGGTCGAAATGTTGCGCGGCATGGCCGCCGCCGCCGTGCTGGAACTGCCCGGCGTCGAAGGCGTCGCCATCCGCGCCTACAGCAAGATCGTGTCGCACACCGTGCAGCGCGGCATGAAGGTCATGCCGAACGTCAAGAACATCATCGCCGTCGCCTCGGGCAAGGGTGGCGTTGGCAAATCGACCACGGCCGTCAACCTGGCCCTGGCCCTGGCCGCCGAGGGCGCCAGCGTCGGCATGCTCGACGCCGACATCTACGGCCCATCGCAGCCGATGATGCTGGGCGTGTCCGGCCGTCCGGTCAGCCACGACAACAAGAGCATGGAGCCGCTCGAGAACCACGGCATCCAGGTGTCGTCGGTCGGCTTCATGATCGATCCGGACGAGCCGATGGTATGGCGCGGCCCGATGGCCAGCGGCGCCCTGCAGCAGTTGCTCGAGCAAACCAACTGGCGCGACCTGGACTACCTGATCGTCGACATGCCGCCGGGCACCGGCGACATCCAGCTGACGCTGTCGCAGAAAGTGCCGGTCACCGGCGCCGTGATCGTCACCACCCCGCAAGACATCGCCCTGCTCGACGCGCGCAAGGGCCTCAAGATGTTCGAGAAGGTCGGCATCCCGATCCTGGGCGTGGTCGAGAACATGAGCACCCACACCTGCTCCAACTGCGGCCACACCGAAGCGATCTTCGGCCATGGCGGCGGCGAAAAGATGTGCGCCGACTTCGGCATCGATTTCCTGGGCGCGCTGCCGCTGACCATGGCGATCCGCGAACAGGCCGACGCCGGCCGTCCGACCGTGGTCGCCGATCCGGAGGGCCAGGTCGCTGCCGTCTACAAGCAGATCGCGCGCAAGGTCGCGGTCAAGATCGCCGAAAAGGCAAAGGACATGAGCAGCAAGTTCCCGAGCATCGTCGTCAAGAACGACTGACGCGAGTCGGGGCGCCAAGCCCCGCTCCACTCCCTCCCGCCGACGCGCGCCAGCACCTTGTTGTTGGCGCGCGTCATTCATTTCGCATCCCGAAACTGCGCCGATCGGTCAGCATTTTCCTGCTAACTATCTGTTTGAAAATAAAGTCGTTAGGAAATTCCCTACCTACACTCTGACCTTGAGCGACCACCGCACGGGTGTGCAAACGGGTATTGGGAATCACATGGACGACGACAGCACACAGCGGTGGAGCGGGCGCTACCTGGGCGTCGCGCACCGCTTCATCCCCGCCGCGCTGCAGCAGGACGCGGCCCAGGCGGCGCGCGCCGGCAACGTGGTGAATGCGGCGGTAATGGCCGGCACCGCCGGGCCGCTGTACGCGCTCGCCTACTGGCTGCTGGGCCTGGAGACGGCCGCGGTCGAGATCCTGCTGTGCTGCGCGGTGATGCTGTCGGCGCCGCCGGTGTTGCGCCTGACCGGCAGCGCGGTGGCGGCGCGCGAAGTGTTCCTGTGCGCGCTGTTCTTCAATTTCAGCTGGCTCAGCTGGCACCTGGGCGGCATCGTCTCGCCCACCGTCAGCTGGCTGATCACGGGGCCGGTGGTGGCCATGTTCCTGGGTGGGAAGCGGTGCGCCGGCTTCTGGCTGGCCATGAGCTGCGCCAGCGCCACCCTGATCTACCTGCTGGAGGCCAACGGCCTGGCCCAGCCGCTGACGCCGCGGACCGACATGCCGCTGCTGCACCTGGTGTGCGACCTCGGCCTGTACGTCGTGGTGCTGGTGTTCGTGCTGCTGTTCGAGCTGACCAAGAACGACGGCTTTTCGCGCCTGCGCCAGGCCCTGACCACCATCAACGAGCTGGCGATCCGCGATGAGCTGACCGGCATCCATAACCGCCGCTTCCTGCTCGACCTCGTGGAAAAGGAAAAGGAGCGCGCCGATCGCAACGGCAGCGAGTTCTGCCTGTGCCTGTTCGACATCGATTTCTTCAAGCGCATCAACGACACCTATGGCCACGCGGCCGGCGACGCCGTGCTGCGCGACTTCGCCCGCACGGTGCAGGAGCAGCTGCGCGCGCTCGACGCCTTCGGGCGCTATGGCGGAGAAGAGTTCCTGCTGATGCTGCCCGAGACGCCGGCCGCGAGCGCGATCGCGCTGGCCGAACGGGTGCGCGGCGCGGTCGAAGGCCTGCGCTGCCTTGACGCGGAGCGCACCATCACGCTGACGGTGTCGGCCGGCGTGGCCGAGTACCGGCTGGGCGAGAAGGTGGCGCAAACCATCGTGCGCGCCGACCAGGCCCTGTACCTGGCCAAGTCGGGCGGCCGCAACCGGGTGCTGTGCCATGGCGAGGATGGGCCGGCCGAAGTGGCGAAAAGCCTGGGCGCGCCGGTCACCGACGCCCGTGCGCCGCTGGACGGCGCCGACGGCTTCCAGCGCGACCAGCTGACGGGCCTCCTGAACCGGCGCCTGCTGCGCGACCGCCTGCGCCATGCGATGGACCGCGCGCGCCGCAACGGCCGCCTGGTGGCGCTGCTCCTGCTGAACATCAACCGCTTCAAGGAAGTCAACGACGCGCTCGGCTACGAGGCCGGCGACATCCTGCTGCACCAGGCCGGCGGCGCGATCCGGCGCTGCCTGCGCGACTGCGACACGGTGGCGCGCTGGGGCGGCGACGAATTCGTGGCGCTGCTGGAAGACCTGGGCAGCCAGGCCGACGCCCAGCTGGTGGCCGACAAGATCCTCGACCGCTTCACGGCGCCGCTGTCGGTCGCGGGACACGATTGCTACGTGACGCTGGCGGTCGGGATCGCCCTCTATCCGGCGCCGGACTGCGACGTCGACGCGCTGCTCAAGCGCGCCGACATCGCGATGCGCAGCGCCAAGGGCTGGGGCCAGAACATCGTGCGCTTCTATGCGGGCAGCGGCGGCGCCGCCGCCGGCGCGCTGGCGCCGCCGCAGAGCGAGCGCCTGGCGCTGAAGAACGGCCTGCGCGACGCCCTGGCCCAGGGCCAGCTGTTCATCGAATACCAGCCGCAGGTCGAGCTGCGCGAGCGGCGCGTGATCGGGGTCGAGGCGCTGGTGCGCTGGCAGCATCCGGTGTACGGCCGGATCGACCCGGGCCGCTTCATCCCGCTGGCCGAGGAGACCGGGATGATCGTTCCGATCGGCGAGTGGGTGCTGCGCTGCGCCTGCCTGCAGAACCGCGCCTGGCACGCCGCCGGCCTGCCGGAGATAAAAACCGCGGTCAACCTGTCGGCGCGCCAGCTGCGCGAGCCGGGCCTGGCCGGGCGCATGCTGGCCATCCTGGCCGAGACCGGAATGCCGCCCGCCTGCCTCGATCTCGAGATCACCGAAGGCATCCTGATCGAGGACCTGGCGGCCAATTGCGCCGTGGTGAACCAGTTGCGGCGCGCCGGCGTGCTGGTCTCGATCGACGATTTCGGCACCGGCTATTCGAGCCTGAACTACCTGTGCGAGCTGCCGGTGGACATCCTCAAGATGGATGGCCTGTTCGTGCGCCGCCTGGGCGCCGCCAGCGGCCGCGCGCGCGCCTACGCCGTCGCCGACAGCATCGTGGCGATGGCGCACCGCCTTGGCCTTTCCGTGATCGCCGAGTCGGTCGAGACGCCGGAGCAGCTGGGCGACCTGTGCGCGATGGGCGTCGACGCCGCCCAGGGTTACCTGTTCGACCGGCCGCTGGCGCCCGGGCTGGTGGCGGCGCTGCTGGGGCGCCAGCAGCGCGAGTGCGCCGACGGCATGCTCGCGCCAACCCGCATTCTTGAATCCGTAGCTGGAGGACGCCGTGCAGAATGAATCGATTCCCTTCGACCCGGTGCGCGACCCGGCGGCCCTGGGCGCTTCCGGCGCCCTGGACGGCAACGTCGCCCAGTACGCCCAGCCGCGCGGGCGTGACCTGCTGCGCCGCGGCGGCGCGCTCGACGCCTGGGTGCAGCTGCGCGCCCGCCACGGCGTCTGGCCCTACGGCAGGGTGCTGATCGGCGCGCCCGGTCCGCTGGCGAGCGTGGCCGACGATGGCGCCTCGCCCGCGCGCGGCATCAATTTCGCGTCCCAGGACTACCTGTCGCTGGCCGCCCATCCGGCGGTGCACGAGGCGGCGCGGCGCGCGCTGCACGACGCCGGGCCGCACAGCGCCGGCTCGGCCGTCCTGCTGGGCAATACCCGCCATTCGCAGGCGCTGGAAAGCGCGCTCGGCGAGCTGCTGGGCCTCGACCAGCTGGTGCTGTTCCCGACCGGCTGGGCGGCGGCCTTCGGCGTGATCACGGCCCTGGTGCACTCGTTCGACCACGTGGTGATCGACGCCCTGGCCCACGCCTCGCTGCGCCAGGGCGCGGCCTGCGCCACCCGCAACGTGCTGGTGCACCGCCACCTCGACTGCGACCACGTGCGCGAGCTGCTGGCGCGGATCCGCGCGCTGGACGCGGTCAATGGCATCCTGGTGGTGACCGAGGGGCTGTTCAGCATGGACGCGGACAGCCCCGACCTGCCGTTGCTGCAGCACCTGTGCCGCGAATACGGCGCGACCCTGCTGGTCGACGTGGCGCATGACCTGGGCGCGCTGGGGCCGGGCGGCGGCGGGGTGGTGGCCAGCCAGCGCATGCAGGGACGGATCGACATCGTGATGGGCAGCTTTTCCAAGACCTTCGCCACCAACGGCGGCTTCGTCGCCTGCGCCAGCCAGGGGGCGCGGCGCCAGTTGCAGCTGTACGCCGGGCCGCACATGTTCTCGAACGCGCTGTCGCCGATGCAGGCGGCGGTGGCGTTGGAAAGCCTGCGCATCGTCGCCTCGAGCGAGGGCGACGGGCTGCGCGCCGACCTGTTGCGCAACGCGGTCGAGCTGCGCGCGCTGCTGGCCTGTTCTGGCCTGCATTGCCTGGGCGAGCCGTCGCCGATCGTGCCGGTGTGGACCGGCCTGGAAAGCGCGGCGCGCGTGGCCGGCATGCTGCTGGCGCGCGATTCGGTGTTCGTCAACCCGGTCGAGTTTCCCGGCGTGCCGCTCGGCGCGGCGCGGCTGCGGCTGCAGCTGATGGCCCAGCACACGCCGGCCCAGCTGCGGCGCGGCGCCAGCCTGGTCGCCAATGCCTGCGGCCGCGCCGGCGCCGGCGCCTTCGTCGGCAAGTCGCCGCGCGAGGCCTGCCAGGAGCGCTATCGTGGCTGAGAGCGAGCCGCTGCAGGCGGCTTTCGTCCTGCGCCAGCTGGAACGCCACGCGCGCAGCGCGCCCGAACGCGTCGCCTTCACCTTCCTGCGCGAGGACGGGCGCGAGGAATCCCTCAGCAATGGCGAGCTGGCCGCGCGCGTCGAGGCGCTGGCCGGGGTGCTGGCGCGCGAGGCCGCGCCGGGCGAACGGGCGTTGCTGCTGTATCCGCCCGGCCTGGCCTTCGTGACCGCGTTCTTCGCCTGCCTGCGCGCCGGCCTGGTGGCGGTGCCGGCCCCGCTGCCGCGCCGCAACGGCGGCGAGCGGCATCTGCGCGCGTTGCTGGTCGACGCCGATCCGGCGCTGGCGCTGGCCCTGCGCGAGGCCGCGCCCGGGCTGGCCTTCGTGATGGATGGCGGCCGTACGCGCCTGCTGTGCACCGATGCGCTGCAAGGAGCGCCGACGCAGTTGCCCACGCAGTTGCCCATGACCGCGCCCGATGCGCTGGCCTTCATCCAGTACACCTCCGGCTCCACCATGGCGCCGCGCGGCGTCGAGGTGGGACACGCCAGCCTGGCCGCCAACGTCGCCATGATCCGCGCCGCTTTCGGCTTCGACGCCGACAGCGTCATGGTGAGCTGGTTGCCGCCGTTCCACGACATGGGCCTGGTGGGCAGCATCGTCACGCCGGCCAGCGTGGGCTTTCGCTCGGTCCTGATGGCGCCCGCGACCTTCCTGCGCCAGCCGCAGCGCTGGCTGGAGGCGATCCACGCCTACCGCGCCACCTGCGCCGGCGCGCCCGATTTCGCCTGGGACCTGTGCGCGCGCCGCGCCACGCAGGAAGACAAGGCCCGGCTCGACCTGTCCTGCCTGACGGTGGCCTACAACGGCGCCGAGCCGGTGCGCGCGGCCACCGTGCGCCGCCTGTTCGCGGCCTTCGCCGAGTGCGGCTTGCGTCCCGGCGCGATTTTCCCCTGCTACGGCCTGGCCGAGCACACCCTGCTGGCGGCGGGCGGTCCGCGCGGGCAGGCGCCGCGCACCTTCGCCCTCAGCCAGTCGCGGCTCGAGGCGGGCCAGGTGCGCGAGGCCGACCGCAGCGACCCCGATGCGCGCGAACTGGTGAGCTGCGGCCCGCCGGCGCCGGGCGTGGACCTGCTGGCGGTCGATCCGGACAGCTGCCGCCCGGCGGGCCCTGGCCGGGTCGGCGAAATCTGGCTGGCCGGACCCGCGGTGGCGCGCGGCTACCGCAACGCGCCTTTCGTGGCGCAGGCCGCTTTCGAGGCCAGGCTGGCGGACGGCGCCGGACCCTGGCTGCGCACCGGCGACCTGGGCTTCGTGCGCGACGGCGAGCTGTACATCACCGGGCGCCTGAAGGACCTGGTGATCGTCAACGGCCGCAATATCTATCCGCAGGACGTCGAGATGCTGGTGGAAGAGGTGGCCGGTTTCCTGGAGCCGAACCGCTGCGCGGTGTTCGGGGTCGACGACGGCGGCCAGGAGCGGCTGGCGATCGTGCTCGAAGCCGACCGCCGCCTGGTGCGCATCGCCCGGCGCGGGCGCGGCGACGCCGCCAGCCTGGCCCAGCTCGACGCGCTGGTCGGACGCATCCGCAGCGCGGTGGCCAGCCGCTTCGGCACCACGGTCGAACTGCTGGCGCTGGTGCGGCCCGGATCCTTCCCGCGCACCAGCAGCGGCAAGGTGCAGCGCGCGCTGTGTCGCGCGCTGGCCGCGCGCGAGGAACTGGACGTGGTGTACGCGGCGCGCGAACTGCATCCGCGCCGTCGCAGCAGCGACGGGCGCGACCCGAGCGCCGCCGAGCAGAGCCGGCGCACGGCGGGCGAGATGCGCGACTGGCTGCGGCGCTGGGCGCCGCGCCGGCTCGACTCGCGCCTGATGGATGAGCGCCGCACGATGCCGCCGCACGTCCTGCTCGACCTGGGCAATCACGGCTTTCTCGGCATGCAGGCGCCGCTCGCCCTGGGCGGCAAGGCGCTGGCGACCGGCGACCTGCTGCGCCTGATGGAGCAGCTGGCCGCGATCGACCTGACCCTGGCGACGGCGGTCGGGGTGCACAACGGCCTGGGGCTGCGGCCGGTGCTGCGCTTCGCGCCCGAGCGCCTGCGCGCGGCGGTGGCGCCGCACCTGGCCGGCGGGCGCCAGCTGGCCGCGTTCGCGCTGACCGAGCCGGCGGCGGGCGCCAATCCGCTGGCGATGCGCACCCGCGCCCAGCGCTGCCCAGGGGGCTGGCGCCTGAATGGCGACAAGCACCTGATCGGCCTGGCCAACTGGGCCGGCTGGATCACGGTGGTGGCGCGCGCGCTGGACGAGCAGGGGATGGCGCTGGGAACGGTCGCGCTGCTGCTGCCGGACGACGCGCCGGGCCTGCGCCAGGACGCCGAGGCGCTGACCATGGGCATGCGCGCCATGGTCCAGAACGCGCTGCGCTTCGACGACGTGTTCGTGCCCGACACCCACGTGCTGGGCCAGCCAGGCGCCGGCATGGAGGTGGCGCGCGACGCGATGGCCTTCGCCCGGCTCGGCATCGGCGCGCTGTGCGTGGGCGGCATGAAGCGCTGCGCCCAGCTGATGCTGCGCTACGCCAGCCGGCGCGAGGTGGCGGGCGGGCGCCTGCTGGAGCATCCGGTGACCCTGGCGCGGCTGGACGGCCTGACAAGCGCGATCGACGCGCTCGAGGCGCTGGTGCGCGCGCTCGGCGCCTACGACGATCGGGGCGGCGCTCATGGGGCCCAGGGCGCCCGCGGCGGCCTGCCGCAGGAAGCCTGCATGGCCTGCAAGTGCGTGGCCTCGGAGCTGCTGTGGGAGGCGGCCGACATGCTGATGCAGCTGCTGGGCGGGCGCGGCTACCTGGAGCCGAGCCTGGCGCCGCTCCTGATGCGCGACGCGCGCGTGATGCGCATCCTGGAAGGGCCGACCGAGGCGCTGTACGTGCACCTGGGCGCCGGCGCGCTGGACGGCGGCTGCCTGGCGTTCGCCGCCGACGTGCTGGACGGGGCGGACGTGGCGCAGCAGGCGCGCGCGGCGCTGCTGGAGGCCGGCGCGACCTGCCCGGGCTATGCGGCCGGCGAACTGTGCGCCTGGACCCTGCTGGTGGCAGCCTGCGGCGACGGCCCGGCGGCCCCCTGGGCGCGGCGCCGCTGGTCGGCGTTGCGGGCGCAGCTCAAGCATGGCGCGCCGGCGGCGCCGGCGACCCTGGCGGCGCGCATCGACGCCTATGCCGACGCGATCGGCACGCCGGACCAGGAGGCGGCGGGGGAGGGCCGTGAGCGCGATCCGCTGCTGGAACCCGGCTGGGCGCCCGGCGCCGGGGAGGCGGCCGCGCGCGCGCCCGTTCCCGCGCCGGCGAAAATGGAGGCGCCGGCGCCGGCCGGCCTGGAGGACACCCGGGCGCTGGTGCGGCGCTGCCTGCTGTACGGGCTGGATGGCGGCGTCGAGACGCTGGGCGACGACCAGCCCTTCGCCGAGGTGGGACTGGATTCGCTGTCGGCGATGCCGGTGGCCCTGGAGCTCGAGCGCCAGACCGGGATGACGATCAATGCCGAGCTGTTGTATGAATACCAGACGGTGGCGCAGCTGGCCGCCTATCTCGACGCCAGGCGGGCGGCGGGGACGGCGCAGGAAGGGGCGGCGGGCGGCTGACCGATGCAGCCGCGCGCAGGGCGACGGGGTAAAATACGCTCTTTTACCTGATTGCTTTCTGCCATGACCGTTCGCACCCGATTCGCTCCCAGCCCGACCGGCTACCTCCACCTGGGCGGCGCGCGCACCGCGCTGTATTCCTGGGCCTATGCCCGCCACTTCGGCGGCACCTTCATCCTGCGCATCGAGGACACCGACCTCGAACGGTCGACGCCGGAAGCGGTGCAGGCGATCCTGGACGGCATGAAGTGGCTGGGCCTGGAGCACGACGAAGGCCCGTTCTACCAGATGCAGCGCATGGACCGCTATCGCGAGGTGGTCAAGGGCATGCTGGACGCCGGCACCGCCTATCTGTGCTACTGCTCGCCGGAAGAAGTCGAGGCGATGCGCGAGCGCATGCGCGCGGCCGGCGAAAAGCCGCGCTACGACGGCACCTGGCGTCCGGAGCCGGGCAAGACCCTGCCCGCCGTGCCTGAAGGCGTCAAGCCGGTGGTGCGCTTCAAGAACCCGCTCGACGGCGAAGTGACCTGGACGGACGTGGTCAAAGGGCCGATCACGATCGGCAACAAGGAGCTGGACGACCTGGTCATCGCGCGTCCGGACGGCACGCCGACCTATAACTTCTGCGTCGCGGTCGACGACTGGGACATGAAGATCACCCACGTGCTGCGCGGCGACGACCACGTCAACAACACCCCGCGCCAGATCAACATCCTGCGCGCGCTCGGCGCCGAGCTGCCGCAGTACGGCCACCTGCCGATGATCCTGGGCGCCGACGGCCAGAAGCTGTCCAAGCGCCACGGCGCGGTGAGCGTGATGGAATATCCGGAGCAGGGCTATCTGCCGGAAGCAATGCTGAACTACCTGGCGCGCCTGGGCTGGAGCCACGGCGACGACGAGATCTTCTCGATGCAGCAGTTCACCGAGTGGTTCAACCTGGAACACCTGACCGCATCGGCGGCCCAGTTCAACCCCGAAAAGCTGGGCTGGCTGAACAACCACTATATCAAGCAGACCGACAACGAGCGCCTGGCGCAGCTGGCGCTGCCGAAGCTGGAGCGCGACGGCGCGCGCTTCGATGGCGCCCCGGCGCTGCCGACCGTGCTGGGCCTGATGAAGGAGCGCGTCAACACGATCAACGAGCTGGCCGATGCGGCGATGTTGTTCTACCGCGATCCGCAGCCGGATCCTGAATTGCTGGCCCTGCACCTGACCGACGCCGTGCGCGCCGCGCTGGGCACTTTTGCCGAGCGCTCTGCCACCGTGGACTGGAACAAGGCGGCGCTGGCGGCCATGCTCAAGGAAGTGCTCGCCGCCCACAGCCTCAAGATGCCGCAACTGGCCATGCCGCTGCGCCTGCTGTTGACGGGCCAGCTGCAGACGCCGGCGATCGATGCGGTGCTGGAACTGTTCGGGCGTGACGTCGTGCTGGCGCGCGTGCAGAAGGGCCTGTAATACATCGCGTGTCCGGGACGCACTATAGGGTGGACGGGTTCCCCGTCCACGCGGCGATGGTTGGCAGCCAGGTCATCCGGCGCGATAGCGGCGCCGATAGCGATCACCGCGTCGGCGGAAAGACCCGCCGACCCACCGCAAGAAAAGACGTTGAATGGCGCCGAACACAAACGCTCAAAACGGACTTTGCGAAATGCAAGGTCGTCCTATATAATGCTCGCACTTCAGCGCTGCGGGGGTATAGCTCAGCTGGGAGAGCGCTTGCATGGCATGCAAGAGGTCAGCGGTTCGATCCCGCTTACCTCCACCAACTCTGAAGTGGCAGTAAGGTAGTAGAGCAGTAAAAGCAGTAAGCGGTTGTTCCCGGTCCCTATCGTCTAGAGGCCTAGGACATCACCCTTTCACGGTGAGTACCGGGGTTCGAATCCCCGTGGGGACGCCAGGTAACTGGCAAGAATGACCGGACGAAGGCAGCGCAAGCGGCACTAGTCGAAGCAGTAACAGTGTAGTAAAATGTTGTTTTCTCGTAGGGGGTATAGCTCAGCTGGGAGAGCGCTTGCATGGCATGCAAGAGGTCAGCGGTTCGATCCCGCTTACCTCCACCACGATGGAAAACAGCAGTTGGCAGTATCGGAAGTTACTAGGGTCCCTATCGTCTAGAGGCCTAGGACATCACCCTTTCACGGTGAGTACCGGGGTTCGAATCCCCGTGGGGACGCCAAGAATTTGGCAATGCGCCGCGCCAGCGGCGGCGCATGGCAAGGTAGTCGGTAGTTTAAGTTTTGTGCAGTTTTAGGTCCCCATCGTCTAGAGGCCTAGGACATCACCCTTTCACGGTGAGTACCGGGGTTCGAATCCCCGTGGGGACGCCAGCTTAAAACCGGAGTAGACCAACGCGCATGCGCGGAGAGGTGCTCCGGTTTTTCTATTGTGCCGGCAGAAGTGCGCCCGCATGGGCGGCGTGGTAGTAGAGTAGTAGCAGTACAGTTTTAGGTCCCCATCGTCTAGAGGCCTAGGACATCACCCTTTCACGGTGAGTACCGGGGTTCGAATCCCCGTGGGGACGCCAATACAGAAAGCCGGAGCCGGCCGCGACAGCGGGGCTCCGGTTTTTCTTTTGTGGCCTGCGTGCGGCGATGTGGATGCCGTCCCGGGGCCGCCTTCCCGACGGCCCTCAGCGTCTGGGCGGCGTCACCACCCCGCCAGCCTTACTCCCCCAAATGGATATTGCATCGCTCCCGCCTGGCCCGCGGCGCCGAGGCCGGGCGCTCCCAGTCCCAGGCGTGCGCCATCGCCTGGCGGCGCCCCGAACATCCCGGCGGGAATGCCGAAGCCGGCGGCCGCACTCTGCCACGCCATGCCCGGTTGCGCCACAGGCAGGCCCAGCGCCACCAGCGCGTCCGGCAAGCCATAACCTATCCTGGTCGGGTCGCTGAGGGTGACGGGGCGCGCGCTCATTCGCAAGACCTGGAACAGGCGCTCGACCCGTTCTGGCGAGCGCGGCAGCGACATCGACTGGAACTCGGGACGGTGCGCCAGCACCAGGGCCGCAAGACCGGTGACGTGGGGCGCCGCCATCGAGGTGCCATCCCAGGCCGCGAAGTTATTGGGGGGAACCGACGACACCACGGCCACGCCTGGCGCGCAGACGTCGACCTGCGGCCCGAAGCAGCTGAACTTGGCCGTAAAGTAACCCTGCATATCGCTGTCCGGGCCGATGGTTTCGGCATGGTAGCTGTCGGGCGGGAATTCGCCGATCTTGCCGATCGCCGCCACCGCCAGCACATGCGGCGACGACGCCGGGTACTGGACGGCCGCGGCCGAGTTGCCGGCCGCGGCGATGCAGGCGACGCCGGCCTGCTTGGCGCGCACGATTTGCCGCTCCAGCGCTTCGGACGGCGATCCGCCGCCCAGGCTCATGTTGACGACGTCGATCCCCTGTTCGATGCAGTACTCGAGTGCGTCGATCAACTGGCTGACCTGGCCGCCGGGGAACAGCTTGCAGACGTGGATCTCGGCCTCGGGCGCGAAGCCGCGTATGCCCCAGGCCGGATCGGCGGCGGCGATCACCCCGGCGCAGTGCGAGCCGTGCCCGAGCGTGTCGACGTTCCAGGTGGAGCGGTCGACGTTCTTGTTGACGACGTCGAAGCCGGCATGGATCTGGTTGAGGTTGCCATGCGTGGTGGCGGCGCCGGAGTCGATGACGGCGATCTTGATGCCGCGGCCGCGGAATTGCTGGGGCACCTGGTCGAGACGCATGGCGCGGGCGCCCCAGCCCATGGCGCTCTGCTGCGGCAGGCCCCTCAGCGCCGCCCAATCGGCCAGCGGGCGCAGCATGACGACGTTCGGTTCGTCCAGGCTCAGGTCGGGGTCGCGCTGGTAGAGGCTCCAGTAATCGGTGCGCGGCTTGACGTACAGGCCGCTGATCGTGTGCGCGTCTTCGCCATACAGGCGCAGATGGGCCACCCCGTCGGGGCCGGTTACCGCGGAGCTCGGCAGTGCTCCGCCGAACAGCGAGACTTCGACATCGGGCAGCGGGGCGCCGTCCTTGCCGACCACGGCGAGCAGCAGCTCGGCCTGCGGTCCCTGGTAGGGCGTCAGCGAACTGACGAGGTCGGGGCGGCGCAGCATGGGGTCGAGCAGTTCCAGGTGCTGGTCGCGCTCGACCAGCAGCTGGCCCTGGCCGCGCTGGAGCAGTTCGCCCGCCTTCTGGTCGGTCATGCGCGCCACCACCACGCCGTCGGCCGGTTCGCCCATGGCGGACGGGCCGAAGCCGGCCGGCGCCATGCCGCCGCGGGTGGTGATGGTGTCGACCACGTCGATGTCGGGCAGGGCGTGCAGGGCCTGCTGGACGGCCGACAGGCCCAGCGGCGCGACCCAGCTGCTGGCGCCGAAGGCGCCGGTGAGCGCCGCGCGTGGCGCGACCAGGTATTTTTTCTTGCGCTCGGCGACCGGTCGGCCGCGTGCGATGGCCGAGGCGCCATTGATGGCGCCCGCCGTGGTGCGTTTGGCTCCTGCGCCGTCAGGAGTCGGGTTGGGCGTCTCCTGGGCTTCGCCGGCGGAGCCTTTCGTATGTTTTGGCATGGGATGTCCTTTGCCCGGGGCCGCTCAGTCGGAGAGCGAGAGCGGCTGGTCCGGTTCGATCGTTAACTGGTGGAGAGTCTGTTGCCGCAGCCGTTCGGCGGTCGGCGCGTCGGTCTCGACGACGGCCGTGTGCGGCGGCCCGGAAGAGGGGCCGATAATGTCGACCAATTGCACGCCTGGTTCGGCGCCAAGGGTCGCGAGAAACGTCGCGAGCGCGTTGTCATCGTTGGCGGCGCGCACAATGTAGCGGCCGAGCGTGGGAGGCAGGGATGCCGGCATGGAGAGGCTCCTGAATGCCGGTCTGCCGCTGGCGCATGCCCGCGGCAGACCGGCGCACATCGTTAGGCAATAGGCGTTACGCGTTGCGGATCAAGCGTTCGGCGCCTGGTTTAGTGCACGGTTTGCTGGCCGCCGTAAGGCATCTGCTGGCCGCCATATGGCATTTGCTGGCCACCGAACTGCTGGCCCAGTGGTTGCTGGCCGAACTGCTGCTGGCCGAACTGTTGCTGGCTGTAGGGATCGACCCCGAGCGGCACGTAGCGGCCCAGCTGGCTGGCGACGTTGCCGATCGCGGCGCCCAGGCCCTGGTTGCCGAGCTGCTCGCCGATGAAGCCGCCGACCGGACGAGCGTATTGGGTGATGGCATTGCTGAGCCAGCCTTGCGGGGCGATCTGGCCGCCTTGCTGGCCGCCTTGCTGGGCGACTTGCTGTTGCAGCACCGCTTGTTGCTGCTGGACTTGCTGCAGCGTTTGCTGCAGTTGCTGTTGCAGCACTTGCAGCTGCTGCAGCTGGACCAGTGGCGACGACGCTTGCTGGCCTTGTTGCTGGCCTTGGGCGTCAGCCCCGAACGGCACATAGCGCCCGAAGCTGGAGCCTTCGCTGATGATGTTCCCCAGGGTGCGGTTGCCGGTCAGGTTGCCGATGAGGGAGCCGGCCGGCTTGCCGATCGTGCTGATCAGGTTGCCGAAGAAGCCGCCTTGCGGGGTCAACTGGCCTTGCTGCTGTTGCATCTGCTGCATCTGCTGCAATTGCTGGAGCTGCTGCAGTTCTTGCAGTTGTTGCGGGTCCAGTTGCGCGCCGAGGCCGCCCGACGGATCGGCCGACAACGGCGAAAAACGACCCAGGAAGCCGCCGGCCGTCTCGCCGATGCGGCCGCCCAGGCCGGAATTGTTGAACAGGCCGCCGATGCCGCGGCCGATCAGGCCGCCCAGTGGCGCGCCGAACATGCTGCCCAGCGATTGCGGTGCAAACTGCTGTGGTCCGAATTGTTGTGGGTAGCCTGCTTGTTGATACTCGTTCATGGTAACTCCTCCAGGTAGTCGGCCGTATCGCGGCGGGCAGAAAGCGGGTTGGCGCTCGCCACGGTCGGCCGTGTTCACATTGTTCGCGCCACCGCAATACCGATGGAGCGAGGCGAAGGGCAGGAAAGGCTGCCATCGAGGCCGCCTTCCCTGCAGGTAGGCGTTCGACCGGGCGTCGATAGCGAAGTTTTTGCCTCCTGGAGATCGAGGCGCACTTCGGTTTTGGTCATTGCGATAACGCAGACGCGCGCCAGAAACACCCCAGTTTCTTCGCGGATTGCACTGTGCTCATGGATATTTCGTCGGATGGCGTTAGAATGGCGGCCCCTGCCACCGCGGCCTGACGGGCACACTGTTTACCCATGTTCCAGAATTTTTCCGCGCCGTCGCTGGCCATCTTTTGCAAGGTCGTCGACAATTACGGCGACATCGGCATCTGCTGGCGCCTGGCGCGCCAGTTGCGCCACGAACACGGGGCGGCGGTCACGCTGTGGGTGGACGACCTGGCGAGCTTTCGCCGCATCTGTCCGCAAGTCGATCCGGGCGCCGCGGCGCAGGCGGTGCAGGGCGTCGCCGTACGCCACTGGCGCGGCCAGGACGGCCTGTATGGCGTCGGCGACATCCCCGACGTCGTGATCGAGTTCTTCGGCTGCGAGCTGCCGCCGGCCTGGGTCGAGGCGATGGCGGCGCGCACGCCGCGTCCGGTATGGATCAACTACGAAGGCTTGACGGCCGAGGAGTGGGTCGAGGGCTGCCACCGGCTGCCGTCGATGCATCCACGGCTGAAGCTGACCAAGCACTTCTACTTCCCCGGCTTTAACGAGCGCACCGGCGGCCTGCTGTGCGAGGCCGGCCTCGACGCGCGCCGCCGCGCCTTCCAGCGCGATCCGGCCCAGGCCGCCGCCTTCCTGGCGCGCTTCGGGGTGGGAGCAGGGGAGGCGGCCCGGCGCAAGGTGTCGCTGTTCTGCTATCCCGAGGCGCCGGTGGACGGCATGTTCGGGGCCTGGCGCGAGGCGGCGCAGCCGACGCTGTGCCTGGTGCCGGAAGGCGTGGCGCGGGCTCAGGTCGAGGCTTTCCTCGGCGGCGCGGCGGTGGCCGGCGCGGGCGCCACCCGCGGCGCCCTGACGGTGAAAGTGCTGCCCTTCGTGCCGCAGGACGACTACGACCTGCTGCTGTGGTCCTGCGACCTGAACTTCGTGCGCGGCGAGGATTCCTGGGTGCGCGCCCAGTGGGCGGGGCGCCCCTTCGTCTGGCACATCTACCCGCAGGACGAGCAGCTGCACCACAAGAAGCTGCGCGCCTTCCTGCAGGCCTATGCGCCGGCGCTGCCGGCGCTGGACGCTTTCATGCTCGGCTGGAACGGGGCGCGCGAGGTCGTCGACTGGCGGGGCGCCTGGGCCGCGCTGGAAGCCGAGCTGCCGCGTATCGCGCAGCAGGCCGAAGCCTGGCGCGACCAGGTCACCGCCCATGGCGATTTGGCGACGAAGCTGCTCGATTTCGTGCGCGAGCTGGGGCAGGCACCTGAAAACCGAGTATAATGCCCGGTTAGTTTCTAACGGATTCCGACGATCAAACGCAGGTTCCGAGGCGCTCAGTCACCAGCCCGCGATGATTTAATGCAACTATCTTTTTACGTAAAATACCTATGAAACCCGCAAAAGAAATTCGTGTTGGTAACATCATCATGGTTGATGAGAAGCCATTCATCGTGCTGCGTTCCGACGTCAACGGCTCGAGCCGCACCGGCTTCACCTACAAGTGGAAGATGAAGAATCTTCTGACCAACGCTCCGCTGGAAAACGTGTTCCGCGGCGACGACAAGTTCGACGTGGTCGTGCTGGACAAGAAGCCGGTCACCTACTCGTACTTCGCCGACCCGCTGTACGTCTTCATGGACGAAGAGTACAACCAGTACGAAATCGAAGAAGAGAACCTGGGCGACGCGCTGCACTACCTGAAAGACGGTATGGAATGCGAAGCCGTGTTCTACGACGGCAAGGCCATCTCGGTCGAACTGCCGACCATCATCGCACGCCAGATCGTGTACTCGGAGCCAGCCGTCAAGGGCAACACCTCGGGCAACGTCCTGAAGGAAGCCAAGCTGGAGAACGCGATCGAAGCCCACCAGCACACCATCATGGTGCCGCTGTTCGTGAGCCAGGACGACACGATCGAAATCGACACCCGTACCAACGAGTACAAGAAAGTCGTGCGTAACTAAGCACCGGCTGGTCAAGAAAAAACGCTGCCTCGGCAGCGTTTTTTTTCGTCCATGCGGGCCAGCGACGCGCGCTGGCCTGCCGCCCTCAACGCCGCAGCTGCGACAGGTCGCGCACCGCGCCGCGGTCGGCCGACGTCGTCAGCGCCGCATACGCCTGCAGCGCCTGCGACACGTAGCGCTCGCGGTCGACCGGTTGCCACGCATCCTGGCCGCGCGCCTCCATCGCCGCGCGCCGGTGCGCCAGCTCTTCGGCCGTCACGCGCAGGTCGATCGTGCGCGCCGGGATGTCGATGTCGATCAGGTCGCCTTCTTCCACCAGCCCGATGGCGCCGCCTTCCGCCGCTTCCGGCGAGGCGTGGCCGATCACCAGGCCCGACGAGCCGCCCGAGAAGCGTCCGTCGGTGAACAACGCGCAGGCCTTGCCCAGGCCCTTCGACTTGATGTACGAGGTCGGGTACAGCATCTCCTGCATGCCCGGTCCGCCTTTCGGGCCTTCGTAGCGGATGATGACCACGTCGCCCGCATGCACCGTGTCGCCCAGGATCGCTTCCACCGCCGCGTCCTGGCTCTCGAACACGCGCGCCTTGCCCGAGAACTTCAGGATGCTTTCGTCCACGCCGGCGGTTTTGACGATGCAGCCCTTCTCCGCGATGTTGCCGTACAGGACCGCCAGGCCGCCGTCCTGCGAGTAGGCGTGCGCGCGGTCGCGGATGCAGCCGCTGGTGCGGTCGAGGTCGTTCTGTTCGTAGCGCTCCGATTGCGAGAACGCCACCTGGGTCGGCACGCCGCCCGGCGCCGCGCGGAACCAGCGGTGCACGTCGGGATCGTCGCTGCGCTTGATGTCGTATTTCTCGATCGCGGCGCCGATGCTGGGGCTGTGCACGGTCGGCAGCGAGGTGTCGAGCAGGCCCGCGCGCGCCAGTTCGCCCAGGATCGCGGTGATGCCGCCGGCGCGATGGACGTCCTCGATGTGGAATTTATCGGTCATCGGCGCGACCTTGCACAGGCAGGGCACCTGGCGCGAGATGCGGTCGATGTCGGCCATCGTGAACTCGACTTGCGCCTCGTGCGCGGCGGCCAGCAGGTGCAGCACGGTATTGGTCGAGCCGCCCATCGAGACGTCGAGCGCCATCGCGTTCTCGAACGCGGCCTTGGTGGCGATCGAGCGCGGCAGCACCGAATAATCGTCGCCCTCGTAATGGCGTTTCGCCAGTTCCACGATCAGGCGCCCGGCGCGCAGGAACAGCTCCTTGCGGTCGGCATGGGTGGCGACGATGGTGCCGTTGCCCGGCAAGGACAGCCCGAGCGCCTCGGTGAGGCAGTTCATCGAGTTGGCGGTGAACATGCCGGAACACGAGCCGCAGGTCGGGCAGGCCGAGCGTTCCACTTCCGCCACCTCGGCGTCGGACACGCTGGCGTCGCCGGCCTTGATCATGGCGTCGATCAGGTCGAGCTTGATCACCTTGCGGTCGTTGTTGACGACCTTGACCACCTTGCCGGCTTCCATCGGGCCGCCCGAGACGAACACGGTCGGGATGTTCAGGCGCATCGCCGCCATCAGCATGCCGGGCGTGATCTTGTCGCAGTTCGAGATGCATACCATGGCGTCGGCGCAGTGGGCATTGACCATGTACTCGACCGAGTCGGCGATCAGGTCGCGCGAGGGCAGCGAGTACAGCATGCCGCCATGGCCCATGGCGATGCCGTCGTCGACCGCGATCGTGTTGAATTCCTTGGCCACGCCGCCGGCCGCTTCGATCTCGCGCGCGACCAGCTGGCCCAGGTCTTTCAGGTGCACATGGCCGGGCACGAACTGGGTGAAGGAATTGACGACGGCGATGATCGGCTTCTCGAAGTCGTCGTCCTTCATGCCGGTGGCGCGCCACAGGGCGCGGGCTCCGGCCATATTGCGGCCCTGGGTGGTGGTGCGAGAACGGTAAGTCGGCATGGGGTGCTCCTGCGATGCAAAAAACAATGATGGCATCAGGGTGAAGGGTGGAGCTGGATTTGTCCAATATATGATCGTCTAGGCTGTAAGTGGTTCTGCGTATCACACAACCCTGCGAACCCGGCCATCATGCTGCTATGCTATTGCTTTGTTATACATGGAGTGGCGGGGCATGGAGCGCAGGGATTTTGTACGACTGGGTTTGGCGGCCGCGGCGGCGGGAACATCTGGCGTGACACTGGCGGCGCCCGCGCAAAAGCCGCCCGCGTCGAAATTCGCACCCGATCCGATGCTCGAAGCCGGCGTGCAGCGCCAGCAGCAGGCCATGCGCGCCGGCAAGCTGACGGCGCACGGCCTCGCCACGCGTTACCTGGCCCGCATCGAGGCCGTCGACCGCGCCGGCCCGCGCCTGCGTTCGGTGATCGAGCTGAACCCCGACGCCCTCGCCATCGCCCGCGAGCGCGACCGCGAGCGCAAGGCCGGCAAGCTGCGCGGCCCGCTGCACGGCATCCCGGTGCTCCTGAAGGACAATATCGCCACCGGCGACAAGATGTGCACCACCGCCGGATCGCTGGCGCTGGACGGCGTGCGCGCCGCGCGCGACGCCCACCTGGTCGCGCGGCTGCGCACTGCCGGGGCCGTCATCCTCGGCAAGACCAATCTGTCGGAATGGGCGAACATGCGCTCGGTGCGCTCGACCAGCGGCTGGAGCGCGCGCGGCGGCCAGACCCGCAACCCGTATGCGCTCGACCGCAACACCAGCGGTTCCAGTTCCGGCTCGGCGGCGGCGATGGCGGCCAGCCTGGCCACGCTGGCGGTGGGCACCGAGACCGACGGCTCGATCGTCTCGCCCAGTTCCAGCTGCGGCATCGTCGGCATCAAGCCGACGCTGGGCCTGGTCAGCCGCGCCGGCATCATCCCGATCGCGCACTCGCAGGACACGGCCGGCCCGATGACGCGCAGCGTGGCCGACGCCGCCTTCCTGCTGGGCGCGCTGGCCGGTCCCGATCCGCAAGACGGCGTCACCGCCAAGGCGCCGCGCGTCAACTATGCGAGCTTCCTGCGCAAGGACGGCCTGCGCGGCAAGCGCCTGGGCGTGGCGCGCGACTTCTTCGGCGCCAACGACGGCGTGAACGCGCTGATCGAGAAAGAGCTGAGCCTGCTGCGCGAGCAGGGCGCGATCCTGGAAGACGTCACGATCCCCAACAGCGACAAGTACGACGAGACCGAGCTGACGGTGCTGCTGCACGAATTCCGGCCCGACCTCGAGGCCTGGCTGGCGGCCTATGCGCCGCACGCGCCGGTCAAGACCATGGCCGACATCATCGAGTTCAACCTGCGCAACGCCAGGCGCGAGATGCCGCACTTCGGCCAGGAACACCTGATCGCGGCCCAGTCGAAGGGCGGCCTGGAGGCGCGCGACTACGTGAAGGCGCTGGCCAACAACCGGCGCTATGCGCGCGACAAGGGACTGGAGCAGGTGCTGCGCGACCGCAAGCTCGACGCCCTGGTGGCGCCGACCGGCGGACCGGCCTGGCTCACCGACTACATCAACGGCGACCATTACGGCGCCAGCTTTTCGTCGCCGGCGGCGGTGGCCGGGTATCCGCACGTCACGGTGCCGGCCGGCCTGCTGCACGGGCTGCCGGTCGGCCTGTCCTTCGTCGGCAAGGCCTGGAGCGAGCCGGCGCTGATCGCGATGGCCTATGCCTACGAACAGGCCGGCCGGCGCCGTCGCGCGCCGACCTATGCGGCGCACATCAGGGTATGACGCCTAGCGCCTGGCCGCCTGCTGCGCCTGCGCGAACACGGGCCCCCATTGCGGGTGCCCATGCTCGCCGGGACCGAGATCGAAGGAAGGGTCGAGCTTGAAGGCGCGGTCGAAAGTCTGGCGGCACAGCGCCTGGCGGCCCGTCACGCAATAGCTGAAGGCGGTGTATTTGAGGGCGGTCAGCCGCTCGCGCTGGCCGGCGCCGTTCATGTCGCCGCCGTTCAGGCGCCGGATCGCGCCGTCGTAGTCGCCCTTGTCATACAGGGCGATGCCTTCGCGCAGCGCGACGTCGTCGCGCCTGGACGCCGGCGTGGCGGGCCGGTTCGCCTGCTGCGCGCGCTGGGCGCGCGGCTTGCCCCCGTCCGCGCGGGGATGCGGTCGCGCCTTCTCCTGGCCGCCGAACATGGGGCCGAACTGGGCGCAGCCCGCCAACGTGGCTGCGGCCAGCGCGGCCAGCGCGGCCGTCCGGCTCATGGTGACGATGCTCACTGTGCTCTCTCCTCGGTGAAATCAAGTTCGATCGTGCCCGACTGGCCTTCCACCGAGTGCACGGTGACGGTGTGTTCCGGGAAGCTCGGGTTGACGATGCGGATCGTATGCTCGCCCGGCGGCAGCGTGATGCGCCTGAGCGGCGGGCTGGCGCCGCGCTCGACGCCGTCGACGACGATCGTGCCCCAGGGCTTGACCGCCAGGGTATACGTGGTGCCGGCGACCGCCGCCTCGGGCGGCGTGCCCTTGGGCGCCAGCTGGACCGCGGTGGGCGGCACCACCGCGTCGGGCGCGGGCGGCGCGGCGAGCGGCGCGCCGGACGCCGTTTCGTCGATCACCGGGCCTTCCAGCCGGGCCTCGGGCGCCTGCGGCAGCGTCACCAGCGGCGCCTCGGAAGCGTTGTAGGGGTCTTCGAGGGCGGGCGGCACGGACAGGGCCAGCGCATCGCTGGAATCGGCCTGGCGCAGCAGCGCGAACAGGGCGAGCAGGGCCCCGACGACGACCAGCGCGACGATGCCGATGAGCAGCCAGCGCCGCGGGCGTTGGGTGGCCGCAGGGGACGCGGCCGGATCGGGCGCGGAGCGGGTCCGGGGCACGTGGACCGGCGCAGGCGGTGGAGCGAACGAGGGCGCGGGCGCGATGGTTTGCTCCACGGCGGGCTCGACGGCGGGCGCTGCCGGCGGCGCCGGCGCGGCCTCGTCTTCATCGGGCGGCAGCGGCGCGGCGTCGTCGAACGGTGGTGGCGGTGGTGGCGCGAGCACCACAATGCCCAGCAGTTCGCGCATCTGTTCGATGGTGCGCGGCCGCGCGGCCGGGTCGGGCGCCAGGCAGCGGTCGATGGCCTCGATGAAGGACTCGCTGTACTCGCCGAGCGGGCGGCCGCGCAGCGGCGTGGTGGGCGCGAGGTCGAGCGTGACGGCGTAGTGGACCACGGCCGCCAGGTCGTGCACGTCGCGCGCCTCGATCTCGGGCAGCGCGTCGGGATCGGGTTCTTCGTCCGAGCTGGGCAACAGCATGGGATCGCCCGAATCGAGGATGAGCAGGGTGTCGGGCGTGATCACGCGGTGCGGCATGCGCATGCCGTATTGCACCTCGAGCGATTGCAGCACCTGGCGCACGATACGGCGGCACCAGGCTTCGCTGACCATCTCGTGATTGTGCTCGACGATTTCGCGGACGGTACGGCCGTCGAGTTGCTGTGCTGCGGTGTCGGGACTCATCATGGCATCGTGGCGGACGCTGGAACGGCGTCCGGTGAATGTTTATTTGTTGCAAATGATGCCAGATTTGCGCCAGGAATGGCGCTGCCCCGCTCAACCGTGCGCGCCAGTTACAAATGCAGGCGCGGGGCGGCGCTTCAGACTTCCACGAAGCGCATCTTGAACCAGCGTCCCTTGATGGCGCCGAAGCCGGGACCGGGCGCGGCGCCTTCGCCCAGGCGTGCGACCGCGGCCGCCGCCACGCTGCGTTCCAGCGCCACATAGCTGCTGAACTCGCCGATGCTGATCTTGCCGACCTGTTCGCGCGTCAGGCCGGCGTCGCCCGTGAGAGCGCCCAGCAGGTCGCCCGGGCGCAGCTTGGCCTTCTTGCCGCCGGCCACGCACAGGGTGACCATCGGCGCCGGCGCGGCCGGTTCCTGGTGTTCGCCCAGGGCGTCGAGGCTTTCCCAGATCGCTTCCTGGTGTTGATACTCCTCGATCAGGCGCACCCACTTCTTTTCGTTCGGCGCCACCAGCGTGTGCGCCATGCCGCTCGCGCCGGCGCGGCCGGTGCGGCCGACCCGGTGCACGTGGACCTCGGGGTCGCGCGAGACGTCGACGTTGATCACGGTGTCGAGGTCGGCGATGTCGAGGCCGCGCGCGGCGACGTCGGTGGCCACCAGCACCGAGCAGCTGCGGTTACTGAACAGCACCAGGATCTCGTCGCGTTCCTGCTGTTCCAGTTCGCCGTACAGCGCCAGCGCCGAGAAGCCCTGGGCCTGCAGGCTGTCGGCCAGTTCGCGGCAGCGCGCCTTGGTATTGCAGAAGGCGAGGGCCGACACCGGACGCTGCGCCTTGAGCAGGCGGCCGACCGCTTCCTCGCGGCCTTCGAAGCCGATTTCGTAGAAGCGCTGGTCGATCGCCTCCAGGCTGTGCTGGCCCTCGACCTTCACTTCGAGCGGATCGCGCAGAAAACCGGCGGTGGCGAAGCGGATGTCGTCCGGGTAAGTGGCCGAGAACAGCAGGGTCTGGCGATGGACCGGCGTGGCCGAGACGATGCCCGCGATCTCGTCATAGAAACCCATGTCGGTCATGCGGTCGGCTTCGTCGAGCACCAGGGTCTGCACCTTCGACAGGTTGAGCGTGGCGCGGCCGAGGTGGTCGCGGATGCGGCCCGGGGTGCCGACCACGATGTGGGCGCCATGCTCGAGCGAGGCGATCTGCGGACGCATCGACACGCCGCCGGTCAGGGTCAGGATCTTGACGTTGCCGACGCCGCGCGCCAGGCGCCGCAATTCGCCCGCGACCTGGTCGGCCAGTTCGCGCGTCGGGCACAGCACCAGGCCCTGCACCGCGAACCAGGCCGGATTGAGCTTGTTCAGGATGCCGATGCCGAAGGCCGCGGTCTTGCCGCTGCCGGTCTTGGCCTGGGCGATCAGGTCGCGTCCCGCCAGCACCGACGGCAGGGTCTCGGCCTGCACTTGCGTCATGTGGTGGTAGCCGAGCGTGGCCAGGTTGGCGAGGAAACGCGGTTCGAGGGACAGCGAGGTGAACGAGTCGGATTGCATGGCTAAGCCTCCAGCCGGCAGGGCCGGGCTATTCGGGATCGGGCGCCCAGACCGGCAGGCCGGTCAGGTCGAGTTTGTCGTCGCGCTTCCAGACGGGCAGGCCGGTGGTGTCGGTTTCTTCGAGCAGGTGAAGCTGCTCTTGCTTGAGCGCGATGCGGCGCGGACGAGGACCGGTGCGTTTGGGCGTCGATTGTTGCTCGGGATTGGAGCCAGCCAGCGGAACGAGCGGCGCGGCCGGCTCGAAGCCCGGCAGGTCGAACGTTGCGTTGTCTTTCTTGTCTCTCATCCTCTGCCCTCTGCATTTTTCTGCCGCAGAAAACAAAAGCCCGGCTCGTTGAGTCGGGCTTCGTATTGAATTTGGTTGCGGGGACAGGATTTGAACCTGTGACCTTCGGGTTATGAGCCCGACGAGCTGCCAGACTGCTCCACCCCGCGTCTGAGAACGATAGTATAGCGCCTTCAACCGGTATTTGCAATGCGGGTCTGCCAAACGGCCCCGCAGCTCAGCCGGCGCTGCGCAGGCGCCACAGCGACGTGACTTCCTTCGATCGCGCCGCATGCAGCGGATCATCCGGATCGTTCGCACGCGCGTGCACCGGGCGCGTATCGTGGCGCGCGGCGACTTCCAGCCCCGCGTCCGCGATCCAGCCCAGCAGTTGCTCGCGGCTGCGCAGGTCCAGGTGTTCGGCGAAATCCGACATGATCAGCCAGCCTTCGCCGCCGGGTTCCAGGTGCTCGTTCAGTCCGCCCAGGAAGCCGCGCAGCATGCGGCTGTCGGGATCGTAGATCGCGTATTCGATCGCCGAACTCGGCTTGCCGGGCAGCCAGGGCGGATTGCAGACCACCAGCGGCGCGCGGCCTTGCGGGAACAGGTCGGCCTGGACCACCTCGACCTGCGTGGCCAGGCCGAGGCGCGAGACGTTCTCGCGCGCGCAGCCGAGGGCGCGCGCGTCCATGTCGGTGGCGACCACCCGCAGGCCGCGCCGCGCCAGCACGGCGGACAGCACGCCGGTGCCGGCGCCGATGTCGAACGCCGTTTTCGCGCCAGGGGGCAGCGGCGCCTGCGCCACCAGCTCGACGTATTCGCCGCGCACCGGCGAAAACACGCCATACCAGGGGTGGATGCGGTCGTCGAGCGCGGGAATCATGACGCCCTTGCGGCGCCACTCGTGGGCGCCGATCACGCCCAGCAGTTCGCGCAGCGACGCAATATATGGTTCAGGCGATTGGCCATAGGCTTCCAGGCAGGCCAGGCGCGCATCCGGCGCGCGCCGGAGCGGGATGCCGTGGTCGGCCTCGAACGGGATCAATAGCATCGCCAATGTGCGCGCGCGCTGGAGCTGGCTCAGGCGGTGGCGGTGGAAGGCTTCCGTCGGCGTGGCCGGCGCCCTGGGCTTGGCGCGGCGGCCGCGTTCGCCCTTGTGCTCGATGCGGCGCACCAGCGCCTGCAGCAGCTGGCGCGCATTCTGGAAGTCGCCGCGCCAGAGCAGGGCGGTGCCGTCCAGCGCGAGGCGGTAGGCGGCGTCGGCGCTCATGGTGTCGTCGGCCAGCACCACCTTCCTGGGCGCCGGCCAGCCGCTCTCGGAGCGCCACAGCGCCGAGCGCGTCTCGCCGCTTTCCTCCCATTCGATGCGCGTCGTCATATCAGTGATGGTGGTGCCAGTTGCCGTCGGTCGACTCGAGATAGGACTTCACCGCGTCCGGGCTGCCGGTCGCGTGGCGCTTGACTTCGCCGCAGTCGCAGATGCCCTGGTAGGGCTGGATGTGCGAGCAGGCGGACACTTTCTGGAGGAAGACTTTGACCGGCTTGGTGCACTTGGCGCACTTGAAGGTCAGGATGCGGGCGGGCTTCATGGTTGGGTGACGGTGTAAATGGAAAGAGCGGCATTTTACACCCGTCGCCAGGCCGTCCCCGGTGGCGAGGCAGGAATTGACAAGAAAGAATCGCCAAACCTATACTCGAATGATCGCGCTAACACTGAATGTTATAGATTGTTATTACAAACCGCGATGCACATAATAAACTGGAGACAAGGTTAGCTCATGACACTGACAATGAAGCTGTTCAGGCGCGTCCTCGCGCCACTGACGGCACTATGCGCGGTGCTGGCCGCGCCCTCGGCCTGGGCGCTGGGCGAGCGCCAGTTCGTCCGCTTCGACGCGAACGCACAAGCCGTGGTGCTGGCGGACCAGGGCCGCACCGCGCCCTTGCTGGTCGATCCCAACGACGATGCGGGCGTACGGCGCGCCGTCGCCGACCTCCAGGGCGACATTGCGCTGGTGTCCGGCGCCAGGCCCGTCCTCGCGCACGGCGCCGCCAGCGCGCTGGATAACGTGGTCATCGTCGGCACCCTCGGCCAAAGCGCCCTGGTCGACCGCCTCGCCGCCGAGGGCAAGATCGACGCCGCCGCCATCCGCGGCAAATGGGAAGGTTTCCTGATCCAGGCCGTCGCCAACCCGATGCCGGGCGTGGCGCGCGCGCTGGTGGTGGCCGGCAGCGACCGGCGCGGCGCCATCTTCGGCGTCTACACCCTGTCGGAGCAGATCGGCGTCTCGCCGTGGAAGTGGTGGGCCGACGTGGTTCCGGCGCGCCGGGCGACGCTGTCCGTTGCGCAGGGCACCAAGGTGAGCGACGCTCCCGTGGTGCAGTACCGCGGCATCTTCCTGAACGACGAGGCGCCCGCGCTGACCAACTGGGCCAAGGAAAAATACGGCGGCTTCAACCACCGCTTTTATGAGAAGGTGTTCGAGCTGATCCTGCGCATGCGCGGCAACTACCTGTGGCCGGCGATGTGGCCGCCCACGGCCTTCTATGCCGACGATCCGGAAAACGGCCGCCTGGCCCACGAGATGGGCATCATCATGGGCACCTCGCACCATGAGCCGATGATGCGCGCGCACGACGAGTGGGCCCGCTTCGGCAAGGGGCCGTGGGACTACGGCAAGAACGCCGGCGTGCTGCAGGCGTTCTGGAAGCAGGGCTTGCGCAACTCGCACGGCCAGGACCGCGTGATCACCCTGGGCATGCGCGGCGACGGCGACGAGCCGATGTCAGAGGAAGACAACGTCGACCTGCTGCAGAAGATCGTGCGCGACCAGCGCGCGCTGATCGAGCAGGATACCGGCAAGCCGGCAAGCGAGGTGCCGCAGGTGTGGGCGCTGTACAAGGAAGTGCAGGGCTATTACGAGAAGGGCATGCGCGTGCCGGACGACGTGCTGCTGCTCTGGTGCGACGACAACTGGGCCAATATCCGCCGCCTGCCGACGCCGGAGGAACGCGCGCGTCCGGGCGGGGCCGGCGTCTACTACCACTTCGACTACGTGGGCGGCCCGCGCTCGTATAAATGGCTGAACGTGACGCCGATCCCGAAGATCTGGGAACAGATGCACCTGGCCTGGCAGTATGACGCCAAGCGCATGTGGATCGTCAACGTCGGCGACCTCAAGCCCATGGAAGTGCCGATCGAGTTCTTCCTGACCTATGCCTGGAATCCCGCGGCCTGGCCGGCCGAGCGCCTGCCGGAATACCTGCGCCTGTGGGCCACGCGCGAGTTCGGCGCCGAGCACGCGGTGGAAATCGCCGAGCTGGTCGAGGGGTACACCCGCTTCAATGGCCGCCGCAAGCCCGAGCAGCTCGAGCCGGGCACCTACAGCGTGCTGCACTACGACGAAGCCGGCCGCATCGCGCGCGACTACGCGGCGCTGGCCGAGCGCGCGAGCAGGGTGGCGGCCAGTCTGCGCCCCGAGCAGCGTGACGCCTTCTTCCAGCTGGTGCAATATCCGGTCGCGGCGTCCAGCAATATGAACCAGCTGTACGTGGCGGCCGGCCTCAATCACCATTACGCCACCCAGTTCCGCGCCACCACCAACGACATGGCCGAGCGCGTGCAGGCGTTGTACAAGAACGACGTCGAACTGGCGCGCCAGTACCATGCGCTCCAGGGCGGCAAGTGGAACCACCTGATGTCGCAGACCCGCTTCGGCTACGTCAACTGGGAGCAGCCGCGCGCCAATGTGCTGCCGGCGGTGCATCGCATCGACGTGCCGGCCGGCGCGAATATGTCGGTGGCGGTCGAGGGCGGCGCCAAGGCCTGGGGCGCCTATGGCCTCAAGGCGCTGGACTTGCCGACCTTCGATCCCTACGCCAGAAAATCGCACTACCTCGACATCTTCAACCGCGGCAGCGCGCCGTTCGAATACCGCATTGAATCCAATCAACCCTGGGTGGTGGTGAGCCAGGCGAGCGGCAAGGTGACGGGCGAGCAGCGCGTGACCGTCGATGTACGCTGGGACAAGGTGCCGGCCAAGCCGCAGCCGGCCGTGCTGACGATTACGGGGCCGAACGATACGCGCGTGCTGGTCAATGTGCCGCTCCGCCTTGCGGACATCCCCAAAGGCGCCAAGGGCTTTGTCGAGACCGATGGCGTGGTGTCGATCGAGGCTGGCAACTACACCCGTGCGCTGGCGCCCGAGGGCCGCAGCTGGCTCAGGATTCCTGGCCATGGCCGCACCGACGCCGGGGTGACGACGATGCCGGTGACCGCTGCGGCGCTGGACGTGAAGCAGGGCATGCGTCTCGAGTACGACGTCAACACGGTCAGCAGCGGGAGGGTAGAAGTGCAGGTGACGCTCGCGCCGACCCTCAAGTTCCAGCCGGGCGCCGGTTTCCGCTACGCCGTGTCGATCGACGACGAGACGCCGCAGATCGTCAATGTGCATGCGGACGAGTCGGAAAAATTCTGGGAAAAGATCGTGTCGGATGGGGCGGCGGTGTTCACGACGGAACACCAGCTGGCCAAGCCGGGCAAGCATGTACTGAAGTTCTGGGCGCTCGATCCGGGCCTGGTGGTGCAGAAGCTGGTGCTCGATGCGGGTGGACTGAAGCCGAGCTACCTGGGCCCGCCGCAGAGCCCGCGCCTGTAAGCACTGGCGTGGTTAACTGAAAAGGGCAGTCCGCATGACGCGGACTGCCCTTTTTGACGTGGCGAAGCCGAAGGATCAGGCTTTACGCATCGGCATCGCGCGCAGCGAAGCGGCGATCGCCTCGCGCATCGGCTTGGCGCGCAACTGGCTGTCGTACGGCGTCGGACGCTGCGCCAGGCCGTCCGGGCGCTTCGCGTCGGCCCAGACCTGCAGCCAGTTCACGTGGTCCGCCATGCCCCACAACAGGAAATCGCGGCAGGTCGGATAGCTCAGGGTCACGTCGAGATAGTCGCGCGCCAGCGCCGCAGTGGCCGCGTCGCGCTTGGCGACATCGGCCGGGAAGGCCTTGTCGTTGACGTCGAACTCGGTGATCAGGAGGTCCAGGCCCATGCCCGTGACCTCGTCCAGGAACTTGCGCCATTCGCGCAGCACCGCCGCGTTGGCGGGGCCGGACATCATGTCGCCGGCGCTGATATGGCTTTGCAGGCCGAGGGCGTGGATCGGGGCGCCGCGTTTTTTCAGTTCCGCCAGCAGTTTCAGCACGCCGGCGCGGTGCCTGGCGTCGTCGCCCAGGCCGGGGCCCATGAAGTCGTTATATACCAGCTGCGCCTTCGGCGCGTGCTCGTGGGCCTGGCGGAAGGCGAATTCGATCTGCTCGACCGCGCCCATGCGCCTGGTGAACACGTTCTGGATCAAGCTGCCGTCCTTCGGCGACACCGCCTCGTTGACGACGTCGTGGCTGATGACGTCCTGCCCCATGTGCGTGCAGACGGTCTTGATGTGCTCGCGCAGGATCGCCTCGGCGTGGCCGACCGGCTTGGACTTCAGGTCCAGCGCATTGACCCAGGCGGGCAGCCATTTCGGGTCCTGCCAGATCAAGGTGTGGCCGCGCACCGCCATGCCCTCCTTGCGCGCCCAGGCGAACATCTCGTCGGCCGGCCCCCATTGGTAGGGGCCCGGCTTGGGTTGCAGCGCCTGCCACTTGGTCTCGTTCTCGGCGACGATGAGATTGCACTCGCGCGCCATCAGGGCGCGGTAGGCCGGGTCGCGGAAACTCTTGCGGGTGTCCTGGTCTTCCAGCATGCCCATGGCATTACCGAAGCGCATGCCCTTGGCCTTGGCCAGGTCCTTGAGGGCGGGGCCGGCGTCCTGCGCGGCCAGTACGTGGGGGGCGAGCATGGCGCCGGCCGCCGTGCCAAGCAGTTTCAGGGTGTCGCGTCGCGATGTCATCGGGTGGTGTCTCCTTTATTGTGTTTGTCGGTATCCATTCACGCCTGGCGATAGGGCGAGATGGTGACGATCTTGCCGTCGCTGTCGTAATGCAGCTCGGTCACCTTCACCGAACGCAGGTGGGTGACGCCGCCCGACAGGCTGCTGTCGTGATAGAACAGATACGAGCGGCCTTCGAACTCGCAGATCGAGTGGTGGGTGGTCCAGCCGATCACCGGGGTCATGATCTGGCCCCCGTAGGTGAAGGGGCCGTAGGGGCTGTCGCCGATTGCGTAGCACAGCAGGTGGGTGTCGCCGGTCGAGTACGAGAAGTAGTATTTGCCGTCGTGCTTGTGCAGCCAGGGCGCTTCGAAGAAGCGGCGATCGTGGTCGCCGGCCAGCAGCTCCTTGCCGTCGGCGTCGAGGATGCGCACGGCGCGCGGCTCTTCGCTCAGTTCCAGCATGTCGCCGCGCAGGCGCGCCACGCGCGGCTGCAGCGCCGGCTCGTGCGGCGGCGGTTCCTCATGGTCGGGGCTGTAGAGGTTGTCGCGGTACTTCTGCAACTGGCCGCCCCAGATGCCGCCGAAATAGAGATAGAACTCGCCGTCGTCGTCGCCGAACACGGCCGGATCGATCGAATAGCTGCCGGCGATCGGCTGCGGTTGCGCGGTGAACGGGCCGGTCGGACTGTCGCTGACCGCGACGCCGATCTGGAAGATGCCGTCGGGCCGCTTGGCCGGGAAGTACAGGTAATACTTGCCGTCCTTGCGCGCGCAGTCGGGCGCCCACATCTGGCGCGCCGCCCACGGCACGTCGCGCACGTGCAGGGCCACGCCGTGGTCGACCGCTTCGGCGTCCGGGTGGTCCATCGAGACCACGTGATAGTCCTCCATCGCGAAATGGGCGCCGTCGTCGTTGAACGGCACGCCGGCCTCGATGTCGTGCGACGGGTAGATGTAGATGCGGCCGTCGAACACGTGGGCCGACGGATCGGCGATGTAGATGTGCTCGAGCAGCGGCTGGGAGATGGCGCGCTCTTTCAGGGCTTGCACGCGGTCTTTGTCGATGATTTCTGGCATGGATATGGTCTGGTTCGGGTTCAGATGAAAATCATTGCTGGGCGGCGAGTGCGCGGCGTTCGCCGAGTTCGCGCTCGATCTGCAGCTCGGTGGTCTTGCGGATGTCGTAGGCCGCCAGGCAGCACACGGCCAGCAGGAAGGGGATGGCGGCATACACGCTGACCGACAGGCGCACGCCATCGGCCACCTGGCCCGACTGGACGGCCAGGGCGGCGTCGTAGCCATAGGCCGACAGCAGGGCCGCCACCAGCGCGCCGCCGATGGAGAGGCCCGCCTTGAGGCCGAAGATCATGGCCGAGAACAGCAGGGCGGTGGCGCGGCGGTTGTTCTTCCATTCCGAGTAGTCGGCGACGTCGGCGATCATCGCCCACAGCAGCGGGATCGTGATGCCGTAGAAGAAGCCGTACAGGATCTGGGCGCCGAACACCAGGCCGATCGAGCCCGGGCCGATCCAGTAGTAGCTGAGGCGGAACATGGCGGCCAGCAGCAGGGCGGCGCCGAACACGTCGCGCTTGCCGAAGCGGTCGGCGAGCGGCTTCGAGAAGCCGATCCCGACGATCATCAGGATGATGCCGACCGCGTTGAACAGGGAAAAGCCCGAGGTGGCGGCGTCTTCCGGCCAGTGGAAGGCGGTCAGGCCCATGCCGGTGAGAACCGTATTGAGGCCGTCGATGAAGGCCAGGAAGCCGACGTCGCTGAGAAAAGCCGCCAGCGCCGCCTCCTCCAGGAAGTTACGGAAGTAGAAGATGTACATGCCGCCCTTGAGCGACAGCGTGATGAACACCAGGATGGTCAGCACCAGCATCACCACCCAGGGGCGGTTGCGCAGCAGGTCGGCCACGTCCTGCCTGATGCTCGAGCGCTGGCTGGGAGCGGGCACGATGCGCTCGCGGGTGGTGAAGAAGGTGATCAGGAAGCAGATGGTGCCGGCCACCGCGAAGAACATCATCACGGTCTGGAAGCCGGCCACCTTGTCGCCCGCGCCCAGGATCAGCACCAGCGGCAGCAGCAGCACCTGGATCACCAACTGCGCGACCAGCACCGCGACGAAGCGGTACGACGACAGGCTGTTGCGGTCGGCCATGCTGCCGGTCAGCACGCCGCTCAGGGCGGAATAGGGCAGGTTGTTGGCCGAGTACACCAGCATCAAGAGGATGTAGGTCAGCAGCGCGTAGATGTACTTGCCGCGCTCGCCCAGGTCGGGCGTGCTGAAGGCGAGGATCGCCACCAGGCCGAACGGCACCGAGGTCCACAGGATCCAGGGACGGAACTTGCCCCAGCGGGTCGAAGTGCGGTCGGCGATGATGCCCATCAGCGGGTTGAAGCAGGCGCCGACCAGGCCGCCCATGAAGATGATGCTGGCCGCGGCGTTGGGTGAGATCTGATAGACGTCGGTGTAGAAGAAAGCGAGGAAGGTGAGCAGGGTCTGGAAGATCAGGTTGGCCGCCAGATCGCCCAATGCATAGCCGATTTTTTCAGTTGTCTCCAGCGTCGGCTGCGCCTTGATAATTGTAGTCATTGTCTTGCCAATCTATATGTTGAAAAGCAATTGCGGCCCTCAACCGTCAGGCACGCGGCAAGCGCGTTCATGACGGTCGGGCCACGCATGTATCACGTCAACCTCGCAAAAAGTTAGCGCAATCATTGTTTTCGATTGTGGATGAGATGCTAACGCCCGTCAACCGCTTTATTGCCCGGCCGCATATCAGATATAAGCCTGGGAGTGGCGGTAAATACGGTGCTGCGTGTTAGAATGAGGACGTTAAAGTTCGCGCAAACATCGCAAGATCTTCCAGGGGTTCTCCGCATGCCTACTTCCACGATCGGACTCGTCAATCCAGCGGAGCTCAAGCGCGGCCCCAATATGGCCGACGTGGCGAAGCTTGCCGGGGTGTCGCCGATGACGGTGTCGCGGGTCATGAGCGGCAAGGCTACCGTGCGCGCCAGCACGCGCAAGAAGGTGACGGCCGCCGCTGCGGCCCTGAACTACGCGCCGCACCCCGAGGCGCGGCTGCTGGCCGGATCGCGGCCGATCCGCATCGGCTTCCTGTACAGCATGCCCAGCGTGCGCAGCGGCGCCTATCTCACCGAGGTCTTGCTGGGATTGCTGAACAAGGTCAGCCTGAACAACGTCCAGCTGCTGGTCGAGAAGTGCGCCGACGGCGAGCAGATCGCCGAGCAGACCCAGCGCCTCATCGATAACCAGATGGACGGCATCATCCTGCCGCCGCCGCTGGTCGACAATGCCGAGATCGTGGCGCGGATCGTCGACGCCGGCATTCCGCTGGCCCTGATCGCCTGCGGCCAGCCCGATGCGCGCGCCAGCGCGATCGGCATCGACGACCGCCAGGCTGCCCACGAGATGACGCGCCACCTGATCGACCTTGGTCACCAGCGGATCGGCTTCATCAGCGGACATCCCTACCAGTCGGCGAGCAGCGCCCGGCTGCAAGGCTACCAGGCCGCCATCGAGGAATTCGGCGCCGACCCCGCGCCCGAGCTGGTGGCGCAGGGGATGTTCAACTATCGCTCGGGGCTCGACGCCGCCGAGATCCTGCTGGCGCTGCCGGACCGCCCGACGGCGATCTTCGCCAGCAACGACGACATGGCCGCCGCCACGGTCGCGGTGGCCCATCGCCTGGGGCTCGACGTGCCGGGCGACATCACGGTGGTCGGCTTCGACGACACCGCGCTGTCGACCACGATCTGGCCGGCGCTCACCACCGTGCGCCAGCCGACCATGGACATGGCCGAAGCGGCGATCGAGTGCATCGTCCGGCGCGTGACGAACGAGCGCACCGGCCTGGCCGCGGGTCCCGAACATATCAAGACCGATTTCACGCTGGTGCGGCGCCAGTCCGACGCGGCGCCGCGGATCCGGCCGCCGGTGCGCATCGTCGCCTGAAACTCCCGTCTACCACTGGTTTGTTTGCGCTATCATTAGCGTTACAGATTTGGTAGTCCTGCGTCCCGCAGGTCATGCCATCACCGGAGACCACATTGAATACTTTTCGTCGAGGCCGCCTGGCCATCGCCGTCCTGGCCACGCTTGGCCTGGGCGCCTGCACACTGCCACCTTCTGTTACTGATAGCGGCTCCCGCCACTGGGTGGCCAGCTGGGGCACATCCCAGATGTCTTACGGCCAGGCCGAAGCCATGCCGGCCGAGTTGTGGAAGGACGGCACCGTGCGCCAGGTCGTGCGCCTGTCGCTGGGTGGCAGCCAGGTCCGGGTCCGGATCAGCAATGCCTACGGCAGCGAGATGCTGGTCGTGAACGAGGCGAGCATCGCGCGCGCCGTGCGGCCCGGTTCATCCGAGGTGGTGGCGGGTTCGCTCCAGGGCCTGCGCTTCAACGGCAGTACCTCGGTGCGCATACCGGCGGGCGCCGAGTATGTCAGCGATCCGGTCGACCTGGCGGCGGCGAGCGGCCTCGATATCGCGGTCACTATGCACATGGCGAATGCGGCCGGGCAGCAGACCGGCCATGCCGGCGCGCGTACCACGACTTACCTGGCTCCGGGCCGCCAGACCATGGCCGCGAGTCTCCCGGACGCCAAGACCGTCACCCGCTGGCACCAGCTGGCCGATATCGAAGTCAGCGCCGCGCCGCCCGCGCGGGCCGTGGTCGTGATCGGCGATTCGATCACCGACGGCTATGGCGCCATCACGGACGCCAACAACCGCTGGACCGATCACCTGGTGCGGCGCATCGCCCAGGACGGCAAGCGACAGCTCGCCGTGATCAATGCCGGCATCGGCGGCGGCCGCCTGCTGCGCGAAGGCCTGGGCCCGAGCCTCGTCACGCGTTTCGAGCGCGACGTCCTGGCCAGGAATGGCGTGAGCCATGCGGTCGTCTTCATCGGCGTCAACGACATCGGGGTGCTGCGCCGCTCGAAAGAGGACACGCCGCAAGCGATCGAGGCGATGCTGGGCGACTTCAAGCAGGCGCATTTGCAGATGATCGCGCGCGCCCATGCCAAGGGAATCTGCGTGATCGGCGCGACCATCACGCCCTTCATGGGCAGCGGCTACTATGCGCCGGCGCAGCACAACGAGGCGCTGCGCCAGGCGGTCAACGACTGGGTGCGGACCGAAAAGGCCTTCGACGGCGTGCTGGATTTCGACGGTGTGCTGCGCGATCCGGCCCGTCCGTCCTACCTGGCCAAGGCCTATGACAGCGGCGACGGCCTGCATCCGTCGCATGCGGGTTATGCCGCGCTGGCAGCGGCGGTGCCGCTGCAGCAGTTCGACAACTGCGCCTACAGCCGGCTGCGGTAGGGCCGTTCGACGTACTCGAAATAGTCGAAGTCGGCATGCAGCGCGGTGCCGGCCATGTCCTGGCAGGCCATGCCGACGAAGGCGCCGGTGAAATTGGGCTGGCCGGGCGCGCTGGCCTCGTCCGACAGGATGCTGGCGTCGAACTGCTGCGGTAGCCACTGCCAGGGGCCGTCGTCGACGCGATAGCCGAACAGCAGGCGCTCCTCGTCCACCTCGACCCGCAGTTCGACCGGCACGCCGGCGGGCAGGGCGAGCGGCGCGGTGAAGCTGTCCGCCTGCAGGTGGTTGGGCAGGCTGCTCATCACGCGCAGGTGCTTGCCGATCTCGTCGTCGTGCGTGATGTACAGGTAGTGGAATTTAGAGGCGCCGTAGTAGCAGACCAGGCCGGCCTGCTGCTGGAAGTGTTCCGGCTCGAACTCGACCAGAGTGGACGCGCTGAAGCAGTGGGCCTGCTGCCGGCGCGCGACCAGCGCCTGGCGGAAGGTGCTGCCCAGGCTTTCGCGTCCGTACAGGCGCAGGTGGCCGGGCCGCGCCGTCAGGCTGAACAGCTCTTCCGGATACGGCGTGCGCAGCCACTGGAAATCGATCGGCAAGTCCTGCGCATCGAAATCGCTTCGTTCGGGCGCGGCGTCGAAACGGTATTCGGGCAGGCCGGGCGCCGGCACGTCCAGCTGCGGCATGCCCTCGCCATCGAGCGTGCGCAGCCAGCCGTCTTCGCCCCACACCACCTGCTGGATCGCGGTCTCGCGTCCCAGGGTGCAGGCGCCACGGTTGCGCAGCGGCCGGCCGCACAGGTAGACCATGTACGTGCGGCCGTCCGGCGTGTCGACCAGGTCGGCGTGCCCTGCGCGCTGCAGTGCGGCGTCGGGCCGCGCACGGGTGCTCAGGACGTTCACGTCCGGATGCAGCTCGTACGGTCCGCGCAAGTCGCGCGAGCGCGCCATCGTCACGCCATGGTTCCAGCCGGTGCCGCCTTCGGCGGTGAGCAGGTAGTAATAGCCGTTGCGGCGGTACAGGTGCGGCGCTTCGGTCAGGCCGTGTTCGGTCCCGGCGAAGATATTGGTGCGAGTGCCGACCAGGCGCCGCTCCTCGACCGAATATTCCTGCAGCACGATCCCGGCGAAGCGCTTGCCGCCGGGGCGGTGGTCCCATAGCTGGTTCAATACGTACTTGCGCCCCTCGTCGTCGTGGAACAGCGACGGATCGAAGCCGCTGCTGTTCAGGTGGACCGGATCGGACCACGGGCCGTCGATGCTCGGGCTGGTGACCAGGTAATTATGAAAATCGCGCAGCGAGGCGCTGCCGCCGGCGCCGCCGGTCGAGGTGCGGCCATAGCGCTTGACGTCGGTGTAGATCAGCCAGAACAGGCCATCCGCATGGGTCAGGCACGGCGCCCACACGCCGCAGGAATCGGGCGCGCCGCGCATGTCGAGCTGGCTGGCGCGGGTCAGCGGCCGGCCGGCCAGGCGCCAGTTGACCAGGTCGCGCGAGTGGTGGATCTGCACCCCCGGGTACCACTCGAAGGTGGAGGTCGCGATGTAGTAGTCGTCGCCGACCCGCACGATGGACGGGTCGGGATTGAATCCGCGCAGGATCGGGTTGTGGATCATGGTTTTTGCATCGAAATGGGTTGGGGCTCGAAGGTGGGATCCCGTACCAGGGTCCACAGCAGCACCGCCGCGACCAGGTCGAGCACCGCCAGGCTGACGAAGAAGGGCGTGTAGCCGACGCTGGCCAGCAGGGTGCCGATCAGCAGCGAGAAGATGAGCAGGCCCAGGTTGCCGAAGGTGCCGCACATGCCGGCCACGGTGGCCACCTCGTTGCGCCGGAACAGGTCGGACGACATGGTGATGACGGTGACCGACAGCGTCTGGTGGGCAAAGCCCGCAAGGCTGAGCAGGGCGATCGCGGCATAGGCATCGTCGACGTAGCCGACGAAGGCCACGCCCATCATCATGATGGCGCCGAGGGTGAACGCGCCGCGCCGGGCATTGATCAGGCGTATCCCGCGCTTTTGCAGGGCCAGCACCACCACCGGACCGAACATGCAGCCCAGGTCGGCCGCGAGGAAGGGCAGCCAGGCGAACATGGCGATGTCCTTCAGCTCGAAGCCGCGCACCGTGGTCAGGTACAGCGGCACCCAGAACGCCAGCGTGCCCCAGGCCGGATCGGCCAGGAAGCGCGGCAGGGCGATGCCCCAGAAATTGCGTTGTTTGAGGATGCTGAGCACCGAGGGCTTGGTGCCGTCGCCGGCCAGGTGGTCTTCCTGGCCGGCGGCGATGTGCGCCGCCTCGGCCTCGGACAGGCGGCGGTGGCGCTTCGGCGCGTCGTACAGCAGCAGCCAGGCGCACACCCACACCAGGCCCAGCGCGCCGGTGATCACGAAGGCCGATTGCCAGTTGTAGTGCAGGATGGCCCACACCACCAGCGGCGGGGCCAGCATCGAGCCGAACGAGGCGCCGATATTGAACACGCCGCCCGCCAGGCCGCGCTCCTTGGCCGGGAACCATTCGGACACCGCCTTCATCCCGGCCGGGTTGGCCGAGCCTTCCGCGAAGCCGAGCAGGCCGCGCAGCACGGCCAGGGTCTGCCAGTTGGTGGCCATGCCGTGCGCCATGCAGATCAGCGACCAGGCGGTGGCGAAGATCGCGAAGCCGTACTTGAGGCCGATCACGTCGAGCACGTAGCCGCACAGCGGCTGCAGCATGATCGCGCCCTGGAAGGCGGCCGTGATGTACGAATACTCCCTGGCCGTGATCTCCAGCTCCGCCAGCAGGGTGGGGGCGGCCACGGCCAGCGAGCTGCGGGTCAGGTAGTTGACCACCGCGCCCAGCATGATCAGGCCGATCATCCACCAGCGCAGGCCGCGGATGGCGCCGCCGCGGGTCCGGCCAAGGATTGCTGCGATCATGGATTGACCATGCTGGGGCGCTTCGGATCGTAGGTCCATCCCGGCACCAGGTAGCGCATCGCCATCGCATCGTCGCGCGCGCCGCCGGCCACCTTCTTGTAGAGTTCATGGGCCCGGTTGATCTGCTCCATGTCCGGCTCGATGCCCAGGCCCGGACGGTCCGGCACCGCCACCTGGCCGCCCACGATCTTCAATGGTTCCGTGGTCAGCCGCTCGCGGCCTTCCTGCCAGATCCAGTGGGTGTCGATCGCCGTGATCGTGCCCGGTGCCGCCGCCGCGCAATGGGTGAACATCGCCAGCGACACGTCGAAGTGGTTGTTCGAGTGCGAGCCCCAGGTCAGGCCCCAGTCGTGGCATAGCTGCGCCAGGCGCACCGAACCCTGCATGGTCCAGAAGTGCGGGTCGGCCAGCGGGATGTCGACCGCGCCCAGCAGGTGCGAATGGGCCATCTGGCGCCAGTCGGTGGCGACCATATTGGTGGCGGTGCGGATGCCCGTAGCACGCTTGAACTCGGCCATGATCTCGCGCCCCGAATAGCCGCCCTCGGGGCCGCACGGGTCTTCGGCATAGGCCAGCAGGTGGCCCTGGCCGCGGCAGGCGTCGATCGCCTCCCGCAGCGACCAGGCGCCGTTGGGGTCGAGCGTCACGCCGGCGTCGGGGAAGCGGCGCTTGATCGCGGCGACGGCTTCCATCTCTTCCTCGGCGCGCATCACGCCGCCCTTGAGCTTGAAGTCCCTGAAGCCATACTGCTCGACCGCCGCCGCGGCCATGTCGCCGATCGATTCGGCGCTGAGCGCTTCCTGGTTGCGGACCCGGTACCAGCCGTCGCGGCCGGCGTCATCGTCGTAACCGAGGTCGGTGCGGCCACGGTCGCCGATATAGAACAGATAGGCCAGCATCGGCACATGGCTGCGCTGCTGGCCGTCGCCCAGCAGCTCGCACAACGGCAGGCCCATGAACTGGCCGAGCAGGTCGAGCAGGGCCGCTTCCACCGCCGTCACCACGTTCTCGAGACGCAGGTTGATCTCGTGCGGCTGCTTCATCACCGCCGCTTCGGCGCTGGACGTGACCTGGTGGCTGACGCCCGAGATGGCGGCGCGCAGCCGGTTCAGGGTGCGGCGGTGGTGGGCTATCTCGGTGCCCTCGACCAGCGGCACCAGCTTTTGCAGGGCCTGCAGGATGCCGTTCGAGCCGGGCACCTCGCCCATGCCGGTGCGGCCGGCGCTGTCCTTCAACAGCACCAGGATGCGGGTGAAGTAGGGCGCATGGGCGCCGCACAGGTTGAGCAGCATGCTGTCGCGGCCGGCGACCGGGATCACCCGCATTTCCACGATGGTCGGGGTGGCGGCGCGTTGAATCGGGTTCATCTCATCTCCAGGAGTGAATGGGGCAGGCGGGATCGTTCAGATCCCCGGGGCATACGGGAAGCGGATCGACTTGTAGTGGTCGAGCGAGTGCGCTGGCTTGCGCACGCCGGCCGGCAACGGCAGCCCGGACACGTCCTGGAAATAGGCGAGGCTGGCGTCGCGCCACCATTGCGCCTCGACGTGCTGCTGGGCCAGGCGCTGCGCGGTATCGGCGAAGCGCTGGGCGTCGACGAAGGGTTTCAGGCGTTGCCACTCGGCCTGCATCGCGGCGGCTTCGGCCACGCCGTGGTCGTAGTGCGCCACCAGCTCTTCCCACAGGGTGCGGCCGGACGGCATCCGGTAATCCCATGGCAGGCGGTGGAACCAGAGCAGCAGTTCGGGCGGCGTCGTTTTCGGATCGGCGAAGCGGCGCGCCACCTCGGGCGCATACTGGGCCACGGCATTGCTGCCCTTCGCGGTGCGGTCGAAGCCGATGCCGTCGCGGCCGGCGCGGTGGTAATAGATCGGGTTCCAGTCGGCGCGTTCGAGGTTGTCGACCCAGGGCGCCGGACCATGGTGGTGGCTGCTGCCCATCACGTGGTTCAGGCCAAGCGGCGTCATGTAGTCGACCACCGCTTCGCGCGAGCGCATCATGATGTTCACGACCGGGTCCAGCAGGCGTGCGTCCGGGCTGAAGGTCTGGGCCGCCCACTCGCGCGCGATGACGCGGCTGTCGAGGCCCTGGTCCCAGGCCATGCGGCCATACACATACCAGTTGGCCTGGTCGAAGATCGAACCGCTCCAGCTGCGGCTGCTGCCGATGTTGGCGACGCCTGCAATTCCACCTACCTTGCCGCCGACGCGGCCCTGCTTGCCCTGGATGGTGTCGGCCACCGTCAGCTTGCGTCCACCAATGCGGGTATCGAATTCCAGCGTCTCCTGGAACATCGGGCCAAGATAGGCCAGGTGGGTGGCGAAGCCCAGGTACTCCTTGGTGATCTGGAATTCCATGATCAGCGGCGTCTTCGGCATGGCGCCGAACATCGGGTGGGCCGGCTCGCGCGGCTGGAAGTCGATCGCGCCGTTCTTCACCTGCACCAGCACGTTGTCGTCGAACTTGCCGTCCAGCGGCAGGAACTGGTCATAGGCCTCGACCGCGCGGTCATGCAGCTTGCCCGCCTTCGATTCCTCGGGCGAGGCGTACACGAAGGCGCGCCACATCACGATGCCTTTGTGCGGGGCCACGGCGCGCGCCAGCATGTTGGCGCCGTCGGCGTGGTGGCGGCGATAGTCCTGCGGCCCCGGCTGGCCTTCCGAATTGGCCTTGACCAGGAAGCCGCCGAAATCGGGAATGGTGCGGTAGATCTCGTCGGCCTTGTTCTTCCACCAGGCGGCGACTTCGGGGTCGAGCGGATCGGCCGTCTTCGTCTGCTTCATCTCGAGCGGCGTCGACCAGCGCACCGACAGGTAGACCCGGATGCCGTAGGGGCGCAGCACGTCGGCGATGGCGGCGGCCTTGGCGATGAAGGGCGCGCCGAGCACCTCGGCCTTGGAGTTCACGTTGTTCAGGACGGCGCCGTTGATGCCCAGCGAGGCATTGGCGCGCGCATAGTCGGTATAGCGCGGATCGACGATGTGCGGGAGTTCCCACCAGTTCCAGATCGACTCGCCGGCATAGCCGCGCTCCACGCTGCGATCGAGGTTGTCCCAGTGGTTCAGCACGCGCAGGGGCAGGGTGGGGCTGGAGGCCAGCGCGATCTGGTCAGCGCGGGCGCCCGTCTGCAGCTGGCGCAGCCAGGCGAAGCTGCCGTACAGCAGGCCGATGTCGGTATTGGCCGCAACCAGGGTGACGGCGACGCCATCCAGCCTGGCGCGCCGCACCAGGTAGCCTTCGTCGCCGAGCTTGCGCAACTGCTCGCGCACGGCGGATACGGCATCCAGGCCGGCCGGCAGGTCGACGCCGCGCGCCAGCACGATGGTATCGAGGCGCGCTCTGTCGACGACGCCAGGCTCCTTGCCCAGCAGTCCCCGCAGGCCACGTTGCAGCTCGGCGCGCGCCGCGCCCTTGGTCGGGCTGTCGGCGCCGAGGGTCAGGATCGCGTCGGCGACGTGCGCGCGCTGGGCGGCGGGGAGGGGTTGATAGCGCAACCACAGTTGATAGCCATCCTCTGCGGCGGCATGGGTCGGGATGCATAACAGCATGCCGAGAAGAAACGCGGCCCAGAGCCGCCCGAAGAGTCGGTGCATTCGCTTGTCTCCATGTTTTTATAGACCCGGAATGTTTGTTTTGTATCATCCGGCTGCGGGAATGTTAGCGCGAACCTTTTCGATTTGAAAGCATTTTGTTGCGCCGTCCACGGTGCGGAGGCGGCAGCCGGCGCGTCAGCACCCGGGTCGCCAGGCGCGCTTGATAGGCCTAACATCCGCGCTTTCGCCACGTTCGGAATATTTTGTTGACAATCATTATTTTTGACCAGTAGACTGCGATGGTTGCGATAACATTCGTGTTAATAGAGATGTTCGTAACATGTGCTTGAAGTAGAAAAATAACGAGGAGATAAGCATGCAACAGCGAGACGTCACCGCACGTCCGGCCATGCCTTCTGGCGGCCGCACCAATCACTCATCCATTCCAGTCGCGTGGCCGGACTCGCCGACCCCGCGCCCTGCGCATTCCTTCGTGTCGAAGGGCGTGACCTGCCGCTAGCGCGCCAGGGAAGAAAGCCCTGTGTGCCGCGACAAGGCAGTTTTGCCTACCCATAAGACAACCGTAAAAGGTTGCTTGCCAAGAAGTAAATAGAAGTAAAAAAACCATCAGGAGACATTGAATGACTCGTAATGCTAAGCAGCAGGGTGTAGCTCGCCGGCGCCAGTGGGCGCTCGGCCTGACCGTCATGGCGGGCCTGGTTCACCAGGCGTACGCGCAGGACACCACCGCCACCACCACCGACGCCAATGCGCAAGCCAATGTGAACGTCGTCAAAGTGACCGGCTACCGCGGCAGCCTGCTGGCGTCGGCGCGCGACAAGAAGGAAGCCGTCGGCTTCCAGGACACCATCAGTTCGGAAGACATGGGTAAATTCCCGGACAAGAACATCGCGGAATCGCTCAGCCGCATCCCCGGCGTCCAGATTTCGCGCGACGTCACGGGCGAAGGCATGAACGTCCAGATCCGCGGCCTGGGCTCCAGCTTCACCAAGGTCCTGTTGAACAATGCGCAGATTGCCGTGGCGTCGTCCGGACCGATCGACGGCGCCAGCACCAACCGCGAGATCGACCTCGACCTGCTGCCGACCGAGCTGTTCACCAAGCTAACGGTCAGCAAGAGCCCGAATGCCTCGCAGCTCGAGGGCGGCGCCGCCGGCGTCGTCAACCTGCGCAGCGCGCGGCCGTTCGACAAGGAAGGCGCCTACGTCGTGTACAACGCGAGCGCGCAGAAGCAGGAAATCGCGAACGACGTCGGCGGGCGCGGCTCGATCCTGGCGAGCAAGACCTGGGGCGACAAGTTCGGTATCCTCGGCGGCGTCTACTACAACCGCCAGAAAGCGCGCACCACCGGCTACGAGACGGTCGGCCTGACCAATGCCAACCTGTCGGCTGCGCAGAACGGCCTGCCTTCGCGTAACAATACCGGCGGCGGCAACTGGACGATTCCCGGCACCGTGCCCGTCGGCGCGGGCGCGGGCCTCGTTCCCGGCACGCCGATCAACCAGGGCTTCCTGGAGGCCAACAACCCGGGCACCAGCATCACCGCGATCGACAACGCGCTGGTCCCGCGCCTCGGCCGCTATATGGAATACTACGGCGACCGCGACAAGGCCTCGGCCATCATCAGCGCCGAGTATCGTCCTACCGAAAACCTGCACTTCTACGTCGACACGCTGTACAGCGAAAAGGACGACGACATGCAGCGCATCGGCTACACCTGGGCCATGCGCAACGAGTTCGCCATTCCGCTCAATATGACCGTGGACCGCGCCGATTGCAGCGCCGGTTGCACGGCGACGGGCGGCACCTTCGCCAATGCGCGCTACTTCATCGAGTACGGCCCGCGCCGCGACAAGACCACGCTCAAGGGCATCAACCCGGGGATGACGTGGCAGATCGCGCCAACCCTGAAGCTCGAGGCGCAGGCCAACGCGACGGAGTCGGACTTCACGCACGAAGCGCCGACCGTCATGCCGATCACCGCGGCGGGCAGCGGACTGGTGGCCAGCTATGACGCCACCAATGGCGGGGTGCCCAGCATCACGTTCAACAACGATGTGAACAACCCGGCGAATCTTGGCTGGGCAGGTGGCCGCGTCAATATCCAGAACGAGCTGCGCGAAACCAGCACCAAGGGCTTCCATACCGACCTGACCTGGGGCGACAACAAGCTGAACCTGAAGCTCGGCTACGCCTACGACGACATCGACCGCCGCATCCGCGGCCAGGACAACTCGGCCGCCTGGCAGGCCGCGGTGTGCGGCAACAATCCAAGCGTGTTCCTGCAAGGCCCCAACGGCGCGCCGGCCTGCGACGGCGCCAACACGCCTGGCGCGAGCGCAGCGGCGCTCTATCCCGGCTTCGGCACCGGCTACACCGCGGGACGCACCGACCAGCTGGTCTACCAGGGCTCGCTGATCCCGGCCGACAAGCTGGCAAGCTACCTGGTGCCTGGCGAATACGGCCGCCTGGTCGTCGACTGGGACCGTTTCAGGAAGGATTCGAACTACGATTACTACAACTCGACGGCGCCGGATTCGACCAGTTCGTCGACCGGGGCGAGCGCGGGCTACATGCGCGAGAAGACCTCGGGCTTCTATACCGAGATCAACGGGTCGACCCTGCTCGCCAACATGCCGTTCCGGTATAACGCCGGCGTGCGGTATGTGCGCACCAAGCAGGAGGTCGGCTCCCTGAATTCGTTCAGCGATCCACGCAACGCCAACCTGACGCTGAATGGCGCCAAGTACCCGAACGCGACCGAGTGGCAGTATGTGAACAACACCTACAACAACACGCTGCCATCCGGCACCGCCGCCCTGACGGTCGCCAACAACGTCATCGTGCGCGCCGCGGCATCGAAGAGCATGACGCGCGCCAATCCGAACTCGCTGCGTCCCGGCATCAACTTCAGCTCGGTGTCGGCCGACGTCGGCACGATCGGCAGCCCCGAACTGCAGCCCTACATCTCGAAGAACCTGGACTTCGGCGTCGACTGGTACACCGGCGGCGAAGGCTATGTGAGCCTGACCGTGTTCCAGAAGAAGCTCAAGGGCTTCACGGTGATCGAGAACCGTACCTTGCCGTTCAGCGCGCTGGAGCAGTATGGCGTCACCTATAACAACCTGATCCCGAACGCCCAGGCGGCGATCGACGCGCGCGGCGGCCCGGGCGCGGCGACCGTGGTGATGAGCCAGGAACGCAATGCCGGCGGCATCCTGCGGATTCGCGGCCTGGAAATCGGCTGGGTCCAGCCACTCGACAGGTTCTTGCCGATCAAGGGCTTCGGCTTCAGCGAAACCGCGACCCTGATCAACCAGTCGGCCAGCGGCGAGGGCACCAATGGCTTCGTGGCGCTGAACGTGCCGCGCAAGAGCAACAACTTCGGCATCTACTACGAGAACCACGGCTTCATGGCCCGTTTCTCGCACACCTACCGCGAAGGCAGCCAGGCGGCCAGCGGCGGCCAGAACGGCATCGCGGCGGCTGCGCTGTATGGCCGCGCGTACAAGCAGGCCGACTTCTCGTCGAGCGTGGATCTGGAGCGGGTGTTCGATCGTGAGGGCTGGCCGACGGTCACCTTCGATGTCGTCAACATCAACAAGGCCAAGCGGGACTCGTACTTCCAGTTCGAGAGCGCGCAGTTCGGGTTCTATGACCCGGGCCGCACCTTCCAGCTCGGTGTGCGCGGCGAGTTCTGACCTGACCCGCCCCTCTCGGGCCTGCCGTCCCTCGGCAGGCCTGAGGAGGAGGTAATGATTGCGTTAACATTAATGTTAGAATCATGCCCGAAGGCTTCACCCCGAACCCTATACTGCCGTCCCGAGGGGCGGCACCAGCAATCGAGGAACCCATGACTACCATCCAAGCCAATCCGCTTCCCGATGACCTCGACCGCGCGCTGCTGGTCGGCCGGGTCTGGCGCACCGGCGCCAACGAAGGTCCAGCCGTGGTCGCCGTGCGCGGCGGCCGCCTGGTCGACATCACCCGCCATGCGCCGACCGTGGCCGACCTGTTCGAGCGCCGCGACCTGCTGGCCATCGCGGGCGGCGCCGAGGGCGAAGACCTCGGCGAGGTGCGCGCGCTGATGGACGCCGCGCTGCGCGGCGAGGCCGGCGCCAACGGCATGCGCCTGCTGGCGCCATGCGACCTGCAGGCGATCAAGGCCGCCGGCGTGACGTTTGCCGTCAGCCTGCTGGAACGCGTGATCGAAGAGCAGGCCAAGGGCGACCCGTCGCGCGCCGAGGCGCTGCGCGAACAGCTGCAAGCGACGATCGGCACCGACCTGTCGGACATCGTGCCGGGCTCGGAGGCCGCGCAGCGCCTGAAGACCGAACTGTCGGCGCGCGGCCTGTGGTCGCAGTACATGGAAGTGGGCATCGGCCCGGACGCCGAAGTCTTCACCAAGTCGCAGCCGATGTCGGCGGTCGGCCACGGCGCCGACATCGGCCTGCATCCGACCTCGCACTGGAACAATCCCGAACCCGAGATCGTGCTGGCGGTGAACAGCCGCGCCGAGATCGTCGGCGCCACCCTGGGCAACGACGTCAACCTGCGCGACATCGAAGGCCGCAGCGCCCTGTTGCTGGGCAAGGCCAAGGACAACAACGCTTCCTGCGCCATCGGCCCCTTCATCCGCCTGTTCGACGATACGTACTCGCTCGACACGCTGCGCGCGTGCGAGGTGAACATGCTGATCGAAGGCGTGGACGACGGCTTCATCCTCGAAGGCAGCAGCCGCATGCGCGAGATCAGCCGCGACCCGCTCGACCTGGTGGCCCAGACCTGCGGCGCGCACCACCAGTACCCGGACGGCTTCATGCTGTTCCTCGGCACGATGTTCTCGCCGATCAAGGACCGCGACGCCGAAGGCGGCGGCTTTACCCACCACATGGGCGACAAGGTCGGCATCTCGACCCCATCGCTCGGCACCCTGGTCAACACCGTGCAACGCAGCGACGCGATCACGCCCTGGACCTTCGGCGTGCGCGCGCTGTACGCCAACCTGGCGCGGCGCGGCCTGCTGGTCCAGGAATAAAAACAGCCCTTAATACGAAAACCCCCATGTCTGACAACAATCAATCGGGCTTTAACAGCGCAGCCTTTGTATACGCAACTTATCCGGACCTGAACGGCAAGCGCGTCGTCATCACCGGCGGCGGCAGCGGCATCGGCGCCGAGCTGGTCACCGCCTTCGTCGGGCAGGGCGCCCGGGTCTGGTTCCTCGACATCGCCGAGGGCGCAGGACGCGCCCTCGCCGAGTCGCTGAACGGCGCGACCCACGCACCGCGCTTCGTCCACTGCGACCTGACCGACCTCGATGCGCTCAAGCGCGCCTTCGACGGCATCGTGCAGGAAGCCGGCGCGGTCGACATCCTGCTCAACAACGCGGCCAACGACGATCGCCACAGCATCGGCGACGTCACCCCGGCCTACTGGGAAAGCCGGATGAACGTCAACCTGCGCCACCAGTTCTTCTGTTCCCAGGCCGTCATTCCCGGCATGCGGGAGCAGGGCCACGGCGTGATCCAGAATTTCGGCTCGATCTCGTGGCACCTGCCGCATACCGAGCTGGCCCTGTACATGACGGCCAAGGCCGGCGTCGAGGGCATGACGCGCGCGATGGCGCGCGAACTCGGGCCGCACGGCATCCGCACCGTGGCCGTGGTGCCGGGCGCGGTGCGCACCCCGCGCCAGGAAGCGCTGTGGCACACGCCGCACGAGGAAGCGCGCATCCTGAACGGCCAGTGCCTGCAGGAGCGCGTGGAGATGCAGGACGTGGCGGCGCTGTCGCTGTTCCTGGCCTCGAACAATGCGCGTCGCTGCAGCGGCCGCGAATACTTCGTCGACGCGGGCTGGTACGGCGCATGAACAACGCGCCGCACTGCCTGTGGGAGGTGGGCGCCACGCTTGGCGAAGGCGCGCTGTGGCATGGCGCGGCTGGCCAGGTGTGGTTCGTCGACATCAAGGGCCGGCGCCTGCATTGCTATGGCGCCGGCAATGGCGAAAAACGCAGCTGGGACGCGCCGGGGCAGGTGAGTTTCGTGGTGCCGGTCGCGGGCGGTGGTTTCGTCTGTGCGCTGGAGGACGGCCTGTACCGCTTCCACGAGGCGAGCGGCGAGTTCACCCCCTTGCTGAAGGTCGAGGCCGACCAGCCGGGCAACCGCTTCAACGACGGCCACGTCGACGCCGCCGGCAGCCTGTGGTTCGGTTCGATGGACGATGCCGAGGACCAGGCCAGCGGCGCGCTGTACCGTTTCGACGGACGCGCGGCGAGCCGCGTGGACGACGGCTACGTGATCACCAACGGCCCGGCCATCAGCCCCGATGGGCGCACGCTGTACCACACCGACACGCTGGCCAGGCGCATCTACGCCTTCGACCTGGGCCAGGACGGCCTGGTCGCGCGCAAGCGCCTGTTCGCCGAGCTGGCCGACGGCGGCTATCCGGACGGCATGGCGGTCGATGCCGAGGGCTGCCTGTGGGTGGCCACCTTCGGCGGCTGGCGCATCGACCGCTTCGACCCGCAGGGACGCAAGGTGGGCGAAGTGCGCTTCCCGTGCGCCAACATCACCAAGCTCGCCTTCGGCGGCGACGACCTGCGCACCGTGTATGCCACGACCGCGCGCAAGGGCCTGTCGGCCGCCCAGCTCGACGCGCAGCCACTCGCGGGCGGGCTGTTCACCTTCCGCGCCGACGTGCCGGGACTGCCGCAGCATGCGTTGCGGCTGCAGGATTAACCATGGAATATCCGACACAATGAGCAACAACGTGAATAACAGCGCCAAGCGTCGCTACCGGTCCCAGGACTGGTTCGACAATCCCGAGCGCATCGACATGACCGCGCTCTACCTCGAGCGCTTCATGAACTACGGGATCACGCCCGAAGAGCTGCGCTGCGGCAAACCGATCATCGGCATCGCCCAGAGCGGCAGCGACATCACGCCGTGCAACCGCATCCACCTGGAGACCGTCAAGCGGGTGCGCGACGGCATCCGCGACGCCGGCGGCATTCCGATGGAATTCCCGCTGCATCCGATCTTCGAGAACTGCCGCCGTCCGACCGCGGCCCTGGACCGCAACCTGGCCTATCTCGGCCTGGTCGAGATCCTGCACGGCTATCCGATCGACGCCGTGGTGCTCACCACCGGCTGCGACAAGACCGTGCCGGCCCAGCTGATGGCCGCGGCCACGGTCGACATTCCGGCCATCGTGCTGTCGGGCGGGCCGATGCTCGACGGCTGGTTCGAGGGTGAGCTGGTGGGCTCCGGCGCCGCCATCTGGAAGGCGCGCCGCCAGCTGGCGGCCGGCGCCATCGACGAAAAGAAGTTCGTCGACATCGCCACCGCATCGGCGCCATCCGCCGGGCACTGCAACACCATGGGCACCGCCTCGACCATGAATGCCGTGGCCGAGGCGCTGGGCATGTCGCTCACCGGCTGCTCGGCGATTCCCGCGCCTTACCGCGAGCGCGGCCAGATGGCCTATGAAACCGGCCGCCGCATCGTCGAACTGGCGAAGGACGACGTGCGCCCCTCGCAGATCATGACGCGCGAAGCCTTCCTGGACGCGATCGTGGTCAACGCCGCGATCGGCGGCTCGAGCAACGCCCAGCCGCACATCGTGGCCATGGCGCGCCATGCGGGCGTGGAGATCACGCCCGAGGACTGGATGGAGTACGGCTACGACGTGCCGCTGCTGCTGAACATGCAGCCGGCCGGCAAATACCTGGGCGAGCGCTTCCACCGCGCCGGCGGCGTGCCGGCCGTGATGTGGGAGCTGGAGCAGGCGGGCAAGCTGCGCTCGCAGCGTCCCACCGTCACCGGCAAGACCATGGCCGAGAACGTCTACGACCGCGAGACCGACGACCGCGAGATGATCAAGCCGTTCGCCGAGCCGCTCAAGGAAACGGCGGGCTTTCTGGTCCTGAAGGGCAATCTGTTCGACTTCGCGATCATGAAGACCAGCGTGATCTCGCCGGCCTTCCGCGCGCGTTATCTCGCCAATCCGGGGCACGAGAACTGCTTCGAGTGCAAGGTTGTCGTATTCGACGGCTCGGACGACTATCATCACCGGATCAACGATCCGAGCCTGGGCATCGACGAGAACACGATGCTGGTGATCCGCGGCGCGGGCCCGGTGGGCTGGCCCGGTTCGGCCGAGGTGGTCAATATGCAGCCGCCCGATCACCTGATCAAGGAAGGCATCAACAACCTGCCGACCCTGGGCGACGGCCGCCAGTCGGGCACCTCGGACAGCCCGTCGATCCTGAACGCCTCGCCCGAGAGCGCGGCCGGCGGCAACCTGGCGCTGCTGCGCACGGGCGACGTGATCCGGGTCGACCTGAACCACGGCCGCTGCGACGTGCTGCTGTCGGACGAGGACCTGGAAGCGCGCCGGAGCGACGCGCCGCCGCCGATCCCCGCCAGCCAGACCCCGTGGCAGGAGATCTACCGCGCCACGGTGGGCCAGCTGCACAAGGGCGCCTGCATGGAACTCGCCCTGCCGTATCGCGGCGTGGGGCACGACATGCCGCGCCACAACCACTGATCCAACTGCGCGGTCACTCCACCACGATCGCGCTGCTGCCTCCACCGGCGGGTCGCACCAGCACCTTGGTCGCGATCCGCTCGGTCATCTCCTGCACGTGCGAGATCACGCCGACCTTGCGGCCCATCGACTGCAGCGCGTCCAGGGCGTCCATCGCCACCCCCAGTGTTTCGCTGTCGAGGCTGCCGAAGCCCTCGTCGATGAACAGCGATTCGACCCGCACCCGGTTCGAGGACAGCGAGGCCAGGCCCAGCGCCAGCGCCAGCGACACCAGGAACGATTCGCCGCCCGACAGCGAGTTCACCGAGCGCACTTCACCGCCCATGTCCTGGTCGCGCACCATCAGCGCCAGCGACGGCATGCCCTGGTAGCTGACGCGCTCCAGGCGGTAGCGCCGGGCCAGCTGCTTCAGGTGCTCGTTGGCATAGCCGAGCAGCACGTCGAGCGTGAATTGCTGGGCGTAGTTGCGGAACTTCTTGCCGTCGCTGGAGCCGATCAGCTCCGACAGCTTGCCCCAGCGCTGCTCGAGCGCCTGCTGGCGCTCGATCTCGGCCAGGCTCGATTCGGCCTGGCGGCGCCGCTCGTCGTCCTGCATCACGCGCAGGCGCAGCGCGGTCGCCGCCTCGATCGCTGCCTGGCGTTCGACGGCCAGCGCGTCGAAGGTGGCCTGCACCGCCTCGAACAATTGACCGTCCGGAGGACTGGACTCGAGGTGGGCCGCGCGCTGGGCGCGGCGCTCGTTCAGGATCGCGCTGGCATTGGCGACCGCGCTCTCGATGGCGTTCAGCGCGCTGCGCTCCTGCGCCAGCCAGGCGGCGCCGACCTGCAGCAGGCGCGCCAGTTCGTCGGTGTCCCCGATGTCGTCCAGGCCGTCGGCCTGGCGCCGGTAGTCTTCCAGCCATTCGGCCAGTTGCGCGCTGGCCGTGGCGCCAGCCCCGTCGAGTTCCGCGATGCGCTCGATGAGTTGGGCCTGCGCGGTGCGGGCCCGGGTCTCGGCCTGCGCGGCCTCATTGGCGGCTTGCTGGCGCGCCGCTGCCTGCGCGCGCGCCGCGCTCACGGCGGCGCTCAGTTCGCGTTCGACTTCGGCCGCCGCGCGCCCTTGCCACAAGGCGGCGCGCGCCGCGCGTTTCGCGCCCAATTCGCCGTCGATGCGTTCGAACTCGAAGGCCAGCCGGGCGCCGGCCGCGTCGATTTCGGCGATGCGCGCCTGGAGCGCATTCACCTCGACTTCGAGGGTCGCGCTCGCGGCGGCGCCGCGCGCCTGGGCCTCGGTCTGCTCGCGCCACCCGGCGGCTTCGGCGGCGCGGGCCTGGCTCCAGGCGACGGGATCGTGGCGCCAGGCCGTCTGCCAGCCGTCGCCGTGGGCGGCGGCCATGGCGGGGTCGAGTTCGGCCAGCAGGGCGTCCAGTTGCGTGGCTGTCGCCTGCTGGCCGGCGTCCAGCGTTTTCAGTTCGCTCTGCAGGCGGGTCGCCGTTTCGCGCTCGGCCTCGGCATTGCCGCGCAGCCGCGCCAGCACCGACTGCGCGCCGTCGACGTCGCGCTGGGCCGCGTCGCGTGCGCTGGCGGCGGCGCGCAGGGCCTGTTCGCGTCGCGCCAGCGCATCGAGGGCGTCGCGCAAGGCGCCGCGTTGAGCGCCGAACCAGTCGCCGCGTTCCTGTTCGCCCGGCGCCTCGGCCGCCAGCGGATCGGCATCCCAGGCATCAAGCAGGCCGGCGATCTGGAGATCGATCGCCGCGCGGTCCTGGGCAAGCGCCGCAAGCCGTTCCTGGGCGGCGGCGAGCGCGGCGCCATGGGCCGCCTGCAGCGCGCCGTTCTCGCGCACGCGCAGGCGGCAGCCGTCGACCTCGGCCCGCAGGCCCGTCAGCATCGCCTTCAGCGTCGCATCCTGGTGGGCGTAGGGGTGGTCGAGGGCGCCGCACACGGGGCAGGGGTCGTCGTCCACCAGGTTCGCGCGCAGTTGCTCCACATTGGCGGCGCACGCCAGTTCGGCGGCGCTCAGCGAGCGTTCGGCCTGCGCCATCGCCGCTTCCAGTGCCGGCGCGGCGGCGCGCGCCTCCTGCAGGGCGCGTTCGGCGCCTGCCGCGGCGGTCGCGGCGCGGTCCGCTTCGCGCGCGAGTCCGGCCAGCGTGTCGCGCGCCGCCGACAGGTCGAGCCAGGCGCGTTCGGCCGCCGCCAGCCGTTCGCGGCGTCCTTCCAGCTGCTGGCGCTCGGCGCCGATCGCCTCGGCGTCGAACTCCCCGAGCGCCGCCATCGCCGCGCGCCGGTTCGCCTCCAGCAGGTCGAGACGTTCGATGGCCTGCGCCAGCGCGCCGGCCGCCTGGGCGTCGCGTCCGAGCGCCTGGTCGGCCGCCGTGCGGGTGGCCGTCAGCGCCGCTGCGCCGGAAGAGAGGGCGGCTTGCGCCTGGCCGGCCTGGCGCAGCAGGCGTTCCCATTGCGCCCAAGCGGTGGCCACGGCTTCGTGCCGCGACTGCGCCGCCAGCCACGCGGCGGCGGCCTCGACCAGGCCGCGTGCGCGCGCGAGTTCTTCGGACTTCGTCCCATGCCGGACGCGCGCCTCGCGGGCCTGCTGGCGCGCCGCGTCCAGCGCAGCCTTGGCCTGGGCATGGCCGGGAGCGAGCGTCTCGAGCGTCGCATCCAGGGCCTTGGCCTGGTCCAGTTGCGGGGCGGCGGCGCGCAGCTGCTCTTCGAAGGCGTCGAGGCGCGCGATGGCGGCGTCGACGTCGGCATTGCTCACGCGGCGCGCTTCGAGCGCCGCCGCCAGCTCGGCTTCGAGCTTCGCGACCGAAGAATGTGCCTGGCGCCGTTCGGTTTCCAGGCGCTGGACCTCGGTCGCCAGCGGCCGTGCCGGCTGCACCGCTTCCAGCGTGGCCAGGCGCTGGCGCCGTTCGGCGGCCGCGGCGCGCTCGCTGTTGGCGGCGGCCAGCGCTTCCTCGGCCTGGGCCTGGGCGCGCCCGAGCTTGTCGAGCTCCTGGTGCCAGCGCAGCTGCTGTTCCAGCAGGGCGTGGCGGCTGTCGAGCGCCTCACGCGCGGCGTCGGCGGCGCCGCGCTCGAGGTCGAGCTGGGCGCGTTCGCCTGGCGCCAGCGGCGCCACATTGGCCAGCTTGGCCTGCAGCGCCTGGGTGCGCTGCTGTTCGAGCTTGTAGCGCTCGAAGGCGCGGCGCGAGATCTCGCTGTAGACCGTGGTGCCGGTCAGGGTCTCGAGCAGCTCGCCGCGTTCGTTCTCGTCGGTCTTCAAGAATGCCGAGAACTCGTTCTGGGCCAGCAGCACGGCGCGTGTGAACTGCTCGAACGACAGGCCAATGCGCTGCACGATCTCCGCCGCCACTTCGGTCTTGGTGCCGCCGATCGGCGCGAGTTCCGGCAGGCGGTGCAGGCTCATCTTGGCCGGCTGCAGCGCGCCGCCCGGCTTGTTGTAAGAGCGGCGCACGCTCCAGCGCGCGCGGTAGCGTCCGTCGTCGCTGCCGACGAAGTCGACTTCGGCCCAGGCCTCGGCCGCGCCGCGCCGCAGCAGGGTGCGCGGATCGAGCGCCGAGACGGTGTCGCCGCCCACGTCCGGCAACTGGCTGCCGGCGCGCTTGAGCATGCGCGGGGTGGCGTCGTACAGCGCCAGGCACAGGGCGTCGAGCAGGGTGCTTTTTCCGGCGCCGGTGGGGCCGCTGATGGCGAACAGGCCGCTGTTGGCCAGCGGTCCGGATTCGAAGTCGACCGCGAATTCGCCCGCCAGCGAAGCCAGGTTCTTGCCGCTGATGCGAAGGATCTTCATCGCGGCTCTCCTTCGACGGCGTGGAACAGTTCGGCGAACGATTCGATCTGTTCCGGCGGCGCCTCATCGCCATATTTTTGCCGCCACAGGCGGCGGAAGATATCGTCCGGCTGCAGCTGCGCCAACTGGTCCAGGCTCAGCGCTTCGGCCTCGTCGCTTGCTGCGACCAGCTTGCGCGTCGGCTCGATCTTCGCCAGCTTCACGGGTTTGCCCGCGAGGACCGCCTCGATGCGGGCGCGCAGTCCCGGCTCGGGGCCGTCCAGCAGCACCCGCACTTCGAGATAGGGCCAGGACTGCTGCGGCAACTCCGCGTCCAGTTCGAGTGCTTCCAGCGCCGCCAGCGCTTCTTCGAGCGGGGCAGGCAGGGCCGGCACGCGCAGCAGCTGCACCGGACGCGGCACATATAAAGGTTCCACTGCGGCAGCCCTGCCGCCATCGAGATCGATGCGCAGCACCTGGTGCTGGTAGCCGACCTCGGAGAACGACAGCGGCAGCGGGCTGCCGCAATACCGCACGTGTTCGAGGCCGCCGACGCGCTGGGCCAGGTGCAGGTGGCCCAGCGCCGCATAGGCGATGCCGGCGTCGAACATGCTGACCGGCAGGGCTTCGCTGCCGCCGATCACGATGCGGCGCTCGGAGTCTTCGGACGGCTGGCTTTTCGCCATATGGCAGTGGCCCATGGCGACGATGGCCTGGCCTGCGGCGGCCCGTTCGCGCGCCAGCGCATGCGCCTGGCGGTAGAGCAGGGCGGCGCCGTGCAGATAGGGATCGTTTGGCGCGGCCTCGGCCGGGTCGACGCCTTCGGCGGCGCGCAGGCGCGGCAGGTCGCCGGGGCGCAGGAAGGGCACGGCCAGGCACCAGGCCGCGGTCTGGCCGTCGCGGTCGCGCAGCGGCACCAGCAGGCGCTCCAGGTCGATCTCGCCGTCGCCGCGGCGCAGGACGTTGCCGACCACGATCGTGCCATGGGCTTCGAGCAGCGGCGTCGGCGCCTCCAGCCGGCCCGGCGAATCGTGGTTGCCGGCGATGACCACCACCTGCAGGTGCGGCACGCGGGCGCGCGCCTGCTGCAGGAAGCGGTACAGCTGGCGCTGGGCGCTCGAGGACGGGTTGGCGGTGTCGAAGATGTCGCCCGCGATCAGGAGCACGTCGATGCGCTCCTCCACCAGCGTGTCGGCCAGCCAGTCGAGGAAGCACTGGTGTTCGTAGGTCCGGTCGTGATTGTGCAGGGTCTGGCCGAGGTGCCAGTCGGAGGTGTGCAGCAGCCGCATGAGAGACTCGAGAAAGGTGGATCGACAAATCGGCGCCTACTATAACGCAGCCGAGCGCTCGTCTGCTGGAGAATGCCGGGACGGTTGACGCGATGTTGCCCAAACGTTCAGAATGGTTGGATGAGCGAACTGACCCTGTCGATCGGCGCCGCGCGCGCACTGCACCTGGCGGCCCAGGGCCTGGCGACGGCGCGCCGCCGCCGCGCCGGCAAGGACGACGTGCTGGCCGCGATCCGGCGCATGCGCATGCTGCAGATCGACACCATCAGCGTGGTCGCGCGCAGTCCCTACCTGGTGCTGTGGAGCCGGCTGGGCGACTACGATCCGGCCTGGCTCGACGAGCTGCTGGCCGAAGGTCACCTGTTCGAATACTGGGCCCACGAAGCCTGCTTCCTGCCGATCGAGGACTATGGCCTGTACCGGCACCGCATGCTGGATCCGGAGGCGATGGGCTGGAAGTATTCGGCGCGCTGGATGCGCGAGCGCGCCGACGAGGTGGCGCGGCTGGTCGAGCATATCCGCGCCGGCGGGCCGGTGCGGGCCGCCGACTTCGCGCGCCAGGACGGCAAGTCGGGCGGCTGGTGGGAGTGGAAGCCCGAGAAGCGCTCGCTCGAGGTCCTGTTCACGGCCGGCGCCCTGATGATCGCGCGCCGCCACAACTTCCAGCGCGTGTACGACCTGGCCGAGCGCGTCCATCCGACCTGGCACGACGACCGGATGCCGGCGCTGGACACGGTGCGGCGCGAATTCGCGCTGCGCACCGTGCACGCGCTCGGCCTGGCGCGGGCCGCGTGGATCCCGGACTACCACCGCACGCGCCGGCCGCACGTCGATCCGGCGCGGCTGGCCCACGAAGGCTTGCTGGTCGCGGCCCGGGTCGAGGGCTGGCGCGATCCGGTCTACATCCACCCCGAGCACCTGGCGCTGGCGCGCCAGGCGGCGGACGGCACGTTGGCCTCGAGCCTGACCACCTTGCTGTCGCCGTTCGACCCGGTGGTGTGGGACCGCCGCCGCGCGCTCGAGCTGTTCGGCTTCGACTACCGGCTCGAGTGCTACACCCCGGCGCCCAAGCGCCGCTACGGCTACTTCACCCTGCCGATCCTGCGCCGCGGCGCCCTGGTCGGCCGCATCGACGCCAAGGCGCACCGCAAGCAGGGCGTGTTCGAACTGCGCAGCGTTGCGCTGGAGCCCGGCGTGCGCCCGAGCGCCAGCCTGGCGCGCGACGTCGCCGGGGCCGTGGCCCGCTGCGCCGGCTGGCACGGCTGCCCACGGATCGCGGTGGCGGGCAGCGACCCGGCCGCTTTCGGTAACATGTTGGAAGATATTTTGTAGAGGAAATTCACCCCGACTGACCTCGCTCGCATTGTGAAATCGGGTTTGAGCAATGTCAAACCTACTGACCTTCTTCTCTCTACACTACGAAGTTCCTGTCGGCCGGCGCACGACAAGCCAGGAACGCAAACCACTAGCCGGCTACCCCTATAAAGCATCCCCGACCGCCCCAGGCGTGGACTTTCCACGCGCGCCGGAGGAGCAAATTGAGAGGAGACACCATGCTGACATCAACCTATACGCTGGTCGCCTTGTCCGTCGAGCAGGCCCGCGCGCGGATCGAGGTGCAGGCGTTGCTCGAACGCTGGCGACCTTGCGCCTGGTGGGGCGAACCGCCCGCGATGCGCCAGTACCAACAGGCGTGCGATGCGCTGCGCCAGGTCTGCGATGCCTGTCACTGGCGCAAGCTCGACAAGTTCGTGCTGCCGGCGCTGCGCCGCTGCGGCGAGGACGCCGCCCGCCTGGTGGCCGAGCTGGATGGGTTGAGCCGGCAGGCGCTCGACGCGCGCCAGGCGGCGCAGGCCGCCGCTGTCCTCGGCGATCCCGGCTGCCTGGCGGCGCTCGAACGCTGCTGCCAGCTGCTGCTCGAACGGCTCGAGCGCGAAGAGCGCGAACTGCTGCCGATGGCGCGCACCACGATCCCGGGCGAGGTCTGGTTCGCCATCGCCAACCAGATGCTGGCGCACGATGCGCACCAGAGCGAAAGCCGGGGTGAAAGCCGTGGCGACGGGCGCGGCGCCGACATCGGCGTGATGCGGGCCTTGCCGCCATCTGAGCTTTCTCCGAGGCAAAAGCACGCCTTGCCGCTGGTAAACTGAGGAGCGTAGCCGGGCCGGACATGCCGAACGATACCGGGGTTCTTTGCTATGATGGGAGTTTTGGAAGTGCGATTTCATCATGTTCGAATTCCTATTCAAGCGGCAGGGCGGGAAATCGGCCACGTCCGGCGACAAGCCGGAGGCCAGGCCTGCCGCGGCGAAGGCTTCCGCGGCGGCCGGCGCCGGCAAGTCGGGCAGTGCGGGGTCCCCCCCAGCGGCTGCCCCTGATGCCCGCGCTGCGCTCGCCGATGCCCGCGCGCGCCAGGCCGAACGGCTCAAGCAATTGGGCGCCGACGAAGCGGCCGCCGTCGATTTCATCCTCCAATCCGAATTCTCCGAACTGCGTCTCGCCGCGGCCGAGCTGGTCCATGGACGCGAGCACCTCGAGCGCGTGCATGCGGCGATGCGCAACGTCGATCGCCGCGTGGCCAAGCTGGTGCAGGGCAGGCTGGACGCGATCCGCCACCACGAATCCGAGCTGCGCCGTGGCGAAGAGACGCTGGCCCAGGCCAGGTCGCTGCTGAACGATGCGCTCCTGACCCCGAACCACGTGGCCGAGCTGGACCGCAAATGGTCGGTCATCCGCGCGCCCGAGCTGGCCGCCGACTTCGACACGGTGCGCGCCGAACTCGGCCGTCGCCTCGCAGCGCAGGTGGCGCTGCAGCGCGCCATGATCGACCGCCTGGCCGTCTTGCGCGGCCTCGAGGCGGGCGGGCTGGACGCGGCCGCGCTGGCCGCGCGCCTGGCCGGGCTGCAGCAGGAGCAAGAGGCGGCCCTGGTCGATCCCGGCCACGCCTCGCTGCCGCGCGCCCTGGTGGCCGAATTCGCGACCGAACACGCGCGCCTGACCGCCAGCCTGGCGACGATCGCGCAAGACCAGGCCGCGCTGGCCGCGCGCGAGGCGGCGCTGGGCGCATGGCAAGACCAGGCCTCGGCCGAACTCAAGCACGAGACCTTGCGCAGGGAATGGCAGCGCCTGCCGGCCCTGCCGGCGAACGCCGCCGGCGCCGCCCTGCAGGCGCGTTTCGACGCGCTGCTCGCAAGCCTGCCGCAGGAAGCACGTCCGCCCAAGCCGGCGCCGGCCGCGAAGGACGGAGCGAAAGAGGGCGGCAAAGAGGGCGCCAGGCCGGCCGCGCGCGGCGCCGACCAGGCCTTCCTCGACAAGCTGGATGCGCTCGAAGCCGCCTTGCAGCAGGGCTCCCTCGGCACTGCCGCCGAGCTCGACAAGGCGCTGAAGGAAGCCAAGGACAAGGGCATGCGCCTTTCCGCGCCGCAGGCCGACCACCTGGCCCATCTGCGCGCCGAGCTCAAGCGGCTGTCGGACTGGGCGCGCTGGGGCGGCAACGTCTCGCGCGAAGAACTGATCAAGACCGTCGAAGCGCTGCCGACCCAGGGCCTGGCGATGGCCGAGCTGGCCAAGAAGGTGGGCAGCATGCGCGATCGCTGGAAAGCCCTGGACAGCCTGTCCGGCCCCGCGCCGCGCAGCCTGTGGGAGCGCTTCGACGCCGCCTGCAGCGCCGCCTATGCGCCGGCCGCGGCCCACTTCAGGCAGCTGGCCGACGAACGCCACGCCAACGCGGCGCGCGGCCAGGCCCTGGTCGAGGAAGCCCAGGCCGAGATCGGGCGCCTGCAGTCGGGCGAGGCCGACTGGAAACACGTGTCCGGCACCGTGCAGCGCCTGCGCACCGCCTGGAGCCACCTGGGCGCGGTCGACCGCAAGGAAAAGAAGCGCCTGGACGCGCTGTTCGCCGACGCGCTGACCACCTTGCAGCGTCCGCTCGAAGACCAGCGCAAGGTCGAGATCGCGGTGCGCGAGCAGCTGATCGAAGAAGTGCGCAAGCTCGACCCGCACGAGCGCCATGCGGTGGACATGCTGCGCGAGCTGCAGGCGCGCTGGCAAGAGCACGCGCGCGCGTTGCCGCTCGAGCGCAAGGCCGAGCAGGCGCTGTGGCAGCGCTTCCGCGGCGCCTGCGACGCGCTGTTCGCCGCGCGCAAGGAGCAGGCGCATGCGGCCGACAGCGAGCGCCGCGCCCACGAGGCGGCCAAGGAAGCACTGTGCGAACGCCTGGAGGCCGCCGCGCCGGACGCCACGCCTGCCAACGTCGGCAAGCTGCTGCGCGAGGCGGCGGCCGAGTGGAATGCGATCGGCCCGGTGCCGCGCGCCCACGAGGCGCGCATCGACAAGCGCTATCACGCCGCCGTCGCCAGGGTGCAGCAGCATGCCGACGCCGCGCGCCGCGCCCAGGATACGGTCCTGGCCGGCGCCGTGCGCGACAAGCTGCGCCTGGTGCAGGCGCTCGAGAACGCGCTGGCCAATCCCGCGGCCCATACCCACGATTCGGACTGGCGCGGGCGCTGGGACGCCATGCTGGCGCTCGAGGGCGGCTACGAGCCGATCCTGCGTGCGCGCTTCGACGCCGCGCTGGCGGCCCTGGACGCGACCGAGGTCGAGCGCGCCGCTTACGTGCGCACGATGGAAGACAACCGCGGGCGGCTGCTGAACGACTTGCTGCGCCTGGAAATCGCGGCCGGCATCGACAGCGGCCCCGAATACGCGCGCGAGCGCCTGCGCCTGCAGGTCGAGGTGCTGCAAAGCTCCCTCAAGTCGGGCCAGAAGCCCGGCGCGCAGGCGGCCGGGCTGCGCGCGCTGCTGGCGCTGCCGGCCCTGCTCGACGTGCGCCTCGAGACCCGCATCGAACACCTGCTGCTGCGCCAGCCGAAGGACAATCCATGAATGAAGTACGGGTGCAGGCCGGGGATTTCGACCTCGGCCACGAAGTGGCGCGCCTGCGCGCGAACGATGCGCGCATCGGCGCCGTGGTGTCGTTCGTCGGCACCGTGCGTGACCTGAACGATGGCGCGAAGGTCTCCGAGATGGAGCTGGAACACTATCCGGGCATGACAGAAAAGTCGCTGGAAGCGATCGCGGCGCGCGCCTGCGAGCGCTGGCCCCTGTACGGCACCCTGGTCATCCACCGCGTCGGCCCATTGGCCCCGCTGGACCAGATCGTGCTGGTCGCCTGCAGCGCCGCCCATCGGGGCGATGCCTTCGCGGCCTGCGAGTTCATCATGGACTACCTCAAGACCGAGGCGCCGTTCTGGAAGAAAGAGCAGACGCCGGACGGCGCGCGCTGGGTCGACGCCCGCGTCACCGACGACAGCGCGAAGGCCAGGTGGGAAGCGCCCTGAGCTTCGCCGCGGTCGGCCTGGGCGCTGCGCTCGGCGCCTGGCTGCGCTGGGCCTTAAGCCTGTGGCTGGGCGGCCTGCACGGCTTCGTGCAGGTCGGGACGCTGGCGGCCAACCTCGTTGGCGGCTACCTGGTCGGGCTGGCGCTCGGCTTCTTCGCCGGCCAGCCGGACCTGGCGCCCGAGTGGCGCCTGTTCGTCATCACCGGCTTTCTTGGCGGCCTGACCACCTTTTCCAGCTTCTCGGGCGAGTCGGTGACCCTGCTGCAGCGCGGGGAGGTCGGCTGGGCGCTGGCGCACACGGCCTTGCACCTGTTCGGTTCGCTGCTGCTGTGCGCGGCCGGCTTCGCGACCTGGCGCGCCCTGCGTGGTTGAACCGTCCTACCCATCGGCGCCGATGCCTGCCCGAGCTGGCCATCGACGACGACGACTGGTTCGAGGACGATCATTGCGCCCGGGTGCCGTCCGCGATCGAGGGCAAGAAGTGGGCGTTCTCGTATTCGGTGTACGCCGACGGCAACACCGGCCGCGAATGATGCGTGGACGAGATCGAGAGCGTCGGCCTTGGCCGCGGCAACTACGCCGAGCGCTTCGGCGGTTTCGTGCGGCCGAGCGGGCTGGGGATCGACAAGCTGCAGCTGCTGCATCTCGTGCATCTGTGGTCGTGCGCGGCGTGGTGTACGACGCGGTGGACAAGGCCGAGTCGAGCAGTTAGCGCTGGTCGGCCCCGATTCAGCTTGGCGCGGCTGCCTCGCCGTTCAGCGAGAGGGGGGTGGCGGCGACCACTACCCGGTTACGCCCGGCCTTCTTCGCCGCGTACAGGGCGCGGTCGGCCGCCTGTAGTGGATCGGCCTCCTGCCCGCCATCGCCACGCCACTCGGCCACGCCGAACGAAGCCGAGATGCCCGAGATCGTCGCGCCCTGATGCTGGATGACCATCCCGGTCAGGGTCAGGCGTATCGCTTCGGCACACTTCGCGGCTTCTTCGGCGTCGCAATCGGGCAGCATCAGCACCAGTTCCTCGCCGCCGTAACGGCACGCCACGTCGCTGGCGCGCACCCGCTGTAACAGCACGCGGCTGGCCGACTGCAGCACCAGATCGCCGCCATCGTGGCCATAGGTGTCGTTGATGCGCTTGAAATGGTCGAGGTCGATCATCACGACCGAGCAAACGCTGCGGCTGCGCTGGGTGCGCGCCAGTTCGCGCTTGAGCGACTCGTCGAAGAATCGCCGGTTGTACAGGCCAGTCAGCGGATCGACGGTCGACTGGTAGCGCAGCGTATTGCGCAGCAAGACGTTGCTGACTGCCAGGCTGAGCTGTTCGGCCAGCGTGACAATGTGCGCGTTGTCGACCGGATTTCCGTCGTGCCAGTCGCCGGCGATCACCAGCATCCCGATCACATCGCCCTGGGAAATCATCGGCACGCAGGCCTGGGTCTCGTGGGCACTGAGCCAGACGGCGCCGTGGTCGCAGCACAGGTCGTGTTTTCGCGTGGCGAGATGGACTTTGCCCAAGCGCAGGCTCCAGCATTCGCCTGGCGCTACCGTGGGCGGCGTCTCCTCTACCTGACCCCAGCTTGCCTTCAGCTCGAGCACGTCACGCGAATTACGATAGAGATAGACCGCGCCAGATGTGTCCGGCAACAATTTACGCAGGAATACCGGTAACACCTGCTCCAGCTCGGACAGTGTCTTCACGCTGTCGAGCGCCTGCAGCATATTGGCCGTGATCGACAAACGTTCGGCGCGCATGGCCGACTGTTGCGCCAGCTGTGCGTTGCTCTCCGCGAGCGACTTTGACTGGCGCGCCGATTCCGCCTGTTCGTTCAGGCTCCGGGTCACGATGTAGATGGTCGCCCCAATCAGGACCAGGCTGGCCAGGCTGGCGCCGATGCCCAGTGCCGAGTTGTAGCGCAGGGTCGCGGTCAGCTCGTCGCGTAAGCCGTTGCGATGGTCGGCCAGCGCTTTTTGCTGGCGGCCGAGCAGGGTGCGCAACTCGTCCATGATGATCTTGCCGTTCTGGCTGGCCACCATGTCCATGGCCGCCTTCGCATTCCCGGCTTTCTTGAGGCGGATGGTGCGGTCCATTTCAAGCAGCTTCGCCTGGCTCAGTTCGGCGATACGCGCCACCTGCGTGCGCTCCGCTTCCGAACTGGCGTGCCGCTGCAGATGCTCGAGTGTGGCGGGAATGCCCGCCACGCCGGCATTGTACGGGGCCAGGAAACTCTCGTCGCTGCCGATCAGGAAGCCGCGCTGTCCGGTTTCGGCATCCTGCAGCAGGTCGAGCATCAGATTGTAGGCACGTTCCTTGGCCGCCCCTTCCTTCAGCGCTTCAAGGGTGGCGTTGGCCTGGGAACTGCTGAGGATCGGCAGCGTGGCAAGACAGGCAAGGATGACGATGATCAGGGCGCCGAAAATCTTCAGGCTGGAGTCGAGTCGCGAAAACATGCTTCTGAGAAATAATGTATTTGATGAATCATAGCGCTGGTCGGGTATGAGCGATGCATGGAAAAGCCGGCGACTTCCGCTTCAGTTCTGATAACCGGCGCCGGCGCCATAGGCGCGGGTTACGCCGCGAGGCGATATGTCAGGTGGCCGGCGTCAGCGCCGTCGCATATGCCGCACGCGGCCCATACGTTCCCAAGGCGGCCAATGCTGCGTCGTACCCCGTTTCCGCCTGCTCGAAACTGGCTGCCGTCCAGATCGCCGCGAAGTGCTCCGCAGCCCAGGTATTCACCCCGGTCTGCATAGGTGGACGCCCACGGCGCATCGAGCAGCAGCACCCGCCCGCGCGCCAGCATGGCGTGCATCACGGCCGTATCTTCGCTGCGCGCCAGTGCCGGGTAGGCCGGCACGCTCGCACGCCTGGCCGGCGTGGGCCTGGTCGGTGATGAGAATGCTGAATAAATTCATTTGCAGGGACGAAAAGCGTCGTGTGCGCATTGTACGGGATGGCAGGAGAGCACAGCCCGCCAACATCTTGAAATGTCGCCACTCACCCCTATCTTGCTCTCCAGCTAATAACAAACCTCTAGGGAGCAACACCATGCGGCAAGATAAATTGACGACCAAGCTCCAGGAAGCCCTGGCGGATGCCCAGAGCCTGGCGGTCGGCAACGATAACCAATACATCGAAACAGTCCATCTCCTGCTCGCCCTGCTGAACCAGGACGACGGCAGCGCGCGCTCGCTGCTGCAGCGCGCCGGCGTCAATGTCGGCGGGCTGACCAATGCCTTGAAGGCGGCGCTCGAGCGCCAGCCCAAGGTGACCGGCGCCGGCGGCAACGTCCAGGTCGGGCGCGACCTGATGGCGCTCCTGAACCTGTCCGATCGCGAGGCGCAAAAACGCGGCGACCAGTTCCTGTCGTCCGAGATGGTGCTGCTGGCGCTGACCGAAGACAAATCCGACGCCGGCCGTCTGGCGCGCGAGAATGGACTGGCGCGCAAGTCGCTGGAGTCGGCCATCTCGGCCGTGCGCGGCGGCGAAGCGGTGAATTCGCCCGAGGCCGAAGGCCAGCGCGAAGCCCTCAAAAAATACACGCTCGACCTGACCGAGCGCGCCCGCGCCGGCAAGCTCGATCCGGTGATCGGCCGCGACGACGAGATCCGCCGCGCGATCCAGGTGCTGCAGCGCCGCAGCAAGAACAATCCGGTGCTGATCGGCGAACCCGGCGTCGGCAAGACCGCCATCGTCGAGGGCCTGGCCCAGCGCATCGTCAACGGCGAAGTGCCCGATTCGCTCAAGGGCAAGCGCGTGCTGTCGCTCGACATGGCGGCGCTGCTGGCCGGCGCCAAGTTCCGCGGCGAATTCGAGGAACGGCTGAAGAGCGTATTGAAGGAACTCGCGCAGGACGAAGGCCAGACCATCGTCTTCATCGACGAGATCCACACCATGGTTGGCGCCGGCAAGGCCGAAGGCGCGATGGACGCCGGCAATATGCTGAAACCCGCGCTGGCGCGCGGCGAGCTGCACTGCGTCGGCGCGACCACGCTCGACGAGTACCGCAAGTACGTCGAGAAGGACGCCGCCCTCGAGCGCCGCTTCCAGAAGATCATCGTCGACGAGCCGAGCGTGGAGGCCACCATCGCCATCCTGCGCGGCCTGCAGGAGAAATACGAGCTGCACCACCAGGTGGACATCACCGACCCGGCGATCATCGCCGCGGCCGAGCTGTCGCACCGGTATATCACCGACCGCTTCCTGCCCGACAAGGCGATCGACCTGATCGACGAGGCGGCGGCCAAGATCAAGATCGAGATCGACTCCAAGCCCGAAGTCATGGACCGCCTCGAGCGGCGCATGATCCAGCTGAAGATCGAGCGCGAGGCGGTGCGCAAGGAAACCGACGAGGCGTCGCAGCGCCGCCTGGAACTGCTGGGCGAGGAGATCGCGCGCCTGGAACGCGAGTACAACGACTACGAAGAAGTGCTGAAGGCCGAGAAGGCCGCGGTGCAGGGCACGACCCATATCAGGGAAGAGATCGAGCGCATCCGCTACCAGATGGAGGAAGCGCGGCGCCAGAGCAACTGGCAGCTGGCCTCGGAACTGCAGTATGGCCGCCTGCCGGAGCTGGAGGCGCAACTGCGCCAGGCCGAGGACGCCACGGCCCGCGCCGAAGCCGACAACGTCAGGCCGAAGCTGCTGCGCACGCAGGTGGGCGCCGAGGAGATCGCCGAGGTGGTCTCGCGCGCGACCGGCATCCCGGTGGCGCGCATGATGCAGGGCGAACGCGACAAGCTGCTGCACATCGAGGACGAGCTGCACAAGCGCGTGGTGGGCCAGGACGAGGCGATCGAGGCGGTGTCCGACGCCATCCGCCGCTCGCGCGCCGGCCTGTCGGATCCGAACCGTCCTTACGGCTCGTTCATGTTCCTGGGCCCGACCGGGGTCGGCAAGACCGAGCTGTGTAAAGCGCTGGCCGCCTTCCTGTTCGACACCGAGGATGCGCTGATCCGCATCGACATGAGCGAATTCATGGAGAAGCATTCGGTCGCCCGCCTGATCGGCGCGCCGCCGGGCTACGTCGGCTACGAGGAGGGCGGTTACCTCACCGAGGCGGTGCGCCGCAAGCCCTACAGCGTGATCCTGCTCGACGAGATCGAGAAGGCGCACCCGGACGTGTTCAACGTGCTGCTGCAGGCGCTGGACGACGGCCGCATGACCGACGGCCAGGGCCGCACCGTGGACTTCAAGAACACGGTGATCGTGATGACCTCGAACCTCGGTTCGCACCGGATCCAGTCGATGGACACCGACGAGCCGGCCGTGGTCAAGCTGGCCGTGATGGCCGAGGTGCGAGGCCACTTCCGTCCCGAGTTCATCAACCGGATCGACGAGATCGTGGTGTTCCACGCGCTCGACGAGAAGAACATCGGCGCCATCGCCCGCATCCAGCTGCACAACCTGGAAGCGCGCCTGGCCAAGATGGAGATGACGCTCGATATCGACGACGAGTCGCTGCAGAGAATCGCGGAGGCCGGCTACGATCCGGTGTATGGCGCGCGTCCGCTCAAGCGCGCGATCCAGCAGCAGATCGAGAATCCGCTGTCCAAGGCCATCCTGGCAGGGCGCTTCGGGCCGAAGGACACGATCCCGGTGCGGGTGCGCCACGGTGAACTCGCGTTCGGCGACGAGACGGTCGACCTGGCCAAGTAACCGAACGGTTGTTCCGGTAGCGAAGGGCGCGGCATTTGCCGCGCCCTTCGTCGTTTTTCATGATGCGAAATCATGGTCCCGCGATGCGGGATGCGCAGCAAATCCGCATGCGGCTGTGCTCTCATGGTAAGAAATCTTATTTCATATTATGGATTGGTGAGCGCAACTATATGAATATAAAGGAATAAATTTTACTTTTCTGTCTTATATAAGAGTGATTGTGCTGCGCACAAACCGGGCTAAGATGATGTCAACGGATTCGCACTACCTTCAATCATGTCTTTGACTTCAGGAGAGCATCATGACTAGCCGTGAACAGCAAATCGCCGAACTGCAGCAGGAATGGGACAGCAACCCGCGCTGGAAAGGCGTGGTCCGCAACTACACCGCGGCCGACGTCGTCCGCCTGCGCGGCTCGCTCCCGATCGAGCACACCCTGGCCAAACGCGGCGCCGACAAGCTGTGGAAGCTGGTGCACGACGAGCCCTACGTCAACGCCCTCGGCGCCCTGACCGGCAACCAGGCCATGCAGCAGGTGAAGGCCGGCCTGAAGGCGATCTACCTGTCCGGCTGGCAGGTGGCGGGCGACGCCAATGCCGCCGGCGAGATGTATCCCGACCAGTCGCTGTATCCGGCCAATTCGGTGCCGCTGGTCGTGCGCCGCATCAACAACACCTTCCAGCGTGCCGACCAGATTCAATGGTCCGAGGGCAAGGACGACATCGATTACTTCGCGCCGATCGTGGCCGATGCCGAGGCCGGTTTCGGCGGCGTGCTCAATGCCTACGAGCTCATGAAGTCGATGATCGAGGCGGGCGCCGCCGGCGTGCACTTCGAAGACCAGCTGGCCTCGGTCAAGAAATGCGGCCACATGGGCGGCAAGGTGCTGGTGCCCACCCGCGAGGCGGTCGAGAAGCTCAACGCCGCGCGCCTGGCCGCCGACGTGATGGGCACCTCGACCCTGGTCATCGCCCGCACCGACGCCGAGGCGGCCGACCTGCTGACCTCCGACGTCGACGCCAACGACAAGGAGTTCTGCACCGGCGAGCGCACGGTGGAGGGCTTCTTCCGCGTCAAGCCCGGCATCGAGCAGGCGATCTCGCGCGGCCTGGCCTATGCGCCGTATGCCGACCTGGTGTGGTGCGAGACCGGCAAGCCCGACCTGGAGTTCGCGCGCCGCTTCGCCGACGCCATCCACGCGAAATTCCCGGGCAAGATGCTGGCCTATAACTGCTCGCCTTCGTTCAACTGGAAAAAGAACTTGGACGACGCCACCATCGCCAAGTTCCAGAAAGAACTGGGCGCCATGGGCTATAAATTCCAGTTCATCACGCTGGCCGGCTTCCATGCGCTCAACTACGGCATGTTCAATCTGGCCCACGGCTATGCCCGCAGCGGCATGTCGGCCTTCGTCGAGCTGCAAGAGGCCGAATTCGCCGCGGCCGAGAAGGGCTTCACCGCCGTCAAGCACCAGCGCGAAGTCGGCACCGGCTACTTCGACGCCGTGACCCAGGCCATCCAGCAGGGCCAGAGCTCGACCACCGCATTGCATGGCTCGACGGAGGATGAACAGTTCTTCGAAGCGAAGAAAGTCGCCTGAACCGGTAACACCTTCCGCGCCGCTTTTCTTGCCGGCCGCAGCCTCACAAGGGCTGCGGCTTTTTGCGTGGCGCAAGGCATTTCCAGCCCCGGGCGGTTGTAGTGGATAATGGCGCCTAATTCTGCCGCCAACTTTCTCGCGGCAAACCTCTTTTAGGAATTCCAGCTTATGTTGAGCTACCGCCACGCCTTCCATGCGGGTAACCACGCCGATGTCCTCAAGCATTTTGTACAGGTGCAGCTGCACCTGTACATGAACCAGAAGGATGCCGCCTACACCTATATCGACACCCACTCGGGGGCCGGCGTGTATGCGCTCGACAGTTTTCAGTCGACCAAGACCGCCGAGTTCGATACCGGCATCGGCCCGCTGTGGAACTGCAGCGACGTCCCGGCCCCGCTGAAGGAATACCTCGACCTCATCAAGGGCATGAATCCGAGCGGCAAGATGCGCTACTACCCGGGCTCGCCCTGGGTGGCCGAGCAGATGTCGCGCGAGCAGGATCGCCTGCGCCTGTTCGAGCTGCACCCAGCGGATTGCAAGATCCTGGCCGAAAACTTCCGCAAGCTCGACGCGCACAAGGCCGAGCAGGGCGAGCGCTCGCGCGGCCGCCGTGTGATCATCGAGCATGGCGACGGCTTCCACAGCATGAAGGCGCTGCTGCCGCCGCCGTCGCGCCGCGCGCTGGTGCTGATCGATCCGCCCTACGAGATCAAGGACGACTACAAGCGTGTGCGCGACGCGCTCGACGAGGCGCTGGGCAAGTTCCCGAGCGGCATGTACGCAATCTGGTATCCGGTGCTGCAGCGCATGGAGTCGCGCCAGTTCGCCGACCGCCTCAAGCGCCTGCCGGCCAAGGAATGGCTCAACGTCACGCTCACCACCAATACCCCGACCCCGGACGGCACCGGCCTGCACAGCAGCGGCATGTTCATCCTGAATCCGCCGTACACGCTGGAGGCGATCCTGCGCGAGGTCATGCCCTACCTGGTGCGCGTGCTGGGCAAGGATGCCGGCGCCCGCTTCACGATCGAAAAGGGCACGCAGGTGACGGGCGCCGCCGCCGGCCGCCTGGTGGGCGACGCGCCGCGCGCGCCGGTGGGCAATGCGCGCCGCGCCAGCCCGCTGTCGGGCAAGGGCAGCCTGCGCCTGCCGGGCCAGAGCATGCCGCGCGCCGACGAAGCGCCGGCCGCCCCGGCCAAGCCGGCGCGCGCCGGTGGCCCACGCAGCGCCGCCCCGCGCGACGGCGCACCGCGCGATGGCGCGCCACGCGGCAACGCGGCCCGCACCCGCCCTGACGCAGCCACCGGCCCGCGCGACGGCGCGCCGCGCAGCGCGCGCACCAGCGCGGCGCGACCGGCGGCGCCGGGCGCCCCACGCAACGGGCGAACCCGCCAGGGTGGCGGCGGCCGCGGCTGATCCGCGCCCCGTTCGATTCGATGTCGAAATGCTAAGATTAGCATTTTTGTAGTATAGTCGGCACAGGTGGATGGCGCGTGCCGCCCACCAGGCGCGGCGCGCTGCCGTGACTGTTTCCAGGAGTATTTTTCGATGCATGCCGATGCAACGGCAGCGGTCTCCGTGCCGTCCGATGATTTCTTTCTTGCGCGTCAGCCCATCCTCGGGCGCGACCAGCATCTGGTGGCGTTCGAGCTGCTGTTCCGTGCGGCCGGCGAGGACGACGACGCCAAGCTGACCGACGGCGCGGCGGCCACCGCCGCCGTCATCTCGCATGCCTCGCAGCTCGGCATGGAACAGGTGGTGGGCGAGCAGCTGGCCTTCGTCAACGTCGACGAAGTGGTGCTGATGAGCGACTTCGTGCGCTTCTTGCCATCCCACAAGGTGATCCTGGAAATCCTCGAGACCGTGAAGCCGACGCCGGAATTGCTGGCGCGGGTGGCCGAGCTCAAGGAACTGGGCTTCAAGTTCGCGGTCGACGACGTGGTCGAGCACTCGAGCGAGCTCGACAAGCTGGTGCAGCTGGTCGACATCATCAAGGTCGACGTCAAGGGCGTCGCCCCGAACGAGCTGGCGCAGTTGGTCGATTCGCTGCGCCGCACCGGCAAGCGCCTGCTGGCCGAGAAGGTCGAGACCATCGACGAGTTCAAGCTGTGCATGGAACTCGGCTTCGAATATTTCCAGGGCTATTATTTTGCGCGTCCCGCGATCCTGAGCGGACGCAAGATCACCCCGTCCGAGATCACCATCCTGCGCCTGCTGGAACTGGTCAACTCGAACGCCGACAGCCAGGCGATCGAGACCGCCGTCAAGCGCGACGCGCTGATCAGCCTGAACCTGCTGCGCCTGGTGAACAGCCGCGCGGTGCCGGGGCCGCGCATCGAATCGCTGTCGCAGGCCCTGGTTCAGCTCGGCCGGCGCCAGCTGGGGCGCTGGCTGCAGATCCTGCTGTACACCGCGGCCGGCGCCCGGGTCGAACTCAAGTCGCCGCTGCTGCAGCTGGCCACGACGCGCGGCAAGCTGCTCGAACTGATGACGCTGCGCGTGCGTCCGGGCGACACCGCCAGCGCCGACCGCGCCTTCACGGTCGGCATCATGTCGCTGGCCGAAGCCCTGTTCTCGGTGCCGATGGCCGACATCCTGGCCCACGTCGACATCGCGCACGATGTGCGCGAGGCCCTGCTCGAGCGCGAAGGCGACTTCGGCACCATGCTGCGCATCGCCGAATTGCTCGAAGCAGCCGAGGGCGGCGGCAAGCTGGCTTGCGCGCTCAAGAAGATCGGTCTGACGGTGGCCGAGGTGCGCGAGATCGAGCTGGCGGCGTTCGACTGGGTGCGCGAGTTGACCTACGACGCCCAGGCGCCAGCGCAGCAGTCGCTGCAGTAGCGATCCTGACGCTGGCCCTCGGCCGGCTTATTGCCCCAGCAACAGGAATACGGTTGGCTTCTTGTGGAAGTCTGGCCCCTTGTTGGCCGCCAGCGCCGCCTTCCATTTGGCCGCCGTCAAGGTGCGCACCGACTCGGTCGGCAGCGACAGGTCGGTGGCGACGCAGATCAGGGTGCCGGGCTGGCAGCTCGCCGCCAGCGCGTCGAGCATGGCGCCGTTGCGATACGGCGTCTCGATCAGCAGCTGGGTCTGGCGCTCGGCGCGCGAACGTTTCTCCAGCTCGACGATGCGCTTGGTGCGCTGCGCCGCGTCAGTCGGCAGGTAGCCGTTGAAGGCGAAGCTCTGGCCGTTCAGGCCGCTGGCCATGACGGCCAGCAGCAGCGACGACGGCCCCACCAGCGGACGCACCGCGATGCCGTTCTGGTGGGCCAGGCGCACCAGGTCGGCGCCGGGGTCGGCCACGGCCGGCACGCCGGCTTCCGACACCAGGCCGGCGTCGCGTCCCGCCAGCAGCGGCGCCAGCAGTTGCGCCAGCGCCGCCGGCGGCGTGTTCACGTTCAATTCAGCGATCTCGATTTCCTGCAGCGGCTTGGCCAATGGATGGTCGATCGCGATCAGTTTCAGGAAGGCGCGCGCGGTCTTGGCGTTTTCGGCCACGAAGTAATCGAGCTTGCTGGTCAGCGCCTGCACCTGGGTCGGGAGCAGGGCGTTCAGGGCGCCGGAGTTGGCGTCGGTCGGGCCGAGGGTATTGGGGATCAGGTACAGGGTGCCAGGCATGGTGAGATCAATAGTGGTTCAGGCGCCGAAGAACTGCACGCCGGCCTTGCGCAGCATCCCGGTCAGGGCAATCAGCGGCAGGCCGGTGAGGGCGGTCGGGTCGTTCGACTGGATGCTTTCGAGCAGGGCGATGCCCAGCCCTTCGTTCTTGGCGCTGCCGGCGCAGTCATACGGCTGCTCGATGCGCAGGTAGGCGTCGAGCTCGTGGTCCGGCAGGTCGCGGAATGCGACGCGCACCTGCACGTTCTCGAGCTGGGCGGCCTGGCTCGGGTCGGCGACGCGGCCATCCCACAGGCACAGGGCGGTATGGAACACGACTTCGCGTCCGCGCATCAGTTGCAACTGGGCCAGGGCGCGTGGATGGTCGCCCGGCTTGCCGATCTGCAGCCCGTCCAGCGTGGCGACCTGGTCGGAGCCGATCACCAGCGCGCCGGGGTGCAGGGTTGCTACGGCCTGCGCCTTCTCGCGCGCCAGGCGCAGGGCGGTGGCTTGCGGCGATTCGCCTTCCAGCGGCGTCTCGTCGATGTCGGGCGCGACCGCCTCGAAGGGCAGGCCCAGGCGCTGCAACAGTTCGCGGCGGTAGGCGGAGCTCGATGCGAGGATGAGTGGAGGCATTGGTGTCATGGCGCGGTTTGGCAGGAATACGACGGTTTTTTGACGCTGGCGCGAAAAGCCTGCTATTATCGCAGGTTTTCCGGGGTAACTTTCCAAATGAGCGCTTTTGTCATCGACGCCTTCGAGTTTTGCAAGAACGACGGCCATCGTGAAGGCTCTACGCCCCTGGTCGAGATGACCCGTCTCGCCGCCGAGAGCACGGACAAGAGCGGCGATATCCGCTGGTCCATCCAGGGCGGCCAGACCCGTCAGGGCTATCCTTCGCTGACCCTCGCGGTCGCCGGGCATGTGAAGCTGGTCTGCCAGCGTTGCCTGCAGCCTATGGATTACGAGATCGATTCGTCGACCATGCTGGTGCTGGGCGAAAACGACGAGGATGCCGACGCGATCGAGGAAATCCTCGACGACGAAAGCATCGACGTGATCGTCGGCAGCCGCACCTGCGACATCCGCGAGTTGCTCGAGGACGAGGCCCTGCTGGCCTTGCCGCAGTCGCCGCGACATGACGTTTGTCCGGATACGGGCTTGCTCGATAGCCTGAAAACCGATAAAGTATCGCCTTTCGCCGCCCTCAAGAACCTGAAGGCGGACTAAGAAGAAATAGTAGTAACAATCAGCATTACAGGTTTCGCAGTACGGTGGCGGCAGCGTAGAAACAATGTCGCCCAAAATCTGCAACAAAACGTGTCAAACGCGTGCAATCGAGTATGGCATTCGCGGTAGTTGTAGCAGCGTTCAACATGTCGGCAGCCGTCAAAAGCTTGCCGCCGAGATACTCGATTTGCATCTGGTTTGCATATCGAATGTGTTAAAATTTTAGAACTTTGTACTAGGAGTTATCATGGCAGTTCAACAGAATAAGAAATCCCCATCGAAGCGCGGCATGCACCGTTCGCACGATTTCCTGACCGCCCCTAACCTGGCAGTCGAGCCGACCACCGGCGAAACCCACCTGCGTCACCACATCTCGCCAAACGGCTTCTACCGTGGTCGCAAGGTCCTGAAGACCAAGAACGACGAGTAATCGACGTTCTGGCTTTTAGCATCATGAAAGCGGCGCAACGTATGTTATCTGCGTGGCGCCGCTTTTTCTTTGGCATCTGCTCAGTAACCGGCTGCATCCCTAGCACCGCCGTCATGTTGAACAGCCTGGATCCCGTGCGCATGCGCGCCACGAACCGATCCCCTCTGGCCGCCCGTCCTGTGTGAGCCGCGGCATCTCCAACAAATGACAATTAAAATATCCATTGACTGCATGGGCGGCGATCACGGCCCCTCAGTTACCATTCCGGCAGCCATCTCCTTTCTCAAAAAGCAAGCTGACGCCGAGCTCGTGCTCGTGGGCGTCGAAGATGTGCTGCGCGCAGAACTCAAGAAGCATCACGCGGACAATAACCCGCGCCTGACCGTCAAGCATGCCTCCGAAATCGTCACGATGGAAGATCCGGTCGAAGTGGCCCTGCGTCGCAAGAAGGATTCGTCGATGCGGGTGGCGATCGAGGCCGTCAAGGATGGCAGCGCCCACGCCTGCGTCTCGGCCGGCAATACCGGCGCCCTGATGGCCGTCTCGCGCTACGTGCTCAAGACCATGGCCGGCGTCGACCGCCCGGCGATCTGCTCGATCATGCCGAACCAGAAGGGCGGCCCGACCTATATCCTCGACCTCGGCGCCAACGTCGACTGCGAGCCGGACCACCTGCACCAGTTCGCCATCATGGGCTCGGTGCTGTGCTCGGCGATCGAGGGCATCCCGCGCCCGACCATTGGCCTGCTCAACGTCGGCACCGAAGACATCAAGGGCAACGAGGCGGTGAAAGCCACCGGCGTGCTGCTGCGCGCCGACGCCGAACGTGGCAAACTGAACTTTTTCGGCAATGTCGAAGGCAATGACATCTTCAAGGGCACGGTCGACGTCGTCGTATGCGACGGTTTCGTCGGCAACGTCATGCTCAAGGCGATCGAAGGCCTGTCGCGCTTCATGAAGGCCACGTTCAAGGAAAGCGTCATGTCGATGCTGGGCGCGGTGTTCGCGCGCAAGGCGCTCAAGAAGCTCAATCCGGAACGCTACAACGGCGCCGGCCTGCTGGGCCTGAAAGGCCTGGTCTTCAAGAGCCACGGCGGCGCCAATGCCTATGCCTTCGAGTGGGCGATCAAGCGCGCCTACGATGCCGCACACAATAATGTGCAAGAGCACCTGTCGGCCCTGATCGCCGAACTGATGCCGAGCTCTCCGGTAACGGCCCCGCTAACGGCTCCAGCCGCCGCGCCCGCAGTTACGCCGGCGCCAGCGCTCGACGGCCAGCGCCAGGCGCAATAACCCAGCAGGATGGTGAAGCAATGACCTTGTATAGCAAAATCACCGGCACCGGCAGCTACCTGCCGGCCAACCGTGTTACCAACGAACAGCTGGCGGCCCAGCTGGCGGAGAAGGGCGTCGAGACCTCGCACGAGTGGATCGTCACCCGCAGCGGCATCGAGGCGCGCCACTTCGCCGCGGCCGACGAACTGTCGTCCGACCTGGCCGTGCACGCCGCGCGCCGCGCGCTCGAGATGGCCGGCAAGGCGCCGGGCGACGTCGACCTGGTGATCGTCGCCAGTTCCACCCCCGACTTCCACGGCAGCTTCCCCAGCACGGCCTGCATCGTGCAGCAGAAGCTGGGCATGGCCAACGGCAGCGCCGCCTTCGACGTGGCGGCCGTGTGCAGCGGCTTCGTGTATGCGATGTCGACCGCCGACGCCTTCATCCGCGCCGGCAACCACAAGCGGGTGCTCGTGATCGGCGCCGAAGTGTTTTCGCGCATCGTCGACTTCAACGACCGCACCACCTGCGTGCTGTTCGGCGACGGCGCCGGCGCCGTGCTGCTCGAGGCATCGAACGAGCCGGGCATCCTGGCTGCCCGCTTGCATGCCGACGGCAGCCACGCCGACATCCTGTCGATCCCCGGCAACCTGGCCAATGGCGCGGTCGCCGGCAGCGGCTTCCTGCACATGGATGGCCCGGCGGTGTTCAAGCTCGCGGTGTCGGTGCTCGAAAAAGTCGCGCACGAGGTGCTCGACCACGCCGGCGTGACCGCCGACCAGATCGACTGGCTGGTGCCGCACCAGGCCAATATCCGCATCATGAACGGCACCGCCAAGAAACTCGGCCTGCCGCTCGAGAAGATGGTCGTCACCGTCAACGAACACGGCAATACCTCGGCCGCCTCGATCCCGCTGGCGCTCGACCAGGCGGTGCGCGACGGCCGCATCAAGCCGGGCCAGAACGTCCTGATGGAAGGCGTGGGCGGCGGCTTCACCTGGGGCGCGGTGCTGGCGCGCATGTAAGCGCCGGCCCGGCCTCCAAGAACAACAACTACGGAAAACAACGATGAGCAAATTCGCATTCCTGTTCACCGGACAAGGCGCCCAGGCAGTGGGCATGCTGAACGGCTTCGCCGGCAACCCGGTCGTCGACCAGACGGTGCAAGAAGCGTCCGACGCCCTGGGCTTCGACCTCAAGCGCCTGATCGCCGAGGGGCCGAAAGAAGACCTCGACCTCACCACCAATACCCAGCCGGTCATGCTGACCGCCGCGGTCGCCGTCTACCGCGCCTGGATCGCGGCCGGTGGCCCGGTGCCGAACGTGGTCGCGGGCCATAGCCTGGGCGAGTATTCGGCCCTGGTGGCGGCCGGCGTGATCCCGTTCGCCGACGCGGTGCCGCTGGTGCGCTTCCGCGCGCAATCGATGCAGGACGCGGTGCCGGTCGGGCAGGGCGGCATGGCCGTCATCCTGGGCCTCGCGGCCGACGACGTGCGCGCCGTCTGCATTGAGGCGGCGCAGGGCGAAGTGGTCGAGGCCGTGAACTTCAACGAGCCGACCCAGATCGTGATCGCCGGCCATACCGCCGCGGTCGAGCGCGCCTGCGAGATCGCCAAGGCCAAGGGCGCCAAGCGCGCCATGAAGCTGGCGGTGTCGGCGCCATTCCACTCGTCGCTCCTGAAGCCGGCATCCGACCGCCTGCGTACCTATATGGCGGAGCTGAAGTTTGCGGCTCCACAAATTGACGTCATCAACAACGTCGACGTCGCCGTGCTGAACGATCCCGAGCAGATCAAGGACGCGCTGGTGCGCCAGGCCGCCGGTCCGGTGCGCTGGGTCGAGACCATGCAGAAGATGGCGGCTGACGGCGTGACCCAGGTCATCGAATGCGCGCCCAGCAAGACCCTGATCGGCATGGCCAAGCGCATCGACGCGAACCTGGTCGGCGAAGCGCTGGTCGACCAGGCCGCGCTGGAGCGCGTGCTGGCGTCGATCTCCGAATAAACGATAAAGGAAACCTATGAATCTGCAGAACCAAGTCGCCCTCGTCACCGGCGCATCGCGCGGCATCGGCAAGGCCATCGCGCTGGAACTGGCGCGCCAGGGCGCCAAGGTCGTCGGCACCGCCACCAGCGAATCGGGCGCCCAGGCGATTTCCGATTACCTGGCCGAATTCGGCGGCAAGGGCGTGGTCCTGAACGTGCTCGACGCGGCCCGCTGCGCGGAAGTCGTGGACGAAGTACAAAAGGGCTTCGGCAGCCTGTCGATCCTAGTCAACAATGCCGGCATCACCCAGGACAACCTGGCCATGCGCATGAAGGACGACGAGTTCGACAACGTGATCGCCACCAATCTCACCGCCGTCGGCCGCCTGTCGCGCCTGGTGCTGCGGGGCATGATGAAAGCCAAGGCTGGTCGCATCATCAGCATCACTTCGGTGGTCGGCGCGGCCGGCAACCCGGGCCAGATGAACTACGCGGCCGCCAAGGCCGGCGTGGCCGGCATGACCCGTGCGCTGGCGCGCGAGATTGGCAGCCGCAACATCACCGTCAACTGCGTGGCCCCGGGCTTCATCGACACCGACATGACCAAGGCCCTGGGCGAAGGCCAGCACGAAGCCCTGCTGACCCAGATTCCGCTGGGCCGCCTGGGCCAGCCGGAAGACATCGCCCATGCGGTGGCCTTCCTGGCCGGACCGACGGCCGCCTACATCACGGGCACCGAGCTGCACGTGAATGGCGGCATGTACATGAATTAATCAGTACAGTAATAGATTGATAAAGACCGCGTTCCAATCGGCCCCGGGGAGCCGGTCCCGATTGGGACGCAATCTCGACTTTTAGCAGGACTTTCCGGCGAAATAGCCGCAGTCGCCGAAAATAGTTTTTCGGGTCGCAAACCTGATAAAATGCGCGCACTTTCCGCAACACATACCTTAATGGAGCCAAAACATGTCGGATATCGAACAACGCGTTAAAAAAATCGTCGCTGAGCAACTGGGCGTTGCCGAAGCAGACATCAAAATCGATTCCTCGTTCGTTGACGACCTCGGTGCAGACTCGCTGGACACCGTGGAACTGGTGATGGCACTGGAAGACGAGTTCGAAATGGAAATCCCTGACGAGCAGGCTGAGAAGATCACCACCGTCAAGCAAGCCATCGACTACGCAACCGCGCACGTCAAGGCCTGAGTAGTCGCTTTACAGTTTTTGGGAGAATCGCTTGAGTCGTTCACGCAACCGCCGTGTCGTCGTCACCGGCCTGGGCTGCATTTCACCGATCGGCAACACCGTTGCCGAAGCGTGGGATGCGGCACTGGCCGGCAAGTCGGGCATTGCCAACATCACCAAGTTTGATGCAGCGCCATTCACGACCCACTTCGCTGGTGAGGTCAAGAACTTCAACGTCGAAGACTACCTGCCGGGCAAGGAAGGCCGCCACATGGATACCTTTATCCATTTCGGCATGGCAGCCGGCATCCAGGCCCTGAAGGATTCGGGCCTGGAAGTCACCGAAGAGAACGCGGACCGCATCGGCGTGGTGATCGGTTCGGGCATCGGCGGCCTGCCGATGATCGAAGCGACCAAGGAAGAATACGCGAACCGCGGCGCACGCCGCATCTCGCCGTTCTTCGTGCCGGCATCGATCATCAACATGATCTCGGGCGATCTCTCGATCAAGTTCGGCCTGCGTGGTCCGAACCTGTCCATCGTCACCGCCTGCACCACCGGCCTGCACAGCATCGGCGCGGCAGCGCGCCTGATCGAGTACGGCGATGCCGACGTGATGATCGCGGGCGGCGCCGAATCCACCGTGTCGCCGCTGGGCCTGGGCGGTTTCGCCTCGGCGCGCGCGCTGTCGACCCGCAACGACGACCCGTCGACCGCCTCGCGTCCATGGGACCGCGACCGCGACGGCTTCGTGCTGGGCGAGGGCGCCGGTGTCATGGTGCTCGAAGAATATGAACACGCCGTCGCGCGTGGCGCCAAGATCTATGCTGAAGTCATCGGCTTCGGCATGAGCGCGGACGCCAACCACATCACCTCGCCGGTCGAGGATGGCAGTGGCGCGGCGCGTTGCATGGTCAACGCGTTCAACAACGCCGGCATCAACGTCGACCAGGTGCAGTACGTGAATGCGCACGGCACCTCGACGCCGCTGGGCGACGTGGCCGAAGTGCGCGGCATCAAGCGCGTGTTCGGCGACCATGCCAAGAGCCTGGTCGTGAACTCGACCAAGTCGATGACCGGTCACCTGCTCGGTGGCGCCGGCGGCCTGGAATCGGTGTTCACCGTGCTGGCGATCCACAACCAGGTGTCGCCACCGACGATCAACATCTTCAACCAGGATCCGGAGTGCGACCTGGACTTCTGCGCCAACACGGCGCGCGAGATGCAGATCGACTACGCGGTGAAGAACTCCTTCGGTTTCGGCGGCACCAACGGTACGCTGATCTTCGCCAAAGTCTGAACCACTTCGCCCCGTCCCGGTCTAATGGGACGGGCGCTTCCAACAGCCCGGCCTGCCGCCCGTTCCTGGCGGCCGGCCGGTGCTGGCGGTAGAGGAGGAGCTTCCTCCGCCCGCCATCCTGCCCGCCGGCAGGTCCTTCCCTCGATTCATCCTGTGCCACATGTCGCTTGCGGTGTCCGCCGTCATCGCGCCGTCGCGTCGCCTGCGCTGCCTGCTCGCCGCCTTCTGCGCGTCGCTGTGCGCGGCTGCCCTGGCCGTGGGCCTGCTGCTGCCTGAACGCTTCGCATTCGGCGGCGCCGTCGCATGCGCGCCGCTGCTGGCCGCGCTGTCGCTGGCGCGCCCACTTTTTTCCGCCGTGGCCGGCTGGCCGCGCCGCCCTTGGCGCGTCGATGGGGGCGCCGCAGGCGCCCACCGCCCCACACATTCCAGCGCGATTTTGCACGCGATTGCAACGGTGCGCCGGATTGATATTTCTGGAGTTGGGCAGATACGCCTGACGGTACAACAGGAGTTGGGGAAACGCGGGCCGGCGGCCGGGAAACCGGAGTCGGGCTCACCCATGACGCTGCTGCCCGGCGCCACGGTCTGGCCCTGCTGCATCTTGCTGCGCCTGCGCGCCGAGGACGGCGCGACCTGGCCGCTGGTGCTGCTGCCAGACGCCGTGGGCGCGGGCCAATATCGCGCGCTGGCAGTCGCCGTGCGTGCGCTGGCCAATGGCGCTGCAACAATACCGATACAAAACAGTGTGAACTTATTGCAGGGGGCCAACTCTTAAGGATGTACCGATTTTTGCGCTGTACGCATCAGTCGGTGCCTCCTCGCGAGAGGGTCGCCAATGGGGCATGGTCCGTGACGACAGAACGCGAGTGTGATCAGTTGCTGGTAGAGCGCGTCCAGGCCGGGGACCAGGGGGCTTTTGATTTGCTTGTCTCCAAGTACCAACGTCGCCTGATGCGCCTGGTGTCGCGTCTCGTCCACGATCCGGCCGAAGCCGAAGACGTGGTGCAAGAGACCTTCATCAAAGCATACCGGGCCCTGCGCCATTTTCGCGGGGATTCGGCTTTTTATACGTGGCTTTATCGAATAGGAATCAACACGGCCAAGAATTTTTTAGTAACCCAGGGAAGGCGCGCACCGACCTCGACCGAGACGGACGCCGAACGCGCCGAAGGATTCGATGATGCAGACAGCTTGCGCGACATTAACACGCCTGAATCCATGCTCGCCAGCAAACAAATCGCCCATACCGTCAACGCGGCCATGGAAGCATTGCCGCTCGAGCTGCGTACGGCGATCGTCCTGCGCGAAATCGAAGGACTCAGCTATGAGGAAATCTCCGAAGTGATGGCCTGTCCAATAGGTACGGTGCGCAGCCGGATTTTCCGCGCGCGCGAAGTCATTGCCGAGAAATTACGCCCTTTACTCGATTTCCCGGTTGACAAACGTCGGTAGGTAGCGGGATCGTACGAACACAGCATATATTGAACACTACCGACGTCGATGGAACCGCCGATGGACACCAATAGAAAATTACGCGAGCAGATATCTGCCCTGAAGGATGGCGCCTTGCTCGACGTCGACCTGGAGCTGGCATTGGCCGCACTGCAGGGCAGCGACGGCCGCCAGGCCTGGGATCTGTATCACCTGATCGGCGACACGCTGCGCGACACGGCTTCGCCGGCGCTGTCGCCGGCATTTAACGCGCGCCTGGCCGAACGCCTCGCCGGCGAGCCGCCGCCGCTGCGCCGCGCGGCCGTCGCGGCCGAGTCCACCGGCCTGGCGGCGGTGCTCGCCAAGACCGCTTCTCCCTGACTTCCCGCCATCCTTCCTTATCCCAGGCTTAAATTCCTTCTCTCACTGCCCGGTCGTGGGCGGCGCGCGGCGGGCGTGGCGCGACAAAGCGCGCAATTTGGCTTACCATTCAGTCAATCTTAGCCATTCGATAGCGAATCCATGACCAGTAAAACTGCCAGCCTGCTCCTGTCGGCACTGCTCGTGTCCGGCGCCACGGCCTTCATCCAACCCGTCCATGCCGCAGCCCCCGTACCCACCCCGACCGTCACCGGCCTGCCCGACTTCACGGACGTCATCGACAAGGTGGGGCCGGCCGTCGTCAATATCCGCACCACCGAAAGGGTGCGCACCCGCGGCGGCGCGCCGGGCGAAGAAGAAATGCAGGAATTCCTGCGCCGCTTCTTCGGCGGCCAGATGGTCCCGCGCGGCGGCGGCCGGCGCGGCCAGCCGCAAGAAGAAGAACGCGAAGTGCAGCGCGGCGTCGGCTCCGGCTTCATCATATCAAGCGACGGTTTCGTCCTGACCAATGCCCACGTGGTCGAGGGCGCCGACGAGGTCACGGTGACGCTCTCCGACCGGCGCGAATTCAAGGCCAAGGTGCTGGGCGCCGACCGCCGCTCCGACGTCGCGCTGCTCAAGCTCGACGCGACCAACCTGCCTTACCTGCGCACCGGCGACTCCAGCAAGATCCGGGTCGGCGAGTGGGTGCTGGCCATCGGTTCACCGTTCGGCCTCGAGAATACCGTGACCGCCGGCATCATCTCGGCCAAGTCGCGCGATACCGGCGAATACCTGCCCTTGATCCAGAGCGACGTCGCGGTCAATCCCGGCAACTCGGGCGGTCCGTTGATCAATCTGCGCGGCGAAGTCATCGGCATCAACTCGCAGATCGCGACCTTGTCGGGCGCCTATAACGGCATCTCGTTCGCGGTGCCGATCGACGAGGTCATCCGTGTGTCCGACCAGCTCAAGACCACCGGCAAGGTCACCCGTGGCCGCCTGGGCGTGCAGATCAGCGAAGTCACGCGCGACGTGGCCGAGTCGCTGGGCCTGGGCAAGGCGCGCGGCGCCGAAGTCTCGATGGTCGAGCCGGGCGGCCCGGCCGAGAAGGCGGGCATCAAGGTCGGCGACATCATCCTGGCCTTCAACAAGCAGCCGATCCAGTCGACCACCGACCTGCCGCGCCTGGTGGGCGCCTCCAAGGTCGGCAGCCGCGCCAGCGTCACCGTGTGGCGCCGTGGGGCCCAGGTCGAGGTGCCGGTCACCATCGTCGAACTGCAAGAGGAGCGTCCGACCCCGGGACGCCAGCAGCCGAAGAAACCGGCGCCGGGCGCCGCGCCGGACGCGCTGGGCCTGCACATGTCGAATATTTCCCCAAGCGACCGCAAGGAGCTGGGGATCGACCACGGCCTGCTGGTCGAGGAGGCGCAGGGCCCGGCCGCCAGCGCCGGCATCCAGCCGGGCGATGTGATCTTGCAGTGGAACAATACGCCGATCACCAGCGTCGAGCAGTTCAAGGGCTTGCTGGCCAAGCACGACAAGTCGAAGGCGGTGGCGTTGCTGGTGCAGCGCGAGGACACCACGCAGTACATCACGCTCAAGCCGCGCCAGTGACGCAGCAGCGAGGCGAGCACGCGCCTGCGCCGGCGCAATTCGGCCCAGGCTTCGTCCTGTATTCGCGCAGCTGGTGCCACCTGTGCGAGGACATGCTGGCGGCGCTGCGCGCGCTCGAGCCGCCCGGGCAGCCGTTCGACGTCGCCGTGCTGGACGTCGACGCCGACCCGGCGTTGCTGGCGCGCTTCGACGAGCTGGTGCCGGTGCTGTATGGCGATCCCGGCCAGCCCGAGCTCTGCCACTACTTCCTGGACGAGGCGGCGGTGCGGGCCTACCTGGCCGCCTGCGCCGCCACGCGGGCCGCGTCCTGAGCCACCCTCTGGAAACCGGCCTTTCTGCCTCGAAATCCGGTAAAATGCCGGGTCGGAGCGGTGATTGCACACCTTCCAAAGAATTTCCTGCTTTGCCAAGGCGCTCGCCTGGGGACCGGCACGGCCCCCGACGCAGCGCTTTTTCGTATTGCGCAGCCAATTCGTGCTGCACGGCAGTACGCCTTATATCGTCGTAGTCGCCGCCTTTCGCGGCCTTTTTGGTTTTGAGCTTTGTTAATGAACAACATACGTAACTTCTCCATCATCGCCCACATCGACCATGGCAAATCGACCCTGGCCGACCGCATCATCCAGCTGTGCGGCGGCCTGTCGGACCGCGAAATGGACGCCCAGGTGCTCGATTCGATGGACCTGGAACGCGAGCGCGGCATCACCATCAAGGCCCAGACCGCGGCGCTGCAGTACAAGGCGCGCGACGGCCAGGTCTACAACCTGAACCTGATCGACACCCCGGGCCACGTCGACTTCTCGTACGAAGTCAGCCGCTCGCTGTCGGCCTGCGAAGGCGCGCTGCTGGTGGTCGACGCTTCGCAGGGCGTGGAAGCGCAGACGGTCGCCAACTGCTATACCGCGCTCGACCTGGGCGTGGAAGTGGTGCCGATCCTGAACAAGATCGACCTGCCGCACGCCGACCCGGACAACGCCAAGAAAGAAATCGAGGACGTGATCGGCATCGACGCGTCCGACGCCACCGTGTGCTCGGCCAAGACCGGCCTGGGCGTGGAAGACGTGCTCGAAACCCTGATCGCGAAAGTGCCGCCGCCGAAGGGCGATCCCGACGCGCCGCTGCAGGCCCTGATCGTCGACTCCTGGTACGACCCGTACGTCGGCGTCGTGATGCTGGTGCGCGTGGTCAACGGCACCCTGCGTCCAAAAGACAAGATCCGCCTGATGGCCACCGAGTCGGTCAACCTGGTGGAAAACATCGGCGTGTTTACCCCGCGTTCGGTGTCGCTGCCACAGCTGACCGCCGGCCAGGTGGGCTTCATCATCGCCGGCATCAAGGAACTGACCGCCGCCCGCGTGGGCGACACCGTGACCCTCGCCAGCCGTCCGGCGCCCGAACCGCTGCCGGGCTTCAAGGAAGTGCAGCCACAGGTGTTCGCCGGCCTGTTCCCGGTCGAGGCGAACCAGTACGACGCGCTGCGCGACTCGCTCGAGAAGCTGAAGCTGAACGATGCCGCCCTGATGTACGAGCCGGAAGTCTCGCAGGCGCTGGGCTTCGGCTTCCGCTGCGGCTTCCTGGGCCTGCTGCACATGGAGATCGTGCAGGAACGCCTGGAGCGCGAATTCGACATGGACCTGATCACGACGGCGCCGACCGTGGTGTACGAGGTCGAGATGAAGGACGGCAGCATCATCCGCGTCGACAATCCGTCGAAGATGCCGGAACCGTCGAAGATCAACGAAGTGCGCGAGCCGATCGTCGACGTCAACCTGTACATGCCGCAAGAGTACGTGGGTTCGGTGATGACCCTGTGTAACGGCAAGCGCGGCATCCAGATGGACATGGCCTACCACGGCCGCCAGGTCAAGCTGCACTACGAGATCCCGATGGCCGAGATCGTGCTGGACTTCTTCGACCGCCTCAAGTCCACCTCGCGCGGCTATGCCTCGATGGACTACGAGTTCAAGGAAAACCGCGCGGCCGACGTGGTCAAGGTCGACATGCTGATCAACAGCGAAAAGGTCGACGCCCTGGCCATCATCGTCCACCGCGCCAACGCGCCGTATCGCGGACGCCAGGTGGCGGCCAAGATGCGCGAACTGATCCCGCGCCAGATGTTCGACGTGGCGATCCAGGCCGCCATCGGCGCCACCATCATCTCGCGCGAAAACGTGAAGGCGCTGCGCAAGAACGTCCTGGCCAAGTGCTATGGCGGCGACATCTCGCGTAAGAAAAAGCTGCTGGAGAAGCAAAAGGCCGGCAAGAAGCGCATGAAGCAGGTTGGCTCGGTGGAGATTCCACAAGAAGCCTTCCTGGCCATTCTCCAGGTGGAAGATAAATAATGAACCTGCAACCCATCCTGGGCAATTTTGCCCTGATCCTGTTCGTCTTGATGGTGATCACGGGCATCATCTGGTGCCTGGACACATTCTATTTGGCGAAACAGCGGCGCCGCGCCGCCGATGCCGCCCTGCGCGAGTACGATACGCGCAACGCCAAGCTGGTCGCGGATGGGATCAAGGTCGACCACAACGGCAACCGCGCGGCGATCGAGCAGGCCCACCTGCGCCAGCCGACCTGGATCGAGTATTCGGGCAGCTTCTTCCCGGTGATCGCGCTGGTGTTCATCCTGCGCTCGTTCCTGTGGGAGCCGTTCAAGATTCCGTCGTCGTCGATGGTGCCGACCCTGCTGGTGGGCGACTTCATCCTGGTGAACAAGTACACCTATGGCATCCGTCTGCCGATCATTAACAAAAAAATCATCCAGATCAATAATCCCCAGCGCGGCGACGTGATGGTGTTCAAGTATCCAAAAGACATGAACCAGGATTACATCAAGCGCGTCATTGGCGTGCCGGGTGATAAAATCACGTACGAGGACAAGCGCCTGACGGTCAACGGCAAGCCGGTCGAGTACACGGCGCTGGACGACTACCTGGACGATCAGCATCCGATCTACCACAAGCAGTTCGTCGAGAAACTGCCGAGCCCGGGCGGCTTGACCCAGCACCGCATCCTGAACACGGCCGACAAGCGCAATATCGACCTGGGCAGCGTGGACAATTTCCCGCTGCGCGAAAACTGCGAATACACCTACGACAAGTTCACCTGCGTGGTGCCGGAAGGGCAGTATTTCATGATGGGCGATAATCGCGACAATAGCGCGGACAGCCGTTACTGGGGTTTCGTGCCTGATCGCAATATCGTCGGCAAGGCCTTCGTGGTCTGGATGAACTTCAGCAATCCGAAACGTGTCGGCGGTATCCAATAACAAGGGGCGCGCATGGATCGCAGGAAGATAGCTAATAAACAAGACGGTCTTTCCCTGTCCGGCCTGATCGGGGCGCTGGTCGTCATCGGCGTGGCCGGCATCTTCGCCATGCGCATGGTCCCGGCCTATATCGAGTACAACGCGATCAAGTCGGCGATCGCCAAGGTCAAGGACAGCGGCGGCAGCATCCGCGAGATGCAGCAAGCCTTCAACCGCCATACCAGCGTCAACGACGTCGAGGCCGTACGCGGCCAGGACCTGGTCTTCACCCGCACTGGTGAAGAAACGCAGATCAGCTTTGCCTACGAAAAGCGGCTGCCGCTGATGGGCAACGTCAGCCTGCTGATCGACTTCGCCGGCACCACCGACCCCAGCGGCGTGGTGGCCGAGGCCGACAGCACCGCTCCCTGAGCCTTTATAGACACACCGTGGCCTGCCCGGCCACGCACACGACATCGACAATGAATCTTCAGTTATTGCAAACGCGCTTAGGGTATACGTTCCGGGACATCGGGCTGCTGCAGCAAGCCCTGACCCACCGTAGCCATAGCAGTCTGCATAACGAGCGCCTGGAATTCCTGGGCGATTCGGTCCTCAACTGCGTCGTCGCTTCGGTGCTGTACGAACGTTTCGGCACGCTCGACGAGGGCGACCTGTCGCGCCTGCGCGCCAACCTGGTCAAGCAGCAGGCGCTGTTCGAGATCGCCCAGAAGCTCGACCTGTCGCAATTCCTGCGCCTGGGCGAGGGCGAGCTCAAGTCCGGGGGCTTCCGCCGGCCCTCGATCCTGGCCGACACCCTGGAAGCGCTGCTCGGCGCGATCTTCCTCGACAGCGGCTTCGACAGCGCGCGCGACGTGATCCGCGCGTTTTATATTCCGCTGCTGGAGACGGTCGACCCGGCCACGCTCGGCAAGGACGCCAAGACCCTGCTGCAGGAATTCCTGCAGGCCAAGCGTATTGCGCTGCCAACCTATAATGTGGTGGCCACCCACGGCGCCGCCCACAGCCAGGAATTCGAAGTCGAATGCCTGGTGCCGAAGCTGAACGTGCAGGTGTTCGGCCGCGGCGGTAGCCGCCGCGCGGCCGAGCAGGCCGCCGCCAGCCTGGCGCTCGACGCGGCCCAGAAGGCGCTGACCAAGACGCCCGGCGCGCGCAAGCCACGCCAGCGCTCGGCCCAGTTGAAACTGGCCGGCATCGGCACCAATCAGGGCGACGCCGCACCGGCCGCCCAAGCAGAACAACCAGGAACAGAAAAAGCATGAACGCCACTCCCGACAATTTCCGTTGCGGCTATATCGCCATCGTCGGCCGCCCGAACGTCGGCAAGTCGACCCTGATGAACGTCCTGATCGGCGCCAAGGTGTCGATCACGTCGCGCAAGGCCCAGACCACGCGCCACCGCATCACCGGCATCCAGACCCGCGACGACGCGCAATACATCTACGTCGACACCCCGGGCTTCCAGACCCGCCACGCCAACGCGCTGAACAAGACGCTGAACAAGACCGTCTCGAACACGCTGACGTCGTCGGACGCGATCCTGTTCCTGGTCGAAGCCGGCACCTTCGGCCCGGCCGACCAGCAAGTGCTGGACATGCTGCCAAAGAATGTCCCGGTGATCCTGGTCATCAATAAATCGGACCGCATCAAGGACAAGGCGGTCCTGATGCCGTTCGCGCAAAAGATCTCGGCCCTGTTCAACTTCGCCGCCATCGTGCCGGTCTCGGCCAAGCTGCGCTTCCAGGTCGATGCGCTGGAAACCGAGATCAAGCGCCACCTGCCTGAAAATCCGCCGGTCTTCGGCCCGGACGACATCACCGACCGCAGCGAGAAATTCCTGGCGGCCGAGATCGTGCGCGAAAAAGTGTTCCGCCTGCTGGGCGACGAACTGCCGTACACCAGCACCGTCCTGATCGAACAGTTCGAACAGGAAGGCAATCTGCGCCGGATCTTCGCCGCGATCCTGGTCGAGCGCGACACCCATAAATCTATGATCATCGGTAACAAGGGTGCGCGCCTGAAAGAGATTTCGACCCAATCGCGCCTCGATATGGAGAAACTGTTTGGCGGCCCGATCTATCTGGAAATCTGGGTCAAGGTCAAATCCGGCTGGGCCGACAACGAAGCAGGCCTGCGCGCTTACGGTTACGAGTAAGGGCGAGGGACGCTAGCCGCGCGCATGTCCAGCCACGACCAATTCATCGACGACCTGCCGGAGCAGGGCACGCCGGCCGCGGGCAAGCGCCCGCGCGCGCCGGGCCGCGATAGTCGCATCGTCGGCCAGCCCGGTTTCGTGCTGCACAGCTACCCGTATAAAGAAACCAGCCTCATCATCGACATGTTCACCCGCGACCATGGCCGGGTGGGGGTGGTGGCGAAGGGCGCCAAGCGCCCGTTTTCCAAGCTGCGCGGCGTGCTGCAGACCTTCCAGCCCCTCTCGGTATCCTGGAGCGGCAAGTCCGAGCTGCGCACCCTGATCGATGCCGAGTGGGTGGGCGGCATGCTGCCGCTGGAACGCACGGCGCTGCTGTGCGGCTTCTACCTGAACGAACTGCTCGTCAAATTGCTGGCGCGCGACGACCGCCATCCGGCCCTGTTCGACCACTACGTCTCGACCCTGAACCAGCTCGCCCACGGCGAACCGGCGCAAATCGTCTTGCGAAAATTCGAAAGAGCCTTACTTAAGGAAACGGGCGTGGCAGCCGATCTCGGCCGCTGCACGAACAGCCGCGCCCCGGTGGAGCCGGGCCGCGATTACGTGGTCGATCCGGAGCGCGGCGCGCGCGCGGCGGGCGCGGGCGAAGTCTGGCCCGTCGTGTTGGGCAAGACCCTGCTCGATATGGAGCGTGAGGACTATACTGATCCGGCGACCCAGGCGCAGAGCAAGCAATTGATGCGCTTCCTGCTGGCGCACCACCTGGGCGGACAGCCGCTCAATACGCGCCAGATTTTGATCGATTTGATGCAACTGTAAAAAGAACACTATGAGCTTCCTGCAACCCGCCGGCCAGGTGATCGACCTGGGCGTGAACATCGACCACATCGCCACCGTGCGCAATGCGCGCGGCACGACGTATCCGGACCCGCTGCGCGCCGCGCTGCTGGCCGAGCAGGCGGGCGCCGACCTGATCACGCTGCACCTGCGCGAAGACCGGCGCCACATCAAGGATGCCGACGTGCTGGCACTGCGTCCGTTGCTGGCCACGCGCATGAACCTGGAAGCGGCCGTCACCCGCGAGATGATCGACTTCGCCTGCCAGGTGAAACCGCAGGACGTGTGCCTGGTGCCGGAGCGGCGCGAGGAAGTCACGACCGAGGGCGGCCTGGATGTGGTGCGCTACTACAACGAGGTCGAGGCGGCCGTGAAGCAGCTGAAGGAAGAGGGCATCCGCGTCTCGCTGTTCATCGATGCCGATGCGCGCCAGATCGAGGCGGCGGCCGCGGTCGGCGCCACCGTGATCGAATTGCACACGGGCCGTTATGCCGAGGCCGAAGGCGCTGAAGTGGCGCACGAGCTGGAACGCATCAAGCTGGGCGTGATTGACGCCGCGAAACGCGGCCTGCGCGTGAATGCCGGCCATGGCCTGCACTACACCAATGTGCAACCGATCGCGGCGATTCCGGACCTGCACGAGCTGAACATCGGCCACGCGATCGTGGCGCATGCGCTGTTCGCCGGCTGGGAAAACGCGGTGCGCGAGATGAAGGCGATCATGGTCGCGGCGCGCCTGGGCGTGACTTACACCGCGAAAGCCGGGGCTTGAATATGATCTACGGCATCGGCACCGACATCGTCCAGATCTCGCGTGTCGAGGCTGCCCTCGCGCGCAGCGGCCCGCGCTTCGCCGAGAAAATCCTCGGCCCGCAAGAGCTGGAAAAATACCATGCCCGCAGCGCCAAGAACGCGGTGCGCGGCCTGCGCTTCCTGGCCACCCGTTTCTCGGCCAAGGAGGCGTTCTCGAAAGCCATTGGTCTCGGCATGCGCATGCCCATGACCTGGCGTTCCGCCCAGATGCTGAATGACCCGAGCGGCAAGCCGGTTATTGTCTGCAGCGGCGCCCTTGGCGACTTCATGCGCGAGCACCGGCTCAGCGCCCAGGTGACGATCAGCGACGAGGCCGACTACGGCGTCGCCTTCGTGATCGTGACCCAGGCGCCGTTGGCATCATCATCATTGGCAGAGTAATGTCCGAAGCAAAACCCGCAGCAGCTGGCAACCCATCCGTCGAACTCACCCCCGAACTGGCCGCGCGGCTCGGCCGCGAGCGCCTGTCGGAGGCGCGCGAGGAGATGCGCGCCGAAGCCAACCGCGAACTGAGCCCGAAGGTGGATGCCGACGTGCGCGCGCAAGTGCTGGCCGTCGTCAATCGCCTGCCGGGGCTACCCGGCGTGTACCGCTACTTCGATGCGGCCGACAACGTGCTCTACGTCGGCAAGGCGCGCAACCTCAAGAACCGCGTCTCGAGCTACTTCCAGAAAAACCTGTCGAGCCCACGCATCGCGATGATGGTGTCGCAGATCGCGCGCCTGGAAACGACCGTGGTGAGCAGCGAAGCCGAAGCGCTGATCCTGGAAAACAACCTGATCAAGACGCTCAAGCCGCGCTACAACATCCTGTTCCGCGACGATAAGTCTTACCCCTACATCAAGATCACGGGCGGCGAGGCGCCACGCATGGCGTATTACCGCGGCGCGCTGGACAAGAGGAACCAGTACTTCGGTCCTTTCCCCAGCGCCTGGGCGGCCAAGGAATCGATCCAGCTGCTGCAGCGCGTGTTCAAGCTGCGCACCTGCGAGGACAGCGTCTATGCGAACCGCACGCGCCCCTGCCTGCTGCACCAGATCGGCCGCTGCAGCGCGCCATGTGTAAAACTGATCGCGCCGGAGGAATACAAGCTCGACGTCGAGAACGCGGCGCGCTTCCTGCGCGGACGCCAGAGCGAGGTGATGGCCGACCTCGAGCAGAAGATGCAGGATTACGCGATGGAGCTCAAGTTCGAGCAGGCGGCGTCGGTGCGCAACCAGATCCAGGCGCTGTCGAAGGTGCTGCATGCGCAGAGCATGGAGACGACGGGCGACGCCGACGTCGACGTCATCGCCGTGGTGGTGCAGGGCGGGCGCGCCTGCGTCAACCTGGCCATGGTGCGGGGCGGACGCCACCTGGGCGACCGCGCCTACTTCCCGAGCCACGTGGGCGAATCGCTGGGAGAATGCCCGATCGAGGTCGAGGTGCTGTGCGCCTTCCTGGCCCAGCACTATGCGGGCCAGTTCATCCCGGGCACCCTGATCCTGAACGTCGAATTCGACCAGCCCGAACTGATCATGGCCTTGCAGGAGCAGTGCGGCCACCGCATCAGCCTGGTGCTGCAGCCGGGCGGCCAGCGCCGCCAGTGGCTCGAGATGGCGTGCAAGGGCGGAGAAATCGCGCTGGCGCGGCTGCTGTCCGAGCAGGGTTCGCAACAGGCGCGCACGCGCGCGCTGGCCGATACCTTGCAGCTCGACAGCGAAGACCTGGACGCCCTGCGCATCGAATGCTTCGACATCAGCCACACGGCGGGCGAGGCGACCCAGGCGTCGTGCGTGGTGTTCCACCACCACCAGATGCAGAACGGCGAGTATCGCCGCTTCAACATCAACGGCATCACGCCGGGCGACGACTATGCCGCCATGCGCCAGGTGCTGACGCGTCGCTATGAGAAAGTGGCGGGCGGGGAAGGCGTGATGCCCGACATCGTGCTGGTCGACGGCGGCAAGGGGCAAGTGGAGATGGCGCGCCAGGTGTTTACCGAGCTGGGGCTGGACATCTCCATGATCGTCGGCGTGGCCAAGGGAGAAGGGCGGCGCGTGGGCCTGGAGACCCTGATCTTCGCCGACGGCCGCCCGGCCCAGGAGCTGGGCAAGGAATCGGCGGCGCTGATGCTGGTGGCCCTGATCCGCGACGAGGCGCACCGCTTCGCCATCACCGGCATGCGCGCCAAGCGCGCCAAGGCGCGCCAGGCCTCGCGCCTGGAAGAGATCGAAGGCATCGGCGCCAAGCGCCGCCAGCGCTTGCTGGCGCGCTTCGGCGGCCTGCGCGGCGTGATCGACGCGAGTGTCGAAGACCTGATGACGGTGGAGGGCATTTCGAGCGCGTTGGCGGAAGAGATTTACAGGCAGCTGCATTGAATGACCCCGTCCACCCTACGTTCAATCAACGGTGGGGTGGGCGGCTTGCCGTCTACGCGTTCAACCAGCATGCGAACTACCCGTTCTGCATCAATATTTCCATGCAGTCAACCCGAAACAACCGCCAACCGTTGAGCCGCCAGGCTCCGCGCCTCCCCATACAGATGAGTCAACTGGCCCAAACCAGCATACCCATGTAGACTAACGGCCAAGCATTTTTCCACGGTAATCAGCTCTCTCATGCCCTTCAATATACCGATTCTCCTGACCTGGTTACGCGTCGCGCTCATTCCCCTCGTAGTCGGATTGTTCTACTTGCCGGTTGACTGGATGACGCTCCCCGAGCGCAATCTCGCGGCGACCGCCGTCTTCATCATCGCCGCCGTCACCGACTGGTTCGACGGTTTCCTAGCCCGCCGCTGGAACGAAACCTCGGCCTTCGGCGCCTTCCTCGACCCGGTCGCGGACAAGCTGATGGTGGCCGGCGCGCTGCTGGTGCTGGTCCAACTGGACCGGGTGGACGCGATCATCGCCGGCATCATCATCGGCCGCGAGATCACCATCTCGGCGCTGCGCGAATGGATGGCCCAGATCGGCGCCACCCGCTCGGTGGCGGTGAGTTCGCTCGGCAAGATCAAGACGGCGGCCCAGATGACGGCGATCCCGATGCTGCTGTTCCATGACCGCCTGTTCGGCATCGACATCCACTTCTGGGGCGAGTACTTGCTGTGGGTGGCGGGCGTGCTGACGGTGTGGTCGATGTTCTATTATCTGCGCCGCGCCTGGCCCCTGATCAAGGAGAAGGCGGGGGCGATTTAATTTGTTTGGTGGCATCCTTGACGTACAGAATAGAATCTCTATAATGCCTGCCTGTTGCGACAACAACGCAACAGAATGAAAGACAAAGCGGGAGTAGCTCAGTTGGTAGAGCGCAACCTTGCCAAGGTTGAGGTCGAGAGTTCGAGACTCTTCTCCCGCTCCAAAGATTGCAAAGCTGTAAAGCGATCTTGGAAAAACGTCAAAGTTCTGTCATAATCGTTGTTCTGTACGCGGGAGTAGCTCAGTTGGTAGAGCGCAACCTTGCCAAGGTTGAGGTCGAGAGTTCGAGACTCTTCTCCCGCTCCAGTTTTCTAAACTGGCGCTGCATTTGGTAGTACATTGTAAGGCTCCATGCGGGAGTAGCTCAGTTGGTAGAGCGCAACCTTGCCAAGGTTGAGGTCGAGAGTTCGAGACTCTTCTCCCGCTCCAGGTTTTACGATCAGTGGTAACACTCCTAAGCGGGAGTAGCTCAGTTGGTAGAGCGCAACCTTGCCAAGGTTGAGGTCGAGAGTTCGAGACTCTTCTCCCGCTCCAGAATTCAGGAAGATTCCTTCTTCCCTTGTTGATGTGTTTCATAACCGTTCACATCGATCAAGCGCACTATATCCTCTGGCGAGGTAGCAAAGCGGTTATGCAGCGGCCTGCAAAGCCGTCTAGACGGGTTCGACTCCCGTCCTCGCCTCCACAAATCAAGGACTTAGCCTGCATCAGGCTGGTTCACCAAGTGGTGAAACCTCCCGGCGCGGGAGGTTCACCTACCTCTGAAACGGCCAATTGGCCGTTACCTCCCGGATGCAGGCTTTGAGAGAGCTTAGCCATGGCATCCATCAAGCAGACCCCATCCGGCGCATTTCAACTGTGCGTCAAGAACAAACTCCTCCCGAAGACGCTGTGGGCGACGTTCGACACGCGCGATGCCGCTGAGCAGTACGGTGCTCAGCTTGAGGGCCTGCTGAAGCAGGGCATCGTGCCCTCGTCGCTTCTAGAGCGAGAGCCGCCAAAACCACAGAACTGGACAATCGGCCGCTGCATTGCCGAGTACCAGAAGCATAACGCTGTGCCAGAGTCCGACGTCAAGCTCCTCGATACGGTCCGTCCCAAGCTCGCCTTGCTCGCGACAGGTGCGCTCAACTACGATTGGGCTGAGTCTTGGGTTGTGTCGATGAAGCGTGTCGACCATCTGGCGCCTTCCACCATCCGCCACCGTCACGGCGCCCTTGCACGCTGCTTCGACTGGATGACGCGAAAGCATCCGGAGATCATGGCGCAAAATCCGCTGCGCTTGCTCAAGCGCGGTTTCTCGACTTACACGCCTGAAGACACTGCCTTGCTAGCGCAGGACGGCAAGCAGCCGCGGTTTGACATCGAGCGCGACCGACGTCTGGAAGAGGGGGAGGAGGCCGCCATTCTCAAGATGTTTGAAGAGGGTAGCGAGGAACGCCTCTTCTTCATCCTGGCGTTGGAAACGGCGATGCGCATGCGCGAGTGCTACACCTTGTACGTCGACCAAGTGAATCTCCAGAAGCGGACTATTCATCTGGAGCGCTCGAAGAACGGCGAAACACGACAGGTGCCACTCTCGTCCGTAGCGCGCGAAGTGCTCGACAGCTTCATACGCGAACATCAGGCCGAGATCGCTGCACGTGACGGAAGGCTTTTCAGTTTCTGGAACGGTGACCTCGCCATACGCAACCTCGACCGCACGACGGCGGATGTGTCGCGCCGGTTCCGCATTGCGTTCACAGATGCTGGTGTCCAAGGACTTACGTTCCACGATCTGCGGCACGAGGCGACATGCCGGCTGTTCGAGCGAACTACGCTTTCCGACGTGCTCATCGCAAAGATCACGGGACATCGTGATCCCCGTATGTTGAAGCGCTATGCCAGTCTGCGGGGGAGCGATCTGGCGGCGCATCTCTGGTAAGCAGTAGTGGAGAGTGCATGCGAACAGAGCCCACAGCCTGGTCAAGGCATCCCTTTGGGTTACTGGTATGGCTGAGGCTCGGATCAGTATGCGATTCTGCCTTTTGGACTAACCGGCCTTGTCATGACAGGTGTGCACTGCTTTGAGGAAGCACATAACCGACCGCAGCCCTTAGCCTAAAATTGGTTTTGGCGAGGTAGCAAAGAGGTTATGCAGCGGTTTGCAACGCCGCCTAGACAGGTTCGATTCCTGTCCTCGCCTCCAATTTCCCCGAAAACCCCTTTGAAGGGGGGGTCTTTTTTCGTCTACCCTCATTTCTACCCCGCATCGCTAAACCGGCTCAATTTTGACGCCGCGAGGGAGACTCTGTTGCCTTTGGGCCAGTTCTTCCTCACCCCAACTCACTGCTCGTGCATTGATCTAAATCGGCTTGGCAAACGATCTGGCCTTGATGCGCTCGTAGAGGACTGTACGCTTGATGCCGACTAGCTTGATGACGTCCGGCAGGCGCAGGAAGCGTTTAGATGCATTCATTAAATTTCGATATCAACTTTCGAAGTGATCTCCGGTCCTTCAATCGCAGGCGCGTACGCGTCGGAGGTGCCTCGCGCTGCGGCCTCGGCGGCTGCAGCAGCGGCCGCAGCGCCGGCGTTGCGAATGAATGGCTAGCCGGGCCTGCGCACCAAGCTGCTTGAGCGCGACACGGCCGCCCTACGAAAGGAACAGGAACATGCTGAATCGTTGGAGACTGCTCAGCGCGGTGTGTGCACTGGCGTTGACCGGCTGCGCTGCTCCGCAGGGCCAATACCAGGCGCCGCTCCGGTCGGTGGTGGAACCGCTGCCGCCGGAACTGAGGCCGAAGGAGAAGGATCGGCAATAATGTCGAAAGTTGCTGCAGAGATTCTCGGCGACGCCGCAAACGTTGCGGGACTCGTGCGGCGATACGAGCGGGTCGTCGAGCGCTCGGAGACATGCAGGGCCGTGAACGCCAAATGAGCAGCCTGGACCTCAACGCCCACACACACGAGGGCACGACCCACATGTGCGCGATCCACCGCGGCGCTGGCGACGAGACGCCCCTGCAGCTGATCAGCGCACAGGAACTTGCTCGGCTCCAGCAGATCGAAGCTGCCTATCTGGCCATGCAGGAGCGGAAGAACGTGACAATGTAACAGGCTAGAATTTTTTGTATCCTGATGACTCATTTGCGTCTTTCTGCGTACAATACCATTCATGGCCGTTGCAAAATTAAAATCATCAGAGATTGTCGACAAGCTCAACAAGGTTCTCGATCAGGGGAAGTACGCTGATCCAAGCACCTTCGCAATGAGATCAATCCTTCGGGATTGCGAACAAGTGCGCGCTGTTGATGCAGCTAAAGGCTGGTCCCTGCTCGGGTGCTACTATGCCCTGTTGGGAGATGCCGACCAGGTGGATAGGTGCTTTCGTGCATCACAAGGTCTGCAAGACTTGACGATGGCATGTGGTAATTACCATACGAATGTGACAAATTTGGGATTTTTTTCCGCGCGCATGAATTTTATAAAGCTCGCGGGAATCCAGAGGGTGGAAATTTCTCGACTCTTTCGATGATCGCATTCCTGTCGGGGTCCTTCGAAACATTCGTTTCATACTACGATCGGGCGGCCGCTATGAATATGGAATTGCCTGTTTATCCGATTGAGAAAGCAAGACAAGTTGTAGCAGTACTATCGGCTGCCGGCTGGACCGACGAGAAGGTCACAAAGCATTTGGATGCTGCCGGCCTTGTTCTTAGACGCCATCGAATGCTTTTCTCCGAAGACGCGCAGATTGATGTCGTTGACGAGCCAGGAGTGTTCCAAGGGGTGACTTGTGCGCTCCCTGTAAAGCTTGACGCCGAAGAGGTTTTCGAACTCAACATGGAACTTGCTGCAACGGAAGAAGAGCTTGGAGTTGAGAAATCACCTGTATTCGACGTAATGTTTTTGCCGTATGACCTGTAGTCCAGACGCGCTTCTCGCGGCCGCGAAAGCACTGCATGATATTGCGAGTGATGAGGCGTTTTATCGCAGTGCAACGAATAGGCTCTATTACGCGAGCTATCATTGCTGCAGGGCGTATAACGCTGCGCTTCCGATTGCGCCGATTCAGGGCAATGGCGTGCATGAGCAGCTGATAAATCAGCTGACCTTTCCAGCGAAAAAGCTCACGGCGAATGGACGCCTCCGCGCTACAGCAATCGGGAAATACCTCCGATCGCTCTGCACTCAGCGGGCGTTAGCTGATTACGGTATGGACTCGGAATTCAGTAAAGAGCAGATGGATCAGGCGCTCCGAACTGCCGAGATGATTTTTTCTGCAACGAAGGTCAAGAAAGGTCTACTCGAGGACGGTGTTTGTCAACGTAGTTGTCGCGTCATCTCAAGCTGCTTGCTGTAGTGCTTCTGGCCGAATCCGTTCCGGATTCAACCAGACTTGATCGTCA
>NZ_JBNDIK010000026.1:0-109457 GCF_050434365.1 Massilia sp. UYP32
TTGAGCTTCTTAGTGGTCATCACTTCGGTCATGGAACAGTCCTTTCGGGATTATTTCATGACCCCGGTTCCACACAGAAATTCTGACAGGCTCGCATGATCTTCTATGTGGCGATCGCCAGCCGTTGTTCATATTCCTTCCGCATGCTGTAATCGAATGGTTCATCCTCCTATCGTCGATCCATGCAGCCGCCCTCACTTGTTTCCTCCTTGCGCACCACATCCTGGCGCGATCTAGCCGGTTGGGGTCTCGCCGCCTTATTCCTGGTCTCCATCGCCAGGACGCTCGCTCCTGATGCCGCCAAGCCCTTCTTGCGCAGTCTCGGCCTGTCCTTGCCCCTGTTGCTGCTGATGGCGAAAGACATCGCCCACGCGCCGGACGCCTGGCAGCGCCTGCGCAGCGCGCATGCGGCCCGGGCCCCATGGCATGCGCGCGTGGCGGCGCTGCTACCGCCCGAACTGGTGGGGATGCTCCGGCTCGACCGCCTGCTGTGGATCGGCTGCTTCAGGCGCCTGCGGCGGCAAACCGCTGCGTGCACGCTGCCGGACGGCGTCGCGCTGACCTATCTGGAACGCGGCGCCTACGGCACCGCCACCGCCGTCGTCTTCGTCAGCCTGTTGCTCGAGCTGCCGGTGCACGTCCTGCTGCTGAACCTGTTCGTCGAGGATGCCGGCAAGCTGGCCCTGCTGCACGTCCTCGGCGCCGTGGCGGTGCTGTACACGCTGGCCTGGGTGCTCGGCGACCGCTGGCATATCGGGGCAGGGCGCCACGTCATGACGGACGATACGCTGCACCTGAGCGTAGGAGCCCGGGTCGAAGGCCTGCTGCCGTTGGCGGCAATCGCGCGCCTGGAGACGGTCGATGCGCCGCTGCCGATCTGGCGCCGGCGCCATGGGGTGGCGAGCCGGGACACGCTGCTGGTCACGCCGTTCGACAAGCCGAACTGCGTGCTGGTGCTCGCCGACGACGCGCGCATCGATATCCTGCACTGGCAAGCGAGGAAGCGCCTGCCGCGTTACGTGTTCCTGTATCTCGACCGCCCCGAACTGCTGGCGGCGCGGCTTCGCCGGCGGGACGACGCTTGACGCGGGGCGTCTCCGGCGCGCTGGTCGCGCTGGCGCATCTCCTGTTCGTGCTTGCGCTGCTGCGCTTCGCGGAAACGCCCGATGCGCGCTACGCGGAGGCGCCCGTCGACTACGTTGCGGTCGTCTTCATTCCGGCGCCGCGGCCGCCGGCGCCGGCAGCGGCGCTCGCGCCGCCTCCGGTCACGGCGGCGCCGGTGCGCCGGCCGAATCGGATGAGGGCGCCGGTCGTGGAAATGCCAACGCCACCGGCGCCGCCCGCCGCGGCGCCCGAGACGCCGCCGTCGACGGACAGTCAGCAGACGCTGGCGCCGGCCAGGACCATCGATATGGAATCCTTGCGCGCCGCGGCGCGGCAAGTGGAAAGCGCGCGGGCGCCGACCGCGCTGGAAAGCCTGCGCGAATCCGAACAGATGCGCGCCAGCGACGACAGCGACCTGTCGCGCGCGGTGCGCAGGGCGAAGCGCCCCGATTGCCAGACCAAGTATGCCGAGGGCCGGACGACGGTCAACCTGCTGTTGCTGGTGCCGCTCGCCATCGAGACGATCACCGACAAGGGCTGCAAGTGGTAGCAGCCCTGCCGTAACGGGTTTACTTGCTGCCGGTCTTCCAGCGCATGCCGAAGCCGTAGTGCCGGTCCATCAGCTCGTGCGCGCTGGTCATGCCCTGCTGCTGGAAGTACTCGGCCAGCTTGGTGATCACCAGGTTGCCGCCGCGGTTCTCGATCAGCGCGATCGCGCACATGATCTGGCGGTCGCCGCCGTCGAGCTTCACTTCGACCGGCGCCTGGCCCGGCGCCGTCACCGTCACCACGCCATTGGTCACGCCCCAGTTGGCCGCGCCTTCGTAGATGAAGGAAAAGATCACCGCGCGCTTGATCTTGTCGAAGCGTTCGCCGTTGATGAACAGGTTCTCGCCATTGGCGGCGGCGCCGGTGCGGTCGTCGGCATCGAGCTGGATGAAAGGTTCGCGCTCATAGTCGCCGAAGGTGTTGCCCAGCGCCTGCACCAGGCCGCGGCGGCCGTCGGCCAGCTCGTACATGCAGCCGAGATCGAGGTCGATGCCGCTGCGGCCCTTGCGCGCCGCGCCGGCCTTGTTGGCCATCTCGCCGGCCTTGTTCGCGAGGTCGCCCGCCATGCTGGTGAGGCGGTCGAGGAAGCCGCCGCCGCGCGCGGCCGAAGAGGGAGGCGGCGGCGAGGCCGGCGGCGGCGCGATGGCGGCCTGGTTCCAGTTCAGGTTGACGTGGATGCGGCCGTAGCCGCCGCCGGGTCGCTTGTCGAGCGAAACCTTGTCGCCGCGCTTGTCGAGCGTGACCTTGGACAGCGAGACCGCCGGCTTGGGCGCAGGAGCAGGAGCAGGAGCAGGAGCAGGCGCGGGTGCGGCCGGCGCCGGCGTACCCGCCTCGGCGCCGCCGAAGTGCTTCAGCAGCGCCGACAGGCCGCCATTGAAGCCCTGGCCGACGGCGCCGAAGCGCCACAGGCCGTCACGTCGATAGAGTTCGGCCACGATCAGGGCCTTCTCGTCGCCGAAGTCGGCGCCCGACCATGGGAAGCGCACGGCGCTGCCCAGCGACAGTGAGCTGGCTCCCAGCGTGCGCATGGTGGCTGCGCCGTCGATCGCCGCCACGAACACGAGTTTCGTGATTGAGCTGGGCAACAGGTCGAGGTTCAGCGCGAAGCGCGCGCGAGCGCCGCTCAGGTCCAGGCGCACCGCGCCTTCGGGGCTGGCCAGCTGGTTGTAGAACACCATGTAGCGGTCGTCCGACAGCTTGTCGTTGGCGTCCAGGCCAAAGCAGGATACGTCGACCGAGGCGCCGTTGGCGGCGATCTCGACGTCGACATCGAAGATGTGGCCGGCGCCGAGGTCGGCCAGCTTGCCCTTCTGTCCGCGTCCAAATGTAGTCATGAGGGTTCTCCTTCCAGGAATGGTTTGTGGCCCAGTTCGGCGCGCGAGCCGAACAGGCGCGATTGTTCGAGGGTGCGCTCGGCCCAGGCGCGGTGGGTGGCGACTTCCTGCATCGCGTCGTCCATGCGGAACACCGCCGGGCTCGAGGCGTCGAGGATGGCGCGCGCCACCGCCAGGTCTTGCGGCGTCACCTTGAAGTGCTGCTCGATCGCCGCGATCTGGGTAGGATGGATCGCGGTCTTGCCGACCATGCCGTGGGCCAGGTCTTCGATCACTTCCTGGTCCAGCAGTTCGGGCAGGTCGAGGTATTCGAACACCGGCGCGGTCAGCATGAAGCCGTAGGGCCGGAAGGTCGTCACCAGGCGCGAGATCACCGGCCCGAGCGGCGTGCGGTACAAGGTCATGCCGCGCGGGCGGCGCAGGCCGAGCAGGGCCAGCAGGTCGTTGCCGCCGATGCGCAGCGCCAGGATGCGGTGGCGCACGCCCGGCGCCTCCAGGGCGGCGCGCAGGCCCTGCATTTCGCCGTCGTCGAAGGCCTCGGCCGTCTCCAGGGTCGGCATCAACACGTGTCCGGTGTGGCGCACCAGCTTGAAATAGCTGTCGAAGTTGTGGCGCGTGATCTTGGGCAGCACGAAGCCGGTCAGCTTCTCGGCGCCGGGCATGGCCAGCACGCGCGCCAGCACTTCGGGATTGCGCACCCGCACGAAGCGGTCGGCCGCCACGTCCAGGCGCATGTTCGCCAGCACCACCGACAGGTTGAACAGCGACCAGCTGAGTTCCCGGTCGGCGATCGAATCCTCGGTGCAGAAGATCAGCGAGCGCGCGTGCGGCAGGCGCTCGCCATTGGCGATCGCGGTCAGGTTCTTGTGATTGGCCGGCACGTACAGCGACGCGCCCAGTGATTTAGCCATCCGATGCACTCCTGATCAGGGATACTGCGTGATAGGGCAGGTGCGGGTCGATCTCGACCGGCACCCGTTTTTCTTCGGCCAGCACGGCCAGGTGCGCCACTTCGGCGGCGCCAGGGTCGCGCAGCACGACCAGGCGCGGCACGCGGCGCAGCAGCACGCGCGTGGCTTCGCCAATGCCGGGCTTGACCAGGTTGACGTCGGCAATGCCGTAGCGCCGCATCGCGGCGCCGATGTAGTCCTGCGAGCGCGCGCGCGCGGCCGCGGCGTCGATCGCTTCCGCGCGCGGCAGCGTGTCGGCTTGCGCCAGCGCCAGCGCCAGCAGCTCGTCGGCGAACGCCTGCGAGCGGTCCACCGCCGCGAACTGTTCGTAGAACACGCAGCCGTGGAAGTCGTCGGCGCGCATGTCCTCGCTCATCACCGTGCGGCTCACCAGGCCCGACACCGTGGCGTTCAGGATGCTCGACGGGATCAGGTAGTCGTCGCACGAGGCGGCGCAGGCGCTAGCGCCGGCCAGGTCGGACAGCACGTGCAGGCCGGCGTCGATATGGGTGCCGTGGCGCACGTTGAACACCTCGATCGAGCCGGCCAGTTCGCGCGCGATCACGCCCTTGCCGGTCCAGCCGTCGAGGAAGACGATGGAATCGGGCTGGTGCCCATGCGCCAGGATGTGGCGCAGGGCGGCGGCGTCGATGCCGCGGTCGCGCACGATCGACACCGAGTAGTGCACGGCGTCGCGTCCGAACAGCTCGCGCAGCAGGCGGGCGACGACCACCCCGACCGGGGTGCCGGCGCGCGCCAGCGACACCAGCGCCAGCCGGTGCAGCGGGCGCGCGGCGATCAGGCGGGCCAGGCGCAGGCAGTCGCGCGCCATGCGCGCGTTGTTGGCGCGGCAGGCCTCGTCGAACAGCGCCATGTAGCGCGCCGACGGCGCCGACTCGGGCGACAGCATCTGGCTGTAGTGGCGCCGGCCGCTCTGGATCAGCGCTTCCTTCTCGGCGACGTCGACGAAGCCCTCCTGCGGCAGGCGGCGCAGCAGGAAGCTGACCTCGCCCTTGCGGTAGCTGCCGGAGAAGTCTTCCCAGTCGCTCACAGCGCCCCCACGGTGATGCCGGCGAGCTGGGTGCCGCGCGGGATGATGGCGTAGTCGCAGGCGGCCATGAAGCGCGCGTCCGAGCGGCTGTCGCCCATGCCGAAGGTGACGATCTCGCCGAATTCGCGCTTCAGGCGTTGGGTGATGTGGGCCACCGCGTTGGCCTTGTCGAGCGCCTTGGGCAGGATGGCCAGGTTGTTGCCGTTGCGGTGGATGAAGTAATCGCGGTCGCCGTCGGCGATCCAGGGGCGCACCACGTCTTCCTCGAGCGGCGCCAGGCGTTCGGCCCGTTTGTCCGGATCCTTCACCACCAGGAAGAACGGGGTGGCGAAATCCTCGATCATGCGCGCGCGGCCGCCATAGCCGCTGCGCTTCCCATGGTCGTCGATGTGGGCGGCCAGCTCTTGCAGGCCGGGCAGCGCGGCATGCATCGCCGTGCGCATGCCGTCCAGCCAGGGCTGGTCGAGCGCGCCGCCCGGCTCGAGCACCACGCCGCCATAATTGATGACGGCGTAGCTGTCGAACGGCAGCGACACCCGGCGCAGGCCGTCGAGGTCGCGCGCGGTGGTCGGGATCATCGTCATCCCGTCCTGCAGCAGCGCCAGGAACGAGCGCTGCGAAGGCGTGGTATAGGAACAGATGCTGCCGTCCTTGTAATAGGCGGCCGGCTCCAGGGCGCCCGGGGTGTCCCGGTGCGCGCCGCATTTGCCGAAGGTCTGGAACAGCGTGTCGTCCAGGTCAGCGAACAGGAACTTCTTCAACGTGGTCCTCGGACTGGAAGTGGAATAGCCGCGCGTTCAGCTGGCCGGCCAGCTGGAACAGCGCGGGGCCGGGCGCGGTCTCGTGACAGACCAGCACGTGCTCGTACTGGCCGGGCGCGACGTTGTACAGGTAATTCGCGATGCCCTCGCCGTAGTTGTCGGGGAAGGTCAAGGCATGGCTCACCGCGCCCCAGGTGAGGATCGGCGAACGCGTGGTCGACTGCACCACCACGTCGACGCCATGGCGCTGCAGGGCGGCGCCGAACAGGGTCGAGACGTGCATGAATTCGCCGGTGCCCAGCACCAGCACCCGGCTGCCGGGCGCGAACTCGCCGGCCAGGCGCGCCGCCAGTCGCTCCGGCGCCCGCAATGCCCGCGCCGTGCCGAGGCGGCCGAAGGCGGGGCTGGCGCCGCGGTCGGCGTCTTCCGCATAGCGCTGCGCCACGCCGCGGTCGGGCGGCAGCGCTCCCTGCGCGAAGCTGAATTCGCCCTCGACCAGCGCGCCGCTCGTCACCGGCATGCCGAAGCGGGCGTCCAGCGCGTCGGTCGCGGCGCGGCCCATGAAATTGGTGATGGTGGCCAGGTGCACCCGCTCCAGGCCCGGATTCAGGCGGCGGCAGGCGGCGGCCAGGTTGACGAAGGTATTGCCGGTGCTGGCTTCGTCGTCGACCAGCACCAGGGTGCGTGCGGCCAGCAGCAGAGCGTGCAGCTCGGGCTCGACCGGCGCGTGCAGGAACTGGCGCGGCGCGTGACTGTGCGCTTCCTCGAATTCGATCAGCGGGCCATCGCCGACCCGGTAGCGGGTGGTGTGCAGGAACAGCGCCTGTTGGCCCGGATGGGCGCGCAGCCAGGCTTCGAACACGCCCTGGCCCAGGCCGATCGCGGTCTCCGCCATGGCGATGAACACCACCGGGCCCTGGACCGCGCCTTTGAGCTGCGGCACGGTCGCGGCCAGGCGCTCGTGCACCGTCAGCATGTCGATCGGTTGTGCCGGCCAGTGCTTGCCCAGCACCTTGCTGAGGAACAGGAAGCCGCGCTTGGCGTTGGCGCGCGCGGCAAAGCCGAGCAGGGCGTCGAGTTCGGACGCGCCGCTGTCGATGCGCAGGTCGAGGACACCGGTCGGCAGTTCGATGCGCTGGATGGGGAATGGGTGCGGCGCGTTCATGCCAGCTCCGTCGCGACGCTGACTTCGGCCACCCGCATGCCGTGGCGCGGCGCGGGAATCTCGAGGCCATCGTAGCCCTCGGCGAAGCCGCGCAGCGCGATATAGGGCAGGTTGGGGCCGGCCAGGCAGGCCATGCCGATCCCGCCCGACATGCGCGGATTGATCTCCAGCAGGCGCGGGCGGCCGCCGCCCTCGCGGAACTGGACGTTGAACACGCCATTGAGCTGGTAGTCGGCGGCCAGGCGCGTCGTCGCATCCAGGATGTCCTGGCGCATGTCGATCAGCTGGCCGCTGCCGGCTTGCGGCAGCTTGCGGCGTACCACGCCCGTGACCAGGCGCCCATGGTCGCCCACGCAGTCGACGCTGTATTCGGGGCCGTCCAGGAATTCCATCAGCAGCATGGTGTTGAAAGTCTCCAGCTCTCCCAGCCCGCGGCGCAGGTCCTGGTAGCCGATGTGGTACTCCACGCCTTTGATCAGCAGCGCGGCGCTGCTGCGCTCTTCGTCGACGATGGCGAAGCCCAGGCCATAGATGCCGTGCGCCGGCTTGACGCACAGCTTCGCATGGTGGGGGCGCAACTCGGCATAGGCGGCGTCGAACTGCTCCAGGGTCGCGAAGGGGCGGAACGCCGCCACCGGCGCGTCCGGCAGCACCGTCGCGGCATAGAAATCGGCCTTGTCGTGGATGCGTTTCAGCTGCGCCGGCGGGGCGGCGCTGAGCACGCGGGTCTTGATGTCGGCGAAGCGCGCATGCTCGGCCGCCAGCAGGGTGGCTTCGCGGCCCGGCACGAAGATGTCGATCCTGTGGTCGCGGCAGAAGGCGAGGCACCAGTCGACATAGGCGTCGCCTTTCAGGCCGGTCGGCTCGACGTGGAATTCATGGGCCAGGCGCGCGGCCGGCGCATGGCGGTTGGCGTTGCTGTGGATGATGGTGAAACGGCCTTCGGTATCGGCCTCGCGGATCAGCTTGATCGCCGCATTCACGGACGAAAACGTCCTGTTGTACCAGACGCGCATGTGGACTCTCTTGATGGATGATCGGCCACTGGCGTGGCGTTGCGGGCCCGCGCCAGGCGGCGCGGGCCATCAGGGAAGCTCCCTGTGAAACTCTCAGACGTTGACGCCGAACGAGCGTGCCAGCGGACCGAGGCCGCCCTTGAAGCCCTGGCCGACGGCGCGGAACTTCCATTCGCTGCCGGCGCGGTACAGTTCGCCGAAGATCATCGCGGTTTCGGTCGAGCTGTCCTCGGACAGGTCGTAGCGTGCGATCTCGGCTTCGCCGGCGGCGTTCAGGCAGCGGATATAGGCCTTGCCCACCTGGCCGAAGTTCTGGCGGCGCGCGTCGGCGTCGTGGATGGTGACGCAGAACGAGACCTTGTCGATGTCGGCCGGCACGCGCGCCAGGTCGACGGTCAGCTTCTCGTCGTCGCCGTCGCCCTGGCCGGTGGTGTTGTCGCCAGTGTGGACCACCGAGCCGTCGCTCGATTTCAGGTTGTTGTAGAAGATGAAGTCGGTGTCGCCGCGTACCTTGGCGTCGGTCTTCAGCAGGAAAGCGCTGCCGTCCAGGTCGAAGGCGGAACCGTCGGTCGAGCGGGGATCCCAGCCCAAGCCGATGATGACCTTGGTCAGGCCCGGTGCTTCCTTGCTCAGGTTGACGTTGCCGCCTTTTTGCAGACTGATTGCCATGCGAACTCCTTTTCCGTTGAGGGATGAAATAGACGACGATGCCGCCGTCGCCATCGGGGATGCATCCGCCAATATAGGCGGTAATTGATCAATTGTACATGGGGCCGGAGCGCGTGAATTTCAACATCTTTCATAGAGGGATGTACGTACTTACGCCCGCCCTGACCCCCGGAATGTCACATTTGCGGATTTGGAGAATCAGGCAAAAAGAGGCCAGTTTCCGGCAACGGAGAGCATGCCCGAACCCGATACTGGGTGCTCTTCCACCCCACCTGAAGGAGCGGAACTCTAGCCCCATCACAGGTGTCTGATCCTACGTATGCTGACAAGGAAGCACGCCATCACATGACTCATCTTTGTCGCGAAAACCAAGCGACAGAGATGCCAAAGATGTTGGATGTGCATGGCATGCGGTCAGTAACGAGGTGTTTCATTTGAAGCACGGCCCGCCACCATCGCTCTTGCAGCGAGAACGGCGCTACCCGTGGCGAGTCTGGCGGTGACGTCAGACACTGCTGCCGAACTTTGTCGGCGGGAGGCGGGAAAGTCACGCCTGTCAGATACGAACACGGTCAACAAGACGGCTCGGGGCAGGAAGAGGACGCTGGGTACATGTGCTCACGTCTTTGATAGCAGGATCGGGCAAAGATTGCCGAGTTTCCGGTCACGACGGGGCGGCCGGCGGCGCGATGATGGCTTCACCGGCGCGGCAGACCTCGCCGCGAACGCGCCCTGGCTGCTGGCGTCGCGGATGCGCGAGCTGGGCGGCCGCTATGAGCGCGGCGCCGAGGATTGGGCCCCGTTCGCGATCACGGACGGCAGGCTGGTCACCGGCCAGAATCCGGCGTCCAGCGCGCTGACCGCGGACGGGGTGCTGGCGCTCCTGGGCAGGGGCGCCTGACCGGGCTTACGCGGCCCTGGCGTCGTCCCCGCCGGTCCACGCGGCCTGGTCCACCGCTTGCGCGGCCTGCGCAAGCTGCGACTGATCGCGCGCGAGCCGCACCAGCTGCACCGGCAGGGCCAGCGACACGCCGCGTTCCTCGAGTCCGGCGAGGATGCTCAGGTAGATCTCCTGCTGCACGTTCATGTAGACGGTGTAGTCGGTGTTGTCGACGTAGTACACCACCTCGTAGTTGAACACCGGCGCCGCGATGCCGGCCAGGTGGGCGCGGTCGAAGCGCACCTGCGGCTGGGCCGCGACGATCTGCTGCACCATCTCCGGCAAGCCACGCAGCAGGGTCGCCGGCGTCAGGTGCGACACCCCGAACTGGAACACGACGCGGCGCGACTCCATGCGGCGCAGGTTCTGGATGCGGCTCTTGAGCAGGTCGTTATTGGAAAACACGATCTGCTCGCCGGAGAGGCTGCGCACGCGGGTGGTCTTCAGGCCGATCTTCTCGACCGTGCCCAGCATCTTGTCGACGATGATGAAGTCGCCCACCACGAACGGTTTGTCCAGCACGATGGAGAGCGAGGCGAACAGGTCGCCCAGGATGCTCTGCACCGCCAGCGCGATGGCGATACCGCCGATCCCCAGGCTGGCCACCAGGGTGGTGATGTTCACGCCCAGGTTGTCCAGCACCATCAGGGCCACCACCGCCCACAGCGCCACCCGCACCAGGAAGGCGATGGCGGCTGAGGAGGTGATGCGGTCCGGGTCTTCGTTGCGCTGGGCGCGGGTCGCCACCAGCCAGGTGCGCAGCGCGCGGTCGCCCCAGATCGCGACCTGGATCAGCACCGCGGTGATGGTGACGCGGCCGATGAACAGCTGCGCCTTGTCCGGCAGCGCCAGGACGCTGGCGCCGGCGTAGACGCCGACGATGATCAGCACCAGCAGCTTGGTCGAGCGCAGCGCGGCGACCGCGATGTCGTCCCACTTGGCGTCGGTGCGCGCGGCAAGCGCCGCCAGGCGCCGCGCCAGGATCGATTTGACGGCGTCCAGCCCGGCCGCCACGGCCGCGACCACGACCAGCGCGACCAGCCAGTCGGCGACCGGATTCTTGAGGATGACGTATTCCATCACGGTTTCATTTCCCTTTCATTCAATGTTCAAGCTTCAGGCGGCGGAGCGCTCTTCCTGGGCGTCGTCGTGCCCGGATGACGGCAGGGCGGCCAATGCGGCCAGGAAGTCGTCGCCCCAGCGCGCCACGTCGCGGTCGCGCACGATCGCGGCCATGCGGCCGGAGCGGTAGGCCACTTCATCGGCGCCCATGGTCAGCGCGTGGTAGAGCGTCGCGCTCATCGCGTTCCTGTCATACGGGTTCACCAGCAGCGCGCCGTGCAGCTCGACGGCGGCGCCGGCGAATTCGGACAGCACCAGCGTGCCCGGACGGCCGGCGGCGTGGCGGGTGGCGACGTATTCCTTGGCCACCAGGTTCAGGCCGTCGCGCAGCGGCGTGATCCAGGCGACGTCGCAGGCGGCGTAATGGGCCACGACTTCCTCGAACGGCAGCGAGCGGTAGAAGTAGCGCACCGGCACCCAGTCCAGGGTCGAGAAGCGGCCGTTGATGCGGCCCACGGTGCGGTCCAGTTCCTCGCGCAGGCTGTCGTAGATCTCCATGCCCGACGCCGCCGGCGTGATGATGTTGATGAGCATGACCTTGCCCAGCAGCTCGGGGTGCTGTTCGAGCATGCGCTCATAGGCCTGCAGCTTCTCCAGCGAGCCCTTCACGTAGTCGAGGCGCTCGATCGAGATGATGCCGGTGCGGCCATCCAGATACTCGTCCCATTCGGCGATCTGGCGCTGGATGTCGTCGCTCCTGACCAGGTCGTCGATCAGGCCGGCGTTGGTGCCCACCGGATGGGCGCCCAGCGTGACCCGGCGTCCGCCCACTTCGAGCGCGCTGTGCATGCGGTCCACGCCCAGCGCGCAGCCAAAGGTCAGGTAGCGCGGCGCGCACGGCACCGCATCCAGCACCTCGACCGGCGCGCAGGAGCGCGCGGCATCGACGAAGTTCTCGACGTAGCGCGGGATGTGGAAGCCGACGTAGTCGCACTGCAGCAGGCTGCCGATGATGTCGTTCCTCCATGGCAGGATGTTGAACACGTCGCTGGAAGGGAAGGCGGTGTGGTGGAAGAACGCGATCGTCAGGTCCGGGCGCAGCGGGCGCAGGAAGGCCGGCACCATCCACAGGTTGTAGTCGTGGATCCAGGCGGTGGCGCCGGGCGCCGCCTCGCGCGCGGTCTGCTCGGCGAACAGGCGGTTGACTTCCAGGAAGCGCTCCCAGTGGTCCTGGCGGAATTCGGCCTTATCGGGGAAGGAGAAGATGATCGGCCAGAACGCCTCTTTCGAGAACTTCTTGTAGAACTGGTCGATGTCGTCCGCCGTCAGCGGAATCCGGGCCGCCTTGAGTTGCGGGTAGCGCTGGGCGTCGACGGCCACGTGCGGGATGAACCCGCTCGGCGTCCGGCTGGCCTGCTGCGACCAGGCGACCCACGAGCCCTTGCGCCCGCCGGCGAAAAAGCTGAGCAGGGTCGGCATGATGCCGTTCGGGCTTTTCGGGCGGCGCTGGTAGGTGACGCCGCCTTCCACCACTTCGTCATAGGGCAGGCGGTGGTAGACCATCACCAGCTCGGCCTCGCCGTAGGAGGTCGCGTCATGCGCCACGGCGTCGCCGTCCAGGCGCAGGCCGTGGCGGCCGAAGGCCTGCAGGATGCCGCCGCAGCCGGCGGCGTCGGCCACCACCACGCGCGGCATCTTGCGCACCGCCTGCACCAGCGCCGGTTCGGCGGCGCCGACCACCACGCCGCGAAAGCCCGCCTCGAACATCGACAGGTCGTTCAGGGTGTCGCCCGCCACCACGATATGGGCCGGATCGAAACCGGCGACTTCGGCCAGGCGGCGCACCGCGACGCCTTTGCCGACGCCGCGCGGCAGCACGTCCAGGTAGCGGCCGGCCGAGAACAGCAGGTCGCAGCCGAGGGCGTCGACGGCATTCCGGAGTTCAGGCGTCAGGGCCTCCTCGGTGGCGTAGAAGGAAACGCGGCGTTCCTGCGGCACCGACTGGCGCACCAGCTCCGGGAAATCGGCCAGCGCTTTCAATACCGCCTGGCTGCCCGGCCAGCGCGCCGCGATCTCGTGCGCCAGCGGTTCGACCGGGCGCAGGTCGGCGTCGACGATGGTGGCGCCGACGTCGGCGATGATGTAATGGGGGCGCGGCACCGTTGGGTCGGACAGCAGGGGAATGACGGTTTCCAGGCCGCGGCCGGTGACGAACACCAGTTTTGCTTCCGGCAGGGCGCCGGAAAACAGTTCGCGGATGCGGCGCCGCGCCTCGTGGGTGCCGGCCAGCAGCGTACCGTCGAGGTCGGTAGCCAGCACCAGGCGTGAGGGATCGAGCTGGCGCGGCCAGTGGCGTGTTTCAATGACAGTCATTCTTCATCCTTTGCAGCGATGCGTCCGCCCATGAGCCATGGGTTGGGTGGCGGACCGGGTCTGGGCCTGCGATGCTCGCCGGGGAGGCGCGCGGGCCGGAGAAAGGCGGGATGCGACAAGCGGCGCTCTCTTCTGTAGGAATGCGCGTTCGACACATCGGGAACCGCCAGGCGGAAGAGGGCGGACAGCGCCGGCATGGATGCCGGAAAATCACGTGCGCCAGGTGCGCGCGACGCGGTCGACCCTCGGAAAACATTTGTACAATAGCATTTCGGGGCGGCATCTTCAACCCGCGATTCGCCTCGCCGTCCCGGCGCGGCCGCGGACGAGGAGCACAGAAATTGACGGGCACGCGAAAAAAGCTATTGCAAAACTTTAAGCCCGGCACTTATAATTCGGCTCCCCGGGCGGTTAGTTCAGCTGGTTAGAATACTTGGTCGACATCCAAGGGGTCGCAGGTTCGAATCCTGCACCGCCCACCAGACTTCCAGATCGCAGGCTCCCAGCAATGGTCGTAGCCTGTAGAGAAAAGGCGCAGCGGTGTGTCTTTTCTGTGCCGCTCAGCTAGAGCGGATTCTTCTTTCTCCAGTTACTGCGAAAAGCGCAACAGGCCGGTCTTGACTCCGATTTTTCCTGTTGCGCCGAAGCCTTTTGCGCGCTATACTAGCCGGCTTCGGTATGGGTCTGTCTTTTTTGACCCATATTTTTTAGTAGTTCAACTACCCCCGCCCAATCGTAGGTGGGAATGGAGAAAAAATGAGCCTGGGCCTCCTCGGTCGCAAGGTTGGCATGATGCGTATCTTCACGGATGACGGCGATTCGATCCCTGTCACCGTGCTGGACGTGTCGAACAACCGTGTCGCACAAGTCAAAACCCCTGAAACTGATGGCTACACCGCAGTTCAGGTCGTCTTCGGTCAACGTCGCGCTTCCCGCGTGAACAAGGCCGCCGCCGGTCACTACGCCAAAGCTGGCGTCGAAGCCGGTACGATGCTGAAAGAATTCCGCATCGATTCCACCAAAGCCGCTGAACTCAAAGCCGGCGACACCATCGATGCTTCGATGTTCGAAGTGGGCCAGAAAATCGACGTGCAAGGCACCTCGATCGGTAAGGGCTACGCCGGTACCATCAAGCGTTACAACTTCGCTTCGGGCCGTGCTACCCACGGTAACTCGCGTTCGCACAATGTTCCTGGCTCGATCGGTATGGCCCAGGATCCAGGCCGCGTGTTCCCGGGCAAGCGCATGACCGGTCACCTGGGCGACGTTACCGTCACCACCCAGAACCTGGAAATCGCTCGCATCGACGCCGACCGCCAGCTGCTGCTGGTCAAAGGTGCCGTGCCTGGCGCGAAGAACGGCCAAGTGGTCGTCAAGCCTGCTGTCAAAACCAAAGCCAAGAAAGGAGCGTAAGCATGGAACTGAAGCTCCTGAATGAGCAAGGTCAAGCTGGCGCCAACGTTGCAGCAACCGACGAAGTGTTCGGTCGTGAATACAACGAAGCCCTGATCCACCAGATCGTCGTCGCCTACGCTGCCAACGCACGTAGCGGCAACCGCAAGCAGAAGGACCGTGAAGAAGTCCACCACACGACCAAGAAGCCATGGCGCCAGAAAGGCACCGGCCGCGCTCGTGCTGGTATGTCGTCGTCGCCACTGTGGCGCGGCGGTGGTCGCATCTTCCCGAACACCCCGGACGAGAACTTCTCGCACAAAGTTAACAAGAAGATGTTCCGTGCAGGTATCTGCTCGATCTTCTCGCAACTGGCTCGCGAAGGCCGCCTGAACGTGGTCGAGAACCTGTCGATCGAAGCTCCAAAGACCAAGCTGCTGTCGCAAAAACTGCAGACCATGGGTCTGGAATCGGTCCTGGTGATCACCGACACCATCGACGAGAACCTGGAACTGGCATCGCGCAACCTGCCGCACGTGCTGGTCGTCGAGCCGAAGCACGCTGATCCGATGTCGCTGGTGTTCTACAAAAAAGTCCTGGTCACGAAAGCTGCTCTGGCCAAGATCGAGGAGATGTACGCATGAGCGCCGCAATCAAATTCAGCGAAGAGCGCCTGATGAAGGTGCTGCTGGCTCCGATCATTTCCGAGAAGGCTACCTTCGTCGCGGAAAAGAACGAGCAGATCGTGTTCAAGGTCCTGCCTGACGCGACCAAGCCAGAAATCAAGGCTGCCGTCGAACTGCTGTTCAAGGTCGAAGTGGAATCGGTGCAAACCGTGAACCGCGAAGGCAAGCAAAAGCGTTCGGGTCGTTTCACCGGCCGTCGCAACCACACCAAGCGTGCTTTCGTGTGCCTGAAGCCAGGCCAGGAAATCAATTTTGTCGAGGAGGCTAAATAATGGCACTCGTTAAGATGAAGCCAACCTCCCCAGGCCGTCGCGGCATGGTGAAAGTTGTGACCGAAGGCCTGTACAAAGGCCGTCCGCTCGCAGCCCTGGTTGAAAAGAAATCGAAAACCGCCGGCCGTAACAACAACGGTCACATCACCACCCGTCACAAGGGCGGTGGTCACAAGCAGCACTACCGTCTGGTCGACTTCAAGCGCCAGAAGGACGGCATTCCTGCCAAGGTCGAGCGTATCGAATACGACCCGAACCGTACCGCGCACATCGCACTGCTGTGCTACGCGGACGGCGAGCGTCAGTACATCATCGCCACCAAGGGCATGGCTGTCGGCGACAGCGTCATGAACGGCTCGGAAGCGCCGATCAAGGCCGGTAACTGCCTGCCAATCCGCAACATCCCGGTCGGTACCGTGATGAACTGCGTCGAAATGCTGCCAGGTAAGGGTGCCCAGATGGCCCGTACCGCCGGCGCCGGCGTCGTGCTGATGGCCCGTGAAGGCACCTACGCCCAGGTTCGCCTGCGCTCGGGTGAAGTCCGTCGCGTGCACATCGAGTGCCGTGCAACCGTGGGTGAAGTCGGCAACGCCGAGCACAGCCTGCGCAAGATCGGTAAGGCTGGCGCGATGCGCTGGCGCGGTGTTCGTCCTACCGTCCGCGGTGTGGTCATGAACCCGATCGATCACCCGCACGGTGGTGGTGAAGGTCGTACGGCAGCTGGTCGTCATCCAGTGTCGCCATGGGGCCAGCAGACCAAGGGCAAGAAGACGCGTTCGAACAAGCGCACTTCGTCGATGATCGTCTCGCGTCGCGGCAAGAAATAAGGATAAATCATGACTCGTTCATTGAAAAAAGGGCCGTTCATTGACGCCCACCTGGTGAAAAAAGTCGAAGCCGCGCAAGCGACCAAAGACAAGAAGCCAGTCAAAACCTGGTCGCGCCGCTCGACGATCACCCCGGACTTCATCGGTCTGACGATCGCCGTCCACAACGGCAAAGTGCACGTGCCTGTGTACGTGTCGGAGAACATGGTCGGCCACAAGCTCGGCGAATTCGCGCTGACCCGTACGTTCAAGGGCCACGCCGCTGACAAGAAGGCGAAACGATAATGGAAACTAAAGCAATCCTCAAAGGCGTGCGCCTGTCGGAACAAAAAGGCCGTCTGGTCGCCGACCTGATCCGTGGCAAGAAAGTTGACGCTGCACTCAACATTCTGCAATTCAGCCCGAAAAAGGGCGCGACCATCATCAAGAAGGTTCTCGAGTCGGCGATCGCCAACGCGGAACACAACGATGGCGCGGACATCGACGAGCTGAAAGTCACCCAGATCTACGTCGAAAAGGGCCCGATCCTGAAGCGCTTCACCGCACGTGCGAAGGGCCGCGGCGATCGTATTTCGAAACAATCCTGTCACATCTACGTGACTGTCGGTAACTAAGGAGTCACACGATGGGTCAGAAAATCCACCCAACCGGCTTCCGCCTGGCGGTCACCCGTAACTGGGCATCGCGCTGGTACGCTGGCAACGGCAATTTCGCCGACATGCTGAAGGAAGACCTGGAAGCACGCGCTTTCCTGAAGAAGAAGCTGAAGAACGCTTCGGTCGGCCGCATCGTCATCGAGCGTCCTGCCAAGAACGCACGCTTCACCATTTACTCGTCGCGTCCTGGTGTCGTGATCGGTAAAAAAGGCGAAGACATCGAAGTGCTGAAGTCGTCGCTGACGAAGATCATGGGCGTGCCTGTGCACGTCAATATCGAAGAGATCCGCAAGCCGGAAATCGATTCGCAGCTGATCGCCGATTCGATCTCGCAGCAGCTCGAAAAGCGCATCATGTTCCGCCGCGCCATGAAGCGCGCCATGCAGAACGCCATGCGCCTGGGCGCCGTCGGCATCAAGATCATGTCGTCGGGCCGCCTGAACGGCATCGAAATCGCACGTACCGAATGGTACCGCGAAGGCCGTGTGCCTCTGCACACCCTGCGCGCCGATATCGACTACGGCACCAGCGAAGCATCGACCACCTACGGCATCATCGGCGTCAAGGTCTGGGTCTACAAGGGCGACCGCTCCCCAACGGGCGAAGCACCTGTGATCGACACCCCGCCGGACGAGAAGAAGCCACGCGGCCCACGTCGTGACGACGGCAAGCCAGGCAGCCGTCCACGTCCAGGCGCGAAGCCAGGTGCCGCTCCAGCGGGCCGCCGCGCCGCTGCCAAGCCGGCAGCTGAGAAAGCAGGAGAATAAGCATGCTGCAGCCATCGCGCAGGAAATATCGTAAAGAGCAGAAAGGCCGTAACACCGGCATTTCGCACACCCGCGGCACCGCTGTGTCGTTCGGCGAATTCGGCCTGAAGGCAGTTGCCCGCGGCCGTATCACCGCACGCCAGATCGAAGCGGCTCGTCGTGCCATGACCCGTCACATCAAGCGTGGCGGTCGTATCTGGATCCGTATCTTCCCGGACAAGCCGATTTCGAACAAGCCGGCCGAAGTCCGTATGGGTAACGGTAAGGGTAACCCGGAGTACTACGTCGCTGAAATCCAGCCAGGCAAAGTCCTGTACGAGATGGACGGCGTCGCTGAAGAACTGGCGCGCGAAGCGTTCCGCCTGGCCGCTGCCAAACTGCCACTGGCTACCACCTTCGTGGTGCGCCAAGTTGGCCAATAACAGGAGTTGAATATGAAAGCATCGGAACTCCGCGGCAAAGACCAGGAAGCGCTGCAGAAGGAGCTGAACGAGCTGCTGAAGGCCCAGTTCGGTCTGCGCATGCAAGTCGCTACCCAGCAGCTCGGTAACACCGCGCAGCTCAAGAAAGTACGTCGCGATATCGCGCGTGTGAAGACTGTGATGAACCAGAAGGAAGCCAAATGAACGACACCACTAAAACGGCGCTGAAGCGTACGCTGGTCGGCAAAGTCGTGTCCGACAAAATGGACAAGACGGTGACCGTGCTGATCGAACGTCACGTCAAGCACCCGCTGTACGGCAAGATCATCGTGCGCTCGAACAAGTATCACGCGCACGACGAAGCGAACGAAGCGAAAATCGGTGACACCGTCGAGATCGCAGAAGGTCGCCCGATCTCGAAGACGAAAGCGTGGACTGTGACCAAAGTGTTGCAAGTCGCACAGGTACTGTAAGTATCTAGAAAATTTGTCTTGCGTGGCCCGCTGGTATCTGAGATACTAGCGGGCTTCGTTCATGTGTTGCCGCAGTTTGTCCCCTCGGCAAGTGCGGCCTGTAACGAATGCGTTATTGGAAAGTCCAATCACCCAATCGTGGTGCTCCAGCAGGGGCGGCACGGCGGGACCAAGACTGACCGCAGGCCCATGGGTTTCCGTGGGGTTTTCTACGGCTTAAGTTGGGAAAGAAAATACTATGATTCAAACCGAAAGCCGGCTCGAAGTAGCCGACAACACCGGTGCCAAGGAAGTTCTGTGCATCAAGGTGTTGGGCGGCTCGAAGCGCCGTTACGCGAGCATTGGCGACATCATCAAGGTCACCGTGAAAGTCGCTGCCCCACGTGGTCGCGTCAAAAAGGGTGAAATTTACAATGCCGTGGTTGTGCGTACCGCTAAAGGTGTGCGCCGCCAGGATGGTTCCCTGGTCAAGTTCGACGGCAATGCCGCTGTCCTGCTGAACGCCAAGCTGGAGCCGATCGGTACCCGTATCTTCGGACCGGTGACGCGCGAGCTGCGTACCGAGAAGTTCATGAAGATCGTGTCGCTGGCACCTGAAGTTCTGTAAGGATTCGACATGGATAAGATTCGTAAAAACGACGAAGTCATCGTTCTGACCGGTAAGGACAAGGGCAAGCGTGGCGTCGTTCAGAAGCGTGTAGACGCTGAACACGTCATCGTCGAAGGCGTCAACGTCGCTAAGAAAGCGACCAAGCCGAACCCGATGACCGGTGTTACTGGTGGTATCGTCGACAAGACTATGCCGATTCACGTGTCGAACGTCGCGCTGTTCAACGCTGCGACCGGCAAGGCAGATCGCGTTGGCTTCAAAGACCAGGACGGCAAGAAAGTCCGCGTCTTCAAGTCGAACGGCGAAGTAGTGAAAGGGTAATAAGAAATGGCCCGTCTCCAAGCAATTTACAAAGACAAAGTCGTCGCCGAACTGACCGAAAAATTCGGTTACAAGTCGGTGATGGAAGTGCCGCGCCTGACCAAGATCACCCTGAACATGGGTCTGTCGGAAGCAGTCGCCGACAAGAAGATCATCGAGCACGCTACCGGCGACCTGACCAAGATCGCTGGCCAGAAGCCAGTCGTGACCAAGGCTCGCAAGGCAATCGCAGGTTTCAAGATCCGCGAAGGCTACCCGATCGGCACGATGGTGACCCTGCGCGGCGCCCGCATGTACGAATTCCTGGACCGTTTCATCACCGTGGCCCTGCCGCGCGTGCGTGACTTCCGTGGCGTGAGCGGCAAATCGTTCGATGGCCGCGGCAACTACAACATCGGTGTCAAAGAGCAGATCATCTTCCCAGAGATCGACTACGACAAGATCGATGCGCTGCGTGGCATGAACATCTCGATCACCACGACCGCTAAGACCGACGAAGAAGCCAAAGCGCTGCTCGCCGCCTTCAAATTCCCGTTCAGGAACTAAGAGCATGGCAAAACTTGCACTGATTAACCGCGAACAGAAGCGTGCAGACCTGGTGGAGAAATTCGCCGCGAAGCGTGCCGCTCTGAAAGCAATCATCGACGACCAGTCGAAGTCGGAAGAAGAACGTTACGAAGCGCGCCTGAAGCTGCAGGCTCTGCCGCGCAACTCGGCCCCGACCCGCCAGCGTAACCGCTGCGCCATGACCGGCCGTCCACGTGGCACTTTCCGTAAATTCGGTCTGGCCCGTACCAAACTCCGCGAATTCGCCATGAAGGGCGAAATTCCGGGTATGACCAAAGCTAGCTGGTAATAGGAGAATAAGCAATGAGTATGAGCGATCCTATCGCCGATATGCTGACCCGCATTCGCAACGCACAAGTTGTTCAGAAAACCTCGGTCGCAATGCCGTCGTCGAAAGTCAAGGTTGCCATTGCCAACGTCCTGAAGGACGAGGGTTACATTGAAGATTTCGCAGTGTCGTCCGAAGGCGGCAAAGCGGAACTGAAAATCGGTTTGAAGTATTACACCGGCCGTCCGGTCATCGAGCGCCTCGAGCGCGTTTCCCGTCCTGGCCTGCGTATCTACAAGGGCAAAGACGAGATCCCAACCGTCATGAACGGCCTGGGCGTGGCTATCGTCTCGACCCCGCAAGGCGTCATGACTGACCGCAAAGCACGTGCTACCGGCGTCGGTGGCGAAGTGATTTGCTACGTGGCTTAAGGAGTAGACGATGTCTCGAGTAGCTAAGATGCCAATCGCCGTCCCTGCCGGTGCCGAAGTCGCGATCAACGCGTCGTCGATCACCGTCAAGGGCCCGCTGGGCACCCTGACCCAAGCCCTGAACGGCCTGGTCAAAGTGGAAAACAACAATGGCACGCTGACCTTCGACGTGATCGACGAGTCGCGTGAATCGAACGCCATGTCGGGCACCCTGCGCGCCCTGGTCAACAACATGGTCACCGGCGTCACCAAGGGCTTCGAGAAGAAGCTGAACCTGGTCGGCGTGGGCTACAAGGCAGCAGTGCAGGGCAACGCCCTGAACCTGTCGCTGGGCTTCTCGCACCCGGTCCTGCACGCGATGCCTGAAGGCGTCACCGCAGTGACCCCGACCCCGACCGAAATCGTGATCAAGGGTATCGATCGCCAGAAGGTTGGCCAGGTTGCCGCCGAAGTTCGCGCTTACCGCGCTCCTGAGCCTTACAAGGGCAAGGGCGTCCGTTATTCGGACGAAGTGGTCAAGCTTAAAGAAACCAAGAAGAAATAATCGGAGCAGACATGGACAAGAAACAATCCCGTCTGCGTCGTGGCCGTCAGACCCGCATCAAGATCGCCCAGCTGGGCGTGAACCGCCTGTCGGTTCACCGCACCAACCTGCACATCTACGCGAACCTGATCAGCCCGGACGCAAAAGTACTGGTGTCGGCTTCGACCCTGGAAGCGGAAGTGCGCGCCGAACTGGCTGGCAAGACCGGCGCCGGCGGCAACGCTGCTGCAGCCGCTCTGGTTGGCAAGCGCGTCGCAGAAAAAGCACTGAAAGCAGGAATCACCGAAGTTGCGTTCGATCGCTCGGGTTTCCGTTACCACGGCCGTGTGAAGGCGCTGGCGGAAGCCGCGCGCGAAGCCGGTCTGAAGTTCTAAGGAAGAATCGTCATGGCAAAAATGCAAGCGAAAATGGCAAGCGACAAGCCGGATGATGGCATGCGCGAAAAAATGATCGCGATCAACCGCGTGACCAAAGTGGTCAAGGGTGGTCGTATCATGGGTTTTGCAGCGCTGACCGTTGTCGGTGACGGCGATGGCCGCATCGGCATGGGCAAGGGCAAGTCGAAGGAAGTTCCTGTCGGCGTGCAAAAAGCGATGGAAGAAGCCCGCCGCAACCTGATCAAGGTGCCACTCAAGAACGGTACCCTGCACCACACCGTGTCCGGTCGTCACGGCGCCTCGCGCGTCATGATGATGCCAGCCAAGCCTGGTACCGGCGTGATCGCTGGTGGCGCAATGCGCGCTATCTTCGAAGTGATGGGCGTGACCGACGTGGTCGCCAAGTCGACCGGTTCGTCGAATCCTTACAACCTGGTGCGCGCAACCCTCGACGGCCTGTCGAAGATGAGCACCGCGGCTGACATCGCTGCCAAGCGCGGCAAGTCGGTCGAAGACATCGTCGGTTAAGGAGAACTCACATGGCAAACACCGTTAAAGTTCAGCTCGTCAAGGGCCTGATCGGTACCCGTCAAGACCACCGCGCCACCGTGCGTGGCCTGGGCCTGCGTCGCGTCAACTCGGTCTCCGAGCTGCAAGACACCCCAGCCGTGCGTGGCATGATCAACAAAGTCGCGTACCTCGTGAAAGTTGTTTCGTAAGCCCTCGGGTTTGCGAACGGAGAAATCAATGGAACTCAATACCATTCAACCAGCCGAAGGCGCTAAACACGCCAAGCGTCGCGTCGGTCGCGGCATCGGCTCCGGCCTGGGCAAGACCGCCGGCCGTGGTCACAAGGGTCAGAAATCGCGTTCGGGCGGCTTCCACAAAGTCGGCTTCGAAGGCGGTCAGATGCCTCTGCAGCGCCGTCTGCCGAAGCGCGGCTTCAAATCGCTGAACGCGACCTTCAAGGCTGAAGTTCGTCTGTCCGACCTGAACAACCTGGCTGTCGGCGACGTCGACATCCTGGTGCTCAAGCAGGCAGGCATCCTGCCGGTCGTGGCACGCGACGTGCGCGTCATCCTGTCCGGCGAGATCACCAAAGCGGTGAACCTCAAGGGCCTGAAAGCGACCGCTGGCGCGAAAGCAGCGATCGAAGCAGCTGGCGGCTCGGTCGCGTAAAGCGGCCGCTGCCTGATCGGAGCAAAAATTGGCGACTAATTCACAACTTGGTAAAAGCGCCGCTTCCGGATTCCCCTGGGGCCGGCTGTGGTTTTTGCTTGGCGCATTGGTCGTGTACCGCATCGGTGCTCATATCCCGGTTCCCGGGATTGACCCGGTGCAGCTCGCTGCGCTGTTCAAGCAGAACGAGGGCGGCATCCTGGGCATGTTCAACATGTTCTCGGGTGGCGCCTTGTCCCGCTTTACCGTGTTCGCGCTCGGCATCATGCCTTACATTTCGGCTTCGATCATCATGCAGCTTGCATCGATCGTCTCGCCGCAACTCGAGGCGTTGAAGAAAGAGGGCGAGGCCGGCCGCCGCAAGATCACCCAGTACACCCGTTACTTCACGGTGGCACTGGCGTTGTTCCAGGCGTTCGGCATCGCAGTCGCGCTCGAGGCGCAGCCTGGCCTGGTCATCGACCCTGGTCTCGGCTTCCGCTTCGTGACCGTCGTTACCCTCCTGACCGGCACCATGTTCCTCATGTGGCTGGGCGAGCAGATCACCGAGCGTGGTCTTGGCAACGGCATTTCGATCATCATCTTTGCCGGTATCGCAGCAGGTCTGCCTTCGGCCCTGGGCGGCTTGTTCACCCTGGTCTCGAACGGCTCGATCGGCAGCTTCTCGGCCATCCTGATCGTGGTCCTGGTGGCTGCGGTGACGTATGCGGTGGTGTTCGTGGAACGCGGACAGCGCAAGATCCTGGTCAATTACGCCAAGCGTCAAGTCGGCAACAAGATCTACGGTGGCCAAACCAGCCATCTGCCCTTGAAGCTGAACATGGCAGGCGTGATCCCGCCGATCTTCGCTTCGTCGATCATTCTGTTCCCGGCGACGATTGTCGACTGGTTCACGCGCGGCAAGGATTCCAGCGGCCCCGTGATCGGGTTCCTGAAGGATCTGGCGGCGTCGATGGCGCCAGGCGAGCCAATCCACGCGTTGCTGTATGCGGTGGCGATCGTGTTCTTCTGCTTCTTCTACACCGCGCTGGTATTCAACAGCAAGGAGACGGCGGACAACTTGAAGAAGAGCGGCGCGTTTGTTCCGGGCATCCGTCCGGGTGAGCAGACCGCACGCTACATCGACAAGATCCTGATGCGCCTGACCCTGGCCGGTGCAGTCTATATCACCCTGGTGTGCCTGGTGCCGGAGTTCATGACCGCCCAGTGGAAGGTTCCCTTCTACTTCGGTGGCACGTCGCTCCTGATCATCGTGGTGGTGACGATGGACTTCATGGCACAAGTGCAGAATTACGTCATGTCGCAGCAATATGATTCCCTGCTGCGTAAGGCTAACTTCAAGGGTGGAGTTCCTACGCGATAAGCGGGGGAGTGCATAGAGCGAATGGCAAAAGACGACGTCATCCAAATGCAGGGGGAGATTCTGGAAAATCTCCCAAACGCGACGTTCCGCGTGAAGCTGGAAAACGGACATGTGGTCCTGGGGCATATCTCGGGTAAAATGCGGATGAACTATATCCGCATCCTCCCGGGTGACAAGGTGACGGTGGAGTTGACCCCGTACGACCTGTCCCGGGCCCGCATCGTGTTCCGCACCAAGTAAAAACATCATCAAGTAAACGAACCGAAGAGAGTGCAAAATGAAAGTTAACGCTTCAGTCAAGCGGATCTGCCGCAACTGCAAGATCATCAAGCGCAAAGGCGTGGTCCGTGTGATCTGCGTCGAGCCGCGTCACAAGCAGCGTCAAGGTTAATCGAGGAATAACGAATGGCACGTATTGCAGGGGTTAACATCCCAAATCATCAGCACACCGTTATCGGCCTGACGGCTATCTACGGTATTGGCCGTCCGCGTTCGCAGAAGATCTGCGACGCAACCGGTATCGCGACCAACAAGAAGGTCAAGGACCTGGACGATAACGAACTCGAGAAACTGCGCGACGAAGTCGGCAAGTTTGTCGTGGAAGGCGACCTGCGCCGCGAACTGTCCATGAACATCAAGCGTCTGATGGACCTGGGTTGCTACCGCGGCATGCGTCACCGTAAGGGCCTGCCGGTCCGCGGTCAGCGTACCCGCACCAATGCTCGTACCCGTAAAGGTCCGCGCAAGGCAGCTCAATCGCTCAAGAAATAATCTAGGAACCGACCATGGCCAAGCAACAAAGCAGCGCAGCAGCAGCACGCGTGCGCAAGAAAGTGAAGAAGAACGTTGCCGAGGGCATCGCCCACGTGCACGCCTCGTTCAACAACACGATCATCACCATCACCGACCGTCAGGGCAATGCTCTGTCGTGGGCAACCTCCGGCGGCGCCGGCTTCAAGGGTTCGCGCAAATCGACCCCGTTCGCGGCTCAGGTCGCTGCCGAAGCTGCAGGCAAGGTCGCTCAGGAATCGGGCGTGAAGAACCTGGAAGTGCGCATCAAGGGCCCAGGCCCAGGCCGTGAATCGGCTGTGCGCGCTCTGAACAACCTCGGCATCAAGATCACCGAGATCCAGGACGTCACCCCAGTTCCACACAACGGCTGCCGTCCGCCGAAGCGTCGCCGTATCTAAGACCTCGGGAAGGGTGGTTCGCCGCCCGATCCGTGTCTTGAACACGACGCACGGGGCGCGCGCCCCGTTGTGTTTAAAAGATCGCCGGTGCAGTTGCCCAGAAATGGGTTATACTGCCCGGCTCTTGTCGCCTGCCATCTTGATGGCGGGCGCTGTTGTAAGCCACGTCCGGCCTGAGTTGCTATCAACTGCAGAGCTGGACTAGCGCCTGGGTGCATGTGCATCGCTGGGGCGTGATCAAATATTAAAGGAAATCTAACGTGGCACGTTATATCGGACCAAAAGCAAAACTGTCGCGCCGTGAAGGCACCGACCTGTTCCTGAAGAGCGCACGTCGCTCGCTCGATTCGAAGTGCAAACTGGACGTCAAGCCAGGCCAGCACGGCGTCAAGTCGGGTGCCCGCACCTCGGACTACGGCAACCAGCTGCGCGAAAAGCAGAAGGTCAAGCGTATCTACGGTGTGCTGGAACGTCAGTTCCGCCGCTACTTCGCTGAAGCGAACCGTCGCAAGGGCAACACCGGCGAAACCCTGCTGAAGCTGCTGGAATCGCGCCTGGACAACGTCGCTTACCGCATGGGCTTCGGCTCGACCCGCGCCGAAGCACGCCAGCTGGTGAGCCACAAGGCCTTCACCGTGAACGGCAACGTCGTGAACATCGCTTCGTACCAGGTCAAGACCGGCGACGTCATCGCTGTTCGTGAAAAAGCCAAGAAGCAAGTGCGTATCGCTGAAGCGCTGTCGCTGGCCGAACAAGTCGGTTTCCCGAGCTGGGTCTCGGTCGACGCGAAGAAGCTGGAAGGCACCTTCCGTTCGTTCCCAGAGCGTAACGAAATCGCTGCCGACGTCAACGAAGCGCTGATCGTCGAACTGTACTCGCGTTAACGACTGCGACAGGGACGGCTGCAAGCCGGCTCTTGGGCAGTCGTCCCCGCGCAGGCGGGGATCCCAGTTTTGCTTCCGAAGTCGCAGAACTTGGGTTCCCGCCTACGCGGGAACGACGTGGTGGTGGTGCGGGCGCAGCGACCTCGGGTCGGCACCCACAGCGAATCGGATGCACATCTTTCCAGTTCCTATCATCGCGTCGCACAGAATTGTTTTACCCGCCTGCCTTTGCGCAGGCGTTCTCTTTAAAGCCATCAGCCTTATCGGTGTAACGAGCCGAGGGTATTGAAAAGGACTCATTCATGCAAAATAGTTTGTTGAAGCCACGTATCATCGACGTCGAAGCACTGGGCGCCGGCCACGCGAAAGTCGTGATGGAGCCGTTCGAGCGTGGCTATGGCCACACCCTCGGCAACGCACTGCGTCGCGTCCTGCTGTCGTCGATGGTGGGCTATGCGCCGACCGAAGTGACGATCGCTGGTGTCGTGCATGAATACTCGTCGCTGGATGGCGTGCAGGAAGACGTCGTCGACCTGCTGCTGAACCTGAAGGGCGTGGTCTTCAAGGTCCACAACCGCGATTCCGTCACCCTGACCCTGAAGAAGGAAGGCGAAGGCGCCGTCCTGGCTTCGGACATCGACCTGCCGCACGACGTCGAACTGATCAACCCTGACCACGTCATCGCCCACCTGACCGCAGGCGGCAAGCTGGACATGCAGATCAAGGTCGAAAAGGGCCGCGGCTACGTGCCGGGCAACGTCCGTCGCCTGTCGGAAGACACCAACAAGACCATCGGCCGCATCATCCTGGACGCCTCGTTCTCGCCAGTGCGCCGCGTGTCGTACGCCGTGGAATCGGCCCGTGTCGAACAGCGTACCGACCTGGACAAGCTGATCATCAACATCGAGACCAACGGCGTCATCACCCCGGAAGAAGCGATCCGCCAGTCGGCGCGCGTGCTGGTCGACCAGCTGAACGTGTTCGCCGCCCTGGAAGGCACCGAAGCCGCCGCCGAAGCGCCATCGCGCGCGCCGCTGGTCGATCCGATCCTGCTGCGCCCGGTCGACGACCTGGAACTGACCGTCCGTTCTGCCAACTGCCTGAAAGCGGAAAACATCTACTACATCGGCGACCTGATCCAGCGTTCGGAAAACGAACTGCTCAAGACGCCGAACCTGGGCCGCAAGTCGCTCAACGAAATCAAGGAAGTCCTTGCTTCGCGTGGCCTGACCCTGGGCATGAAACTCGAGAACTGGCCACCAGCCGGCCTCGAGAAGTAATCCAGAAGTTTTGCAGTACCCCCACCCGGGCACAGTGTTCGGGCGGATTCAACCTTGAACCGGTCCGCGGTCATGCGCAAGCCTGAACGATCGAAGAACTGGATTTAGAAAACACCGAAAGGAAATACCATGCGTCACCGTCACGGCCTTCGTAAACTGAACCGTACCTCGTCCCACCGTCTGGCAATGCTGCGCAACATGACCGTTTCGCTGCTGCGTCACGAAGCCATCAAGACCACCGTCCCGAAAGCCAAGGAACTGCGTCGCGTCATCGAACCGATCCTGACCCTGGGCAAGACCGACACCCTGGCAAACAAGCGCCTGGCCTTCGCTCGCCTGCGCGACCGCGAAATGGTCCAGAAACTGTTCGCTGAACTGGGTCCTCGCTACGCAAACCGCAACGGCGGCTACCTGCGTATCCTGAAGATGGGCTTCCGCGTTGGCGACAATGCACCAATGGCTTACGTCGAACTGCTGGACCGTCCAGAAGTCACTTCGGCTGAAGAAGCACCGACCGCCGAGTAATCGACTGTCGACTTGAAAAGACCAGGCCTCGCGCCTGGTTTTTTTTCGCCCGTGCCAAGGATGAGTTCCGGCGCGAAGCGGGCAAGCGGTGTACCATGCCCGGTGCAGTAACTTTCCACGAGATACCATGGTTCGATTTTCCGCCCGCCGCCTGCTGCAGGCCTGCCTGACGCTGTTCGCCGTCCTTTCCCTGTTCACCGCGCTGCCCGCCCGCGCCGGGCAGGACTTCCTCGATCCCGCCGTCGCCTTCCGTTTTGATGCGCGCATGGCCGACCCGCAGACCGCCGAGATCACCTACGTCATCGCGCCCGCCTACTACATGTACCGCGAGCGCTTCGCCTTCAAGGCCAGCGGCGCCGGCGTCACGCTGGGCGAGCCGCAGGTCCCGCAGGGCAAGGTGAAGTACGACCCGACCTTCGAGAAGGATCTCGAGACCCATACCGGCACCCTGACGATCCGGATTCCGGTCGAGGGCACCGGCCCGTTCACCCTGACGGCCACCAGCCAGGGCTGCGCCGACGCCGGCCTGTGCTATCCGCCGCAGGAGCACAGCGTGAATCTCGGCGCCGGCGGCGCGCAGCCCGCGTCCGGCCTGCCGATCGGCGGTGGCGCGGCCCAGGGCGGCATGTCGACGCCGGCGTCCGCGCCGCTCGCCGCTACGCCGACAGCGGCGCCCGCCGCGCCGCAATCGGACCTCTCGACCATCGCCGGCATCCTCGGCGGCGGCAGCCTGCTGGCCATCGTGCCGGCCTTCATCCTGCTCGGCCTGGGCCTGGCGTTCACCCCGTGCGTGCTGCCGATGGTGCCGATCCTGTCCTCGATCATCGTGGGCGAGGGCAGGCACGTGAGCCGTTCGCGCGGCTTCGTGCTGTCGCTGGCGTATGCGCTGGGCATGGCGATCGTCTACACCCTGCTCGGCATCGCCGCCGGGCTGGCTGGCGAAGGCCTGGCCGCCGCGCTGCAGAATCCCTGGGTGCTGGGCGCCTTCGCGCTGCTGATCGTGGCCATGTCGCTGTCGATGTTCGGTTTCTATCAGTTACAACTCCCTAACACCTTGCAGACCCGTTTGACGCAGGCATCCAACAGCCAGCAGGGCGGCAAGCTGCTCGGGGTGTTCGTCATGGGCGCCATTTCGGCCCTGATCGTGGGCCCCTGCGTGGCGGCGCCGCTGGCCGGCGCCCTGGTCTACATCAGCCAGACGCGCGACGTCTTCATCGGCGGCGCGGCGCTGTTCTCGATGGCGGTGGGGATGAGCATCCCGCTGCTGCTGGTGGGACTGTCGGCCGGCTCGCTGCTGCCGCGCGTCGGGCCGTGGATGGAATCGGTGAAGCGCCTGTTCGGCGTGCTGATGCTGGCGATGGCGATCTGGCTGGTGTCGCCGGTGCTCCCGGGCCTGGCCCAGATGCTGCTGTGGGCGGCGCTGCTGCTGGGGTATGGCTTCTATCTGTTGCGCCATACCCGTCACTGGGCGGCGCTGGCCTTCGGCGCGGCGTTCGCGGTGCTGGGGGCGACCCAGCTGGTCGGCCTCGCCAGCGGCGGGCGCGACGCCTGGGCGCCGCTGGCGCACCTCGGCGGCGCGCCGCAGAACCACGGCCTGGCGTTCACCCGCATCAAGACCGTGGACCAGCTCGACGCCGCGCTGGCCGCCAACGCCGGCAAGACCGTGATGCTCGATTTTTATGCAGACTGGTGCGTGTCGTGCAAGGAGATGGAAAAGTTCACCTTCGTCGACCCGGCCGTGCAGCAAAAGCTGGCCGACACGGTGCTGCTGCAGGTGGACGTGACGGCCAACGATGCCGACGACAAGGCCATGCTCAAGCGCTTCGGCCTGTTCGGACCGCCGGGCATCATCCTGTTCGATGGACAGGGGAAGGAAATCGCGGACAGCCGGGTGATCGGCTTCCAGAATGCGGAGAAGTTCCTGGCCTCGCTGCAGCGGCTGCAGCGGTAAGGTTGGCGGCGTCGCCGCCAACCTTGGGAGCCGTCATGCTTACGCGTTCGCGCGGTGGCCGTGGTGACCGTGATGGCGCGGGCCCTTGCGGTGCTTGGCCTGCTCATCGAAGGTCTTGCGCTGTTCCGGCGTCAGCTGGGCATAGAAGCTGTTCAGGGCGCCAAGACGCGCTTCCATGCGCGCGGTGCGTTCCTTCTGCATCGCGATCTGCTTTTCCATGCGTTGCGGGGCGCTCAGGCTGGCCCAGGCGGCGCGGTCGCCACGTCCGGCGCGTTCACCCTTCTTCTGCGGCGCCTGGCTGGCGACGAAGGCGTCCCAGGCCGGCTGCTGCTGCGCATTGAGCTTGAGCGCATCGCGCAGCTTGGCCTGGCGTTCGGCGCGCTTCTGTTCCATCTTCGCGCGGCGCTCGCCGGCCTTGGCCTGCCACTCGGCCTTCTTGGCCAGGCGTTGCTCGGCGGTCAAGGCCGGACGGCCTTCGGCAGGGGCGGCGGTCTGGGCCTGGGCGCCGACAGTGGCGCCGAACAGGCCGGCAGCGGTGAGGGCGATCACGAGATTCTTGCGGAGGGTGTTCATTGGTTATTCCTTTGTGAGAGTCTGGTTGACGTGCATCCGAAACGCTCGCTGCACGGTTCCCATCTTGCGCACAAACTGTAACCGTGGGGTTTCCCCTGTCTCGCACATTGTATCAATATGTTTCGGGCCTATTCGCTTATACACAGCGATACAAAATGCTCCTCCGGGCTTGTCATAAACTCGGATAATTGAGGTTATGGATACTCCCTCTACGATTCTGATCGTCGACGATGACCGCGACATCCGGACCCTGCTGGCCGACTACCTCGAGTCGAACGGCTACCGGACGCTGGCCGCCGCCGACGGCAACGCGATGTGGAAGGCGCTCGAAGAAACCCGCCCCGACCTCATCGTGCTCGACCTGAACATGCCCGGCGACGACGGCCTGACGCTGTGCCGCAAGCTGCGCGCCACCTCGACCCTGCCGGTCATCATGCTGACCGCCCGCAACGAGCCGCTGGACCGCATCCTCGGCCTCGAGATGGGCGCCGACGACTACCTGCCCAAGCCCTTCGAGCCGCGCGAACTGCTGGCGCGCATCCGCAGCGTGCTGCGCCGCTCGCACGCCATGCCGTCCAACACGCCGTCCGAGAACGTGCAGCAGATGCGTTTCTCGGGCTGGACGCTCGACCTCACCGCGCGCCACCTGCTCAACCCGGACGGCATCGTGATCATGCTGTCGGGCGCCGAGTTCCGCCTGCTGCGCGTGTTCCTCGAGCATCCGAACAGGGTGCTGAACCGCGACCAGCTGCTCAACCTCACGCAGGGCCGCGACGCCGACCCGTTCGACCGCTCGATCGACATCCAGATCAGCCGCCTGCGCCAGAAGCTGGGCGAGGATGCGCGCATGCCCCAGATCATCAAGACGGTCCGCAACGGCGGCTACGTGCTGGCCGGCCAGGTGACGGTGGAGCCGGCGGCGTGAAGGATTTCTTCGGGTCGATGACGGGCCGGGTGTTCCTCACGCTGCTGCTGGGCGTGTGGATCTCGGCCGCGCTGACCCAGCTGGCGGCCGACTACCAGCGCCTGCGCGACTGGGAACGCCAGCGCGAGCAGCACCTGCTGGAACGCGCCGAGCAGCTCGTCATGGCCACCGAGATCGTGCCCGCCGAGGCGCGCTCGATCTATCTCGACGTGGCCAACCGCCCCGGACTCGAGCTCCAGGTCAGCGATACGATTCCGGCGGCAGCGCCGGCCACCCCGTTCGCGAAGTCGCTGGCCGCGCGTCTGGGCAAGGGCTACCGGGTCGAATCGGTCTCCGCGCGTCCGGCCGCCTGCGACGGTGCGCCGCCCCTGCCCATGATGTACGGGCTGCTCAGCATGCGCTACAGCGGCGCCTGCGAATCGCTCAACGTGCACCTGCGCGACGGCGCCGAGCTGCACCTGTCGGTGCTGCCGCCACGCCCGTCCACGCCAAGCGACCTCGACCTGCGCGCGCTGGTCGCCCTGTTCATGGTCAGCATCGCCGTGCTGGCCTACCTGGTGGCGCGCATGACCACCCGGCCGTTCAAGCAGCTGGCCCAGGCCGCGCAAGACCTGGGCCAGGACATCAACCGTCCGCCGCTCGACCTCACCGGCGCCAGCGAGATCCGCCAGGCCAGCGCCGCCTTCAACGCGATGCAGGCGCGCATCCGCCAGTACATCTTCCAGCGCACGCAGATGCTGGCCGCGATCACCCACGACCTGCAGACGCCGCTCACGCGCATGCGCCTGCGGCTCGAAAAGGTGGCGGACGGCGAGCTGCAGGAGCGCCTGATCGGCGACCTGTCGGCCATGCAGGAAATGGTGCGCGAAGGCCTGGTGCTGGCGCGCAGCATGGACACCACCGAGGCGATGCAGATGCTGGATCTCGATTCGCTGCTGGAAGCGGTGTGCGCCGACGCCAGCGACGCCGGCCAGGATGTCACGCTGGAGGGCAAGGCCACGATGGCGGTGCTGGGCCGGCCGCTCGACCTGCGCCGCTGCCTGGGCAACCTGATCGACAACGCGGTCAAGTACGGCCGCGATGCGCGCGTCTGCGTCGACCGCATCAACGGCACGGCGCGGGTGCGCATCCGCGACAGCGGCCCGGGCATCCCGAGGAGCGAACTGGGACGGGTGTTCGACCCGTTCTACCGGGTCGAGACCTCGCGTTCGCGCGAATCGGGCGGCACCGGCCTGGGATTGACGATCGCGCGCAACATCACCGAGCAGCACGGCGGCAGCATCACCCTGACCAACCACCCGGAAGGCGGGCTGGAAGTGACCTTGATGCTGCCGGCCTACTACCCGAACAAATTGGTGAATAAATAAGGCAGTACACGAAGTCGTAACAACACTGTGGGACAATGCGGCGCCCTCATCCAGGGCGAGCTGCACGGCCACCACGATCAATGATGGAGCCGCCGACAACGGGCGGCAAGGGACGAGAATGAAAAAGAAGAATGTCGGCGTCATCGCCGGAATTGCGGCGCTGGTCGTGGCTGGCGGCTGGTATCTGAACCAGGGCAACGATGCCAAGGCCGAGGCGGGAGCGGGCCAGGGGCCGGGCGGCCAGCCGCCGGTGACCGTCAACGTGGTCGCGCCCGAGCGGCGCGACGTCGGCGTCGAACTGTTCGCCAACGGCACCGTGACCCCAATGAAAACGGTCAACCTGCATCCGCAGACCGTCACCACGATCCGCGAAGTACATATCCGCGAAGGCCAGTTCGTCAAGGAAGGCCAGCTGATGTTCTCGCTCGATGACCGCGCCGACATGGCCAACGTCGCCCGCGCCGAAGCGCAGGTGGCGCGCGACTCGGCCACCCTGGCCGACCTCGAGCGCCAGTACAAGCGCAGCCAGGAACTGGTGGCGCAGAACTTCCTGGCCCAGAGCGCCCTCGACTCCCTGCTCAGCCAGGTCGAAGCCCAGCGCGCGCTGGTGCAGTCGAACCAGGCGGCGGCCCGCGCCACGCGCGTGAGCGCCAGCTACACCACGATCCGGGCGCCGATGACGGGCCGGGTCGGCGCCATCGACGTCCACCCGGGCACCCTGGTGCAGATGAGCACCTCGCTCACCACCATCACCCAGCTCGACCCGATCAACGTGTCGTTCACCCTGCCGGAATCGACGCTGGGCGCGCTGCTGGCGGCCCAGAAGCAGGGCAACGTCGAGGTACGGGTCAACCCGGGCAGCGGCAAGGAAGAAGACGCGCCGGTGGTCGGCCGCCTGAGCTTCATCGACAACGCGGTCGATCCGCAGGCCGGCACCATCCGCGTGAAGGGCGAGTTCGCCAACCGCGACACCTCCCTGTGGCCGGGCCAGTACGTGACCGCCAACGTGGTGGTGCAAACGCTGAAGAATGCGGTGGTGATCCCGCAGACCGCCATCATCACGGCGACCAACGGCACCTTCGTCTATGTGCTGGGCGAGGGCAACTCGGCGCGCCAGGTGCCGGTGCAGCGCGTGTACGCCTTCGGCGACCAGGCGGCCGTCACCGGCCTCGAGGGCGACGAACGGGTCATCACCGAAGGCAAGCAGAACCTGCGTCCGGGCGGCAAGGTGCGCCTGGCCGGGCAGGGCGCCAAGCCGGCCGCGCCGGCGCCGGCCAAACAGGGCGAGCAGGCATGAATCTGTCCGAACTGTGTATCCGCCGTCCGGTGATGGTGGTGCTGCTGTCGCTCAGCCTGGTGCTGGTCGGCATCCTGTCGTACATGCAGATCCCGGTCGCCGCGCTGCCCAGCTATAACACGCCGGTCATCAACGTCTACGCCAACCTGGCCGGGGCCAGCCCCGAGACGATGGCGTCCTCGGTGGCGCTGCCGCTCGAGAAGCAGTTCTCGACCATCGCCGGCATCAAGCTGATCACCTCGACCAGCACCCAGGGCGACACCAATATCGTGCTGGAGTTCGACAACGAGATCGACGTCGACAAGGCGGCGGTGGACGTCCAGGCGGCCCTGCTGGTGGCCCAGCGCCGCCTGCCGCTCGAGATGACCGAGATGCCGTCCTACCGCAAGGTCAACCCGGCCGACGCCCCGATCCTGTTCATGCACCTGACCTCGCCGTCGATGGACTTGTCGGAGCTGAACGACTACGCCGAAAACCTGATCTCGCCGGCGATCTCGACCGTGCAGGGCGTCTCGCAAGTGTCGATCAACGGCGGCAAGCGCTTCGCCGTGCGCGTGCGCGCCCGTTCCGACCTGATGAACGCCCGCAATATCTCGATGGACGAGCTGGCGGCGGCGCTGCGCGCGGCCAACTCGAACACGCCGCTGGGCATCCTCGACGGCCCGACCCAGGCGCTGACCATCCAGGGCGGCGGCCAGCTGATGCGGGCAGCCGACTTCGCCAACCTGATCATCGCCACCCGCGACGGCCTGCCGGTGCGCCTGAAGGACATCGCCGACGTGCAGGACAGCTACCAGTCGGTCAAGGCCATGGGCAGCCTGAACGGCGAGCGCTCGATCTCGCTGATGGTGCAGCGCCAGCCGAACGCGAACACCGTGCAGGTGGTCGACGCGGTGCGCGCGCTGATCCCGCGCTTCGAAGGACAGCTGCCGGCCTCGATCAAGATCGAGCTGGTGAACGACCGCTCGCTGTCGATCCGCGAAGCGATCCACGACGTCAACCTGACCCTCGGCGGCACCGTGCTGCTGGTGATCCTGGTGATCTTCCTGTTCCTGCACCGCGCCGCCGCCACCTTCATCCCGGCGGTGACGGTGCCGATCTCGCTGCTGGGCGCGCTGTCGCTGCTGTACTGGCTCGGCTACAGCCTGGACAATATCTCGCTGCTCGGCATCACGCTGGCGGTCGGCCTGGTGGTCGATGACGCGATCGTGGTGCTCGAGAATATCGTGCGCCATATGGAGATGGGCAAGAAGCCGATGGCGGCCGCCCTCATCGGCGCGCGCGAGGTGGGCTTCACCATCATCTCGATCTCGATCTCGCTGGTGGCGGTGTTCATCCCGATCTTCTTCATGCCGGGCGTGATCGGCCTGCTGTTCCGCGAATTCGCCGTGATCGTCGGCCTGGCGGTGCTGGTCTCGGCCCTGATCTCGCTGACCCTGGTGCCGATGCTGTGCTCGCGCCTGCTCAAGGATGGCGGCCACGTCGACCCGAAAGACATGTCGTGGATCGGCCGCCGCTTCGAAGCCGGCTTCACGCGCGTGCGCAACGGCTATGGACGCACGCTGGACCTGGCGCTGCGCCACCGTTTCGTGGTGCTGATGCTGGCGCTGGGCACCTTCGTGCTGACCGGCGTGCTGTATTCCACCATGCCGAAGGGCTTCTTCCCCGAAGAAGACATCGGCCAGATCCGCGTGATGGTCGAAGCGTCGGAAGACACGTCGTCGATGGCGCTGGCCGAGCTGCAGGGCAAGGTGGTCGACATCATCCGCGCCAATCCCTATGTGAAGGACACGACCTCGTTCAGCGGCGGCGGCAATACCGGCCGCATGTTCCTGGTGCTGAAGGACCGCGGCGAACGTCCGCCGATGGACCTGGTGATCGACGACCTGCGCAAGGCCACCCGCGCCGTGCCGGGCGTGCAGGTGTTCATGTCGCCGCAGCAAAACCTGCAGCTGGGCGGGCGCCAGAGCAAGGCGCGCTACCAGTACACGCTGCAGAGCGTGTCCGGCGGCGAGATCGGCGGCTGGGCCGAGAAATTCCTGGAAGGCATGCGCAAGGACGAGCGCTTCCGCGACGTCAACAGCGATTCCCAGAACAAGGCGCTGCAGGCGACGGTGGACATCGACCGCGACAAGGCGGCGCTGCTGGGCGTGGAAATGGACGACATCCGCACTGTGATGTACGCCTCGTTCGGCGAACGCCAGGTCTCGACCATTTATTCGACGGCGGCGAGCTACTACGTGATCCTGGAAGCGGCCGCGAGCGACCGCTACTACGACGAAGCGCTGTCGCGGGTCTCGGTGCGCAGCAAGAGCGGCGAGCTGGTCAAGCTGTCGAGCATCGCCTCGGTGCGCCGCACGGTCGGCCCGCTGCAGGTCAACCACCAGGGCCAGCTGCAGGCGATCACCCTGTCGTTCAACCTGGCCCCGGGCGTGTCGCTGGGCGACGCCACCGCCCACATCGAGGAGCTGGGGCGCGAAATGAAGCTGCCGGCCTCGGTCATCGCGACCTATGGCGGCGACGCCGCCGTGTTCCAGGATACGCAATCGAGCCAGCTGATCCTGATCATCGCCGCGGTCGGCGTCATCTACGTGCTGCTGGGCGTGCTGTACGAAAGCTATATCCACCCGCTGACCATCCTGGCCGGCCTGCCGTCGGCGGCCGTCGGGGCGCTGATCACCCTATGGTTCTTCGACAAGGACCTGACCCTGATCGCCATGATCGGCATCCTGATGCTGATCGGCATCGTCAAGAAGAACGCGATCATGATGATCGACTTCGCGCTCGACGCCCAGCGCAACCTGGGCATGAGCCCGCAAGAGGCGATCCGCGAGGCCTGCATCCTGCGCTTCCGCCCGATCCTGATGACGACCCTGGCGGCGCTGATGGGTGCGCTGCCGATCGCGCTGGGCATCGGCGCCGGCGCCGAGCTGCGCCAGCCGCTGGGCCTGGCGGTGTGCGGCGGCCTGATCTTCTCGCAAGTCATCACCCTGTACATCACCCCGGTGATCTACCTGTACCTGGACCGCTACAGCGGCACCGGCCCGTTGACCGACGAGCAGATCGCGAGGGCCGACCAGGACCACGTGGCGCATCCGGCCACGCCGGTCCACCCCGTGCACCCGGCCTGAGCGGCAATCATGTGCGCCGGCCGGCCGCCAGTATCGGAACATTCATTGTCTGATACTGGCGGCCGGAAACATTTGGTAACAACCATCAACGGCCTGGACAGCGCACCCGGGCGCCGCGCGTGGTGCGTCGGCGCCGCAAAACGGTTAGACTGCGGCTCTCTGCCGTTTTTTTAGACGTGGCTTCCAGGAAATCGATCGATCTTGCGTGACCATTCCCACACCTACGACCAGGACAGCGAAGTGTGTTCCCATTGCGGGCAGCCACTGCCGCCGACAGGGCCGCGCTATGGGCTGGGGCTAGCCTACGGGCGCAAGAAGCCGAACCGCTTCGGCGTGGCGGGCACGATCGCCGTCCACCTGTTGCTGGTGCTGCTGTGGTTCTATGAACCGAAGGAGCAGGACCAGCGCACGGCGCGGCCGGCCTCGGAAGACCAGGGCGACAGCCAGGTGGTCTATGTGGCGCCGCTGCAGGAAACCTCACCCGTCGAGGCGGCGCCGCGGCCGACGCCGCGTCCCTTGCCGGCGCCGCCGGTGCCGCGCGTGGAACAGGAGCGCATCATCGTCCAGCGCCTGCCGGACACCATCACGGTTCCCGACGAGCGTCCCGCGCCGCCGGCTCCGCCGCAACCGCAGCGCCAGCAGCCGCCCACCGAAGTCCCGCCCGACATGGACATGGCGGCTTACGTGAAGGCCCAGCGCGAGCGCCGCGGCGCCCCGACCGGCGCCGAAGTGCCGGCCCAGGAAAGCGACGCCGCGCGCGGCACCCGCAACGCGCTGGCGAACATCGCCGCCATCAACGGCCGCGGCACCGACGACAGCAACGAGACGGGCGGCATCTTCTCGGTGTCGAACAAGACCTTCAACACCATGGACCTCAAGTTCCGCGGCTGGAACCCGAGCTTCAAGCGGCGCTGGCTGACGGCGGTGACGGTGGAGCAGGGCAGCGAGCGCGATATCGAGACCGCCGTCATCAAGAAGATGATCGAGCTGATCCGGCGCGAGAAGAAGGGCGACTTCGAGTGGGATTCGCACCGCCTGGGGCGCGTGGTGAAGCTCAGTGCGAGGCCGCAGGATACGGATCAGCTGATGACCTTCCTGTACAAGGAGATGTTCCCGGATTACAGGCCGGTGCCGGGACGCTGAGGCATTGTCGACGCCAACAAAAAACCGTGCCTCGGCACGGTTTTTTCATGCGCGCGGAGCGATCAGCCCGCCTTCAGCTTGCGCGCGATATCCAGCGCAAAATACGTCAGCACGCCATCGGCGCCGGCGCGTTTAAAGGCCATCATCGACTCCATCATGACCTTGTCGTGATCGAGCCAGCCATTCAGCGCGGCGGCCTTGAGCATCGCGTACTCGCCGCTGACCTGGTAGGCGAAGGTCGGCACCTTGAACTCGTCCTTCACACGGCGCACCACGTCCAGGTAGGGCATGCCCGGCTTGACCATCACCATGTCGGCGCCTTCGGCCAGGTCGAGCGCCACTTCGCGCAGCGCCTCGTCGCTGTTGGCCGGGTCCATCTGGTAGGTGTTCTTGTCGGCCTTGCCCAGGTTGGCGCTGGAACCCACGGCGTCGCGGAACGGGCCGTAGAAGGCGGATGCATACTTGGCCGAATAGGCCATGATGCGGGTGTGGATGTGGCCCTGCGCTTCGAATGCCTGGCGGATGGCGCCAATACGGCCGTCCATCATGTCCGACGGCGCCACGATGTCCACGCCGGCCTCGGCGTGGGTGAGCGCCTGCTTCACCAGCATCTCGATCGTCTTTTCGTTGACGATGTAGCCGTTCTCGTCCGGCAGGCCGTCCTGGCCGTGGGTCGTGTACGGGTCGAGCGCGATGTCGCTGATCACGCCCAGTTCCGGGAAGTTCTTCTTCAGTTCGCGCACCACGCGCGGCACCAGCCCGTCCGGGTTGGTCGCCTCGATGCCGTCATAGGTCTTGACCGACTGGTCGACCAGCGGGAACAGCGCCATGGCCGGGATCCCGAGCGAAACGCATTCTTCGGCGACTTTCAGCAGCAGGTCGAGCGAGACGCGTTCGACGCCCGGCATCGACGCCACCTGCTGGCGCTGGTCCTGGCCTTCGAGCACGAAGACCGGGTAGATCAGGTCGGCGGCGGTGATGGTGTTTTCGCGCATCATGGCGCGCGAGAATGGGTCGCGCCGCATGCGGCGCGGGCGGGCCGCCGGATAGGCGGAGGTAATAATGGTCATCTTGATCGTCCTTGCAAAATCAGGCGGCAGGGTTATCGTCGTCCGCCGACGGCGCAGCACTTTCTTCGTTGCCGGTGTCTTCCTCTACTTCTTCCTCGTATTCGTCCTCGCTGCCGCTGAGTCCGGCCAGTTCCAGGATCTTCGCGTCCGCTTCCTCGATGCCGATGCGCTTGAGCGCCGAGAACAGTTGCACCGTGAACGGGAAGCCATTGCCTTCCTCGTCGACATAGCTGTCGAGCACGGCGCGCGCTTCGCGCAGGGCATTGGTCGACTCGTTGCGATTGAGCTTGTCGGCCTTGGTCAGGATGCAGTGGATCGGCTTGCCGGTCGGGGCGAACCACTCCAGCATCTGGACGTCGAGGTCGGTGAACGGGCGGCGCGAATCCATGATCAGGATGAGCGCCGCCAGCTGGTCGCGGCGCTGGACGTAGTCGCCCAGCAGCTTCTGCCAGTGCAGCTTGGCGGTGCCCGAGACTTCGGCATAGCCGTAGCCCGGCAGGTCGACCAGCAGCGCTTCGATCTCGTCGACCCGGACCGCATCCTTGCGGTGCTGGCCCACGTGGGCGCCGCCGATCGAGAAGTAATTGATGTGCTGGGTACGGCCAGGCGTCTTGGAAGCGAACGCCAGACCCTTCTGGTTGGTCAGGATATTGATCGCTGTGGATTTGCCGGCGTTCGAGCGCCCGGCGAAGGCGATTTCCGGTACTTGCGTGCCTGGCAAATCGCGCAACTGGTTAACGGTCGTGAAGAACCGGGCTTGCCATAATCTGGACATTGGGAGAGGGATTAAGGGCCATGAAATGGCGTTGGGGAAACAAAGCTATTGTACAATAAGGGGTTGATTGCTGCTCCGCCCACTGGCGGGTAGATCAAAGCGCTGCACTGAACTTTCAATCTTGACTTTATAAGGTGCCAGTTATGAATCGGTTGACGTCCCCCTTGCTTAAAACACTGTTGGTTACTTCGCTGACTGTTTTTGGGGGACTACCGGCGGCGATGGCGGCGTCCGCCGCAACCGCGCCAGCGGTCAAAGCCGATCCAGCCAAGGGCGGCGCCCTGTACGAAGCGGGCGACGCCGCGCGCGGCCTGCCGTCCTGCCTGTCCTGCCACGGCGCGGCCGGCAACTCGACGATCGCGATCAATCCGAAACTGTCGGGCCAGTTCGCGACGTATACCCACAAGCAGCTGGTCGACTTCACGACCGCGCACCGCCAGCAGCCGATCATGACGACCTATGCCAAGATGCTGACGGAGCAGGAGAAGAAGGATATCGCAGCCTGGCTCGCGACGCAGGCGCACAAGCCCGGCGCGGCGAAGAACAAGGAAACCGTCGAGCTGGGCCGCAAGATCTATCGCGGCGGCATTGCGGAAAAAGGCGTGGCTGCCTGCGCCAGCTGTCATGGCGCCACCGCCAACGGCATCCCGGCGCAATACCCGCGCCTGGCCGGCCAGCACCAGGATTACACCACGGCCCAGCTGGAAGCATTCAAGACCGGCGCCCGCGCCAACAGCCCGCAGATGACGGTGCTGTCGCAACGGATGTCGCCGGAAGAGATGCGTGCAGTGGCAGACTATATCGCCGGCTTACGCTAAGAGTGTTGCTTTAGCGCTACGCATGAGCATGAGATGAACGGAAGAGGGCGGCAGCGTCGAGCTGACGCCCTTTTTTCCACGCGCGGACCCGCTTTCGCGCAGGATGAAAGTTGTAGAGTATGAGCACCACCGGAATTGAACTGAATACCCGCCGCCCCTGGCTGGCCGAGGCGGTCGAGCTGATCTCCTCGATGCGCTTCGCGATCAGCCTGCTCACCATCATCTCCATCGCCTCCGTCATTGGCACCGTGCTCAAGCAGAACGAGCCGATGCCCAATTACGTGAACCAGTTCGGGCCGTTCTGGTTCGAGATCTTCGACAAGCTCGGCCTGTACAACGTCTATTCGAGCTGGTGGTTCCTGGTCATCCTGGTGGTGCTGATCGTCTCGACCGCGCTGTGCGTCGTGCGCAACACGCCGAAGATGTTGCGCGATATGCGCAGCTGGCGCGAGAACGTGCGTGTCGAATCGCTGCGCAATTTCCACCACAAGGCCGACTGGCAGGCGCCGCTGTCGCGCGCCGCGCTGGCCGAGCAGAGCGCGTTGCGCCTGCGCCACGCCGGCTATGCCACCAAGATCGTGGAAAAAGACCAGGCGATCCTGGTGTCGGCCAAGAAGGGCGCCGGCAACAAGTTCGGCTATATCTTCGCCCATACCTCGATCATCGTGATCCTGCTGGGCGGCATGCTGGATTCGGAACTCCCCGTGCGTGTTCAACAATGGTTCTTTGGCAAGACGCCGTTCACCGGCAGCGGCGTGATCGCCGAGATCCCGGCCCAGCATCGCCTGGGCACCAGCAATCCCAGCTTCCGCGGCAATACCGCGATCGCCGAGGGCCAGACCAGCCATACCGCGATCCTGAACCAGCCGTCCGGCGTGCTGGTGCAGGAATTGCCGTTCGGGATCGAGCTCAAGAAATTCCACATCGAGTTCTATTCGACCGGCATGCCCAAGCTGTTCGCCAGCGATGTCGTGGTGCACGACCTGGAAAACGGCCACAAGTTCGAGTCGACGATCAAGGTCAACCATCCGCTGATCTACAAGGGCATCGCCGTCTACCAGTCGAGCTTTGACGATGGCGGCAGCAAGCTCAGGCTGACCGGCTTCCCGATGACGGGCGCCAGCGCGGCCAGCTTCCCGATCGAAGGCGAAGTCAATGGCGCGACCGAGCTCACCTTCGGCAAGGATACCTATGCCGTCGAGTGGTCGGGCTTCCGTCCCTTCAACGTCGAGAACGTCGCCCAGGGCAACGACGCGCGCGCGGTGGGCAAGAACGTCGGCTTCAATGCGCAGCTGTCGGCCACGCTGGGCAAGGCCTCCGGCGCGGCGGCCGACCCGGACGCCAACAAGGACCTGAAAAACGTCGGCCCCAGCGTGCAGTACAAGCTGCGCGACCACACCGGCCAGGCGCGCGAATACATGAACTACATGCAGCCGCTGACCCTCGAAGGCGCCCAGGTCTACCTGGCCGGCGTGCGCTCGAATCCGTCCGAGAACTTCAGCTTCCTGCGCATCCCGTCCGACGAGCGCCACGGCGTGGGCGACTGGATGCGCCTGCGCGCGGCGCTGTCCGATCCGGCCGCGCGCCAGGAGGCGGCCAGCCGCTACGCCAGCCGCGCGCTGAGCGCCGAGCAGCGCGGCGGCGGCGCGCTGGCCGGCCAGCTGAAGGACTCGGCCGCGCGCACGCTCGACATCTTCGCAGGCAGCGACGGCCGCGGCGGTTTCGTCGGCGTGGCCCGCTTCCTGGAACAGATCCCGCAGGCCGAGCAGGAAAAGGCGGCCGGCATCTTCATGAAGATGCTCAACGGCGCGCTGTGGGAATTGTGGCAGGTGGCGCGCGAAAAGAACGGCGATGCCGCGGCGGAGCCGACTGACGCCAACGGTCGCTTCCTGCAACTGGCCACCAATGCCTTGTCGGACAGCTTCCTGTACGGCGCCCCGGTCTATTTGCAGCTGGACGATTTCACCGAAGTAAAGGCGTCGGTGCTGCAGATGACTCGCTCGCCGGGCAAGAATGTGGTCTACTTCGGCTGCCTGCTGCTGACGCTGGGCGTGTTCGCGATGTTCTACATCCGCGAGCGGCGCGTCTGGATCTGGGTGCGCGACGTCGATGGCGGGGCCGAGGCCCTGATGGCGATGAGCACCCAGCGCAAGACGCTCGATTTCGAGCGTGAATACGAAGAGCTGTCGGTCAAGCTGCCGCAACCGGCGTAAGCTGGCGACGATCTGGAGAAAATGATGGAACTGTCCCAAACGAAAAATAGCGCTCCGGCGCGCTCGACCGACAAATACCAGGAAAAGGTCGGCTACTTCCGCCGCCTGACCGCGGCCGACTGGCTGTACGGCATCGCGCTGCTGGCGGGAGCCCTGTACGCCCAGGTCCAGTACGGCCATTTCATGGACATCTATGAAGAAATCATCCTGATCTGTACCGCGCCGGTATTCGCGGCGCTGGGCTGGTACTGGAAGCCGATGCGCTGGCTGGTGCCGCTGGTCGGCGTGCTGTCGCTGGCCGCGATCTCGATGTATGACGGCAACCTGGCGGCGGCCGAGCAGAAGTTCTTCCTGAAATACATGCTGTCGAGCGGCTCGGCCATCCTGTGGATGAGCGCGCTGTTCATGTTCTCGACCGTGTTCTACTGGGTCGGCCTGTTCAGCCGCGGCAAGTTCGGCGGCGGCGTCGGCGCCAACCTGTGCTGGGCCGCGGTCGTGATCGGCTCGGTCGGCATGATGGTGCGCTGGTACGAAAGCTACCTGATCGGGCCGGACGTGGGCCACATCCCGGTGTCGAACCTGTACGAAGTGTTCATCCTGTTCGCGATCATCACCGCGCTGTTCCACCTGTACTACGAAGAACACTACGCCACTCGCCAGCTGGGTCCGTTCGTGATGCTGATCATCGGCGCCGCGGTCGCCTTCCTGCTGTGGTACACGGTGTCGCGCGACGCCGCCCAGATCCAGCCGCTGGTTCCGGCGCTGCAGAGCTGGTGGATGAAGATCCACGTCCCGGCCAACTTCATCGGCTACGGCACCTTCGCCCTGGCGGCGATGGTCGGCACCGCTTACCTGCTCAAGTCGCACGGCATCCTGGCCGACCGCTTGCCGCCGCTGGAGGTGCTGGACGACGTGATGTACAAGTCGATCTCGGTCGGCTTCGCCTTCTTCACCGTCGCCACCATCCTGGGCGCCCTGTGGGCGGCCGAGGCCTGGGGCGGCTACTGGTCGTGGGACCCGAAAGAGACCTGGGCCCTGATCGTCTGGCTCAACTACGCGGCCTGGCTGCACATGCGCCTGATGACCGGCCTGCGCGGCCGCGTGGCGGCCTGGTGGGCGCTGGTGGGCTTGCTGGTGACCACCTTCGCCTTCCTGGGCGTGAACATGTTCCTGTCGGGCTTGCACTCGTACGGCGAGCTGTAAACCGGCTCCGTGCGCGTGCCGGATGACCGGGCGGCCAACCGTCACCGCGTGGACGGCGTAGCCGTCCACCCTAACGCTGGCTTAAGGGAACTTCGTGTAATGTAAGCAAAACACCAGTTCCCGAGGCCAGCCATGCTGTTCAAACGTCATCCCAACGGACTCGATCTTCCGTTCCCGTCCGAAATCACGCCGCAAGAGGTCTATACCGGGCGGCGCCAATTTATTGCCCGCATGGCCGCCACGGCGGCAGTCGGCAGCGGCATGTGGGAGATGGCCAACCGCGACGCCTTCGCCCAGGCTGCCCCTGCCCAAAAGCTGGCGGCGCGCGCCAACGTGGCGCTGTCCACCGACGAGAAGCAGACCCCGTTCAAGGACGCCGCCGGCTACAACAACTTCTATGAGTTCGGCCTCGACAAGGGCGATCCGGCCGAGAACGCGCACACCCTGCGCACCCGGCCCTGGACCGTGCGCATCGAGGGCGAGGTCAACAAGCCGCTCACGCTCGACATCGACAGCCTGCTCAAGCTGGCCCCGCTCGAGGAACGCATCTACCGCCTGCGCTGCGTCGAAGGCTGGTCGATGGTCATTCCCTGGGTCGGCTATTCGCTGTCGAATTTGCTCAAGCAGGTCGAGCCGACCGGCAATGCCAAATTCGTCGAATTCACCACCCTGGCCGACCGCAAGCAGATGCCGGGCCTGAGGAGCGGCGTGCTCGACTGGCCCTACGTGGAAGGCTTGCGCATCGACGAAGCCATGCATCCGCTGACCATGCTCACGATGGGCATGTACGGCCAGGTGCTGCCGAACCAGAACGGCGCGCCGGTGCGCCTGGTCGTGCCCTGGAAATACGGTTTCAAGTCGGCCAAGTCGATCGTGCGCATCCGCCTGGTGAGTCGCCAGCCGCGCACCGCCTGGAACGATTCTGCGCCGCGCGAATACGGTTTCTATTCGAACGTGAACCCAAACGTCGACCATCCGCGCTGGTCGCAGGCGAGCGAACGCCGCATCGGCGAGACCGGCCTGTTCCAGCCCAAGCGCAAGACGCTGATGTTCAACGGCTATGACCAGGTCGCCTCGCTGTACACGGGCATGGACTTGAAGCGCTATTACTGATGGCGCTGCAGCTTTCCAATCAACGGGTCGGATGGGTAAAAACGGCCGTTTTTATCCTCTCGCTGCTGCCTTTCGCGCGCCTGGTGTGGGGGACCGCCACCGGCGCCTTCACCGATCCGCTGGCGGAAATCACCGGCATCAGCGGCGAGTGGGCGCTGTACTTCCTGTGCATCACGCTGGCGGTCACGCCGCTGCGGCGCCTGACGGGCTGGAACTGGCTGGTGAAGCTGCGGCGCATGGTCGGGCTGTTCACCTTCTTCTATGCGCTGGTCCACTTCATCGCCTTCCTGTGGTTCGACCATTTCTTCGACGTGGCGGCGATGCTGGCCGACGTGGTGAAGCGGCCGTTCATCCTGGTCGGCTTCATCGCCTTCGTGCTCCTGATCCCGCTGGCGGCCACGTCGACCAATGCGATGATCAAGCGCCTGGGCGGCAAGCGCTGGCAATGGCTGCACCGGCTGATCTACGCGATCGGTCCGCTGGCGATCCTGCACTACTGGTGGATGAAAGAGGGCAAGAGCGACTTCGCGCAGCCGATCCTGTTCGGGGCGATCATGGCGCTGCTGCTGGGCGCGCGGGCATTCTGGCATTTCAGGCGCAAGCCCCAAGCTGCGGGCGTTTGACTGCGGCGCGTCCTACAGACTGCGCGGCGGCAATGAGGCGTCGATCGTTTTGCTGCGTTTGGCAGTCTGACTGGAGAGTTCTGCGCTCCGCTGTATGGCGCGCCGGAGCTGCAGTTGTGTTTCGGCGAGACCAAACAATGCGATGGATCCTTCATAGGATAGATGCCCTTCGTCGCGGTACAGGGTGACGCCGTCGATACGAGTACGGCAAAACCGGTCGTCGCACAAGATGGCATCGAATCGCACGATTGGCAGCTTCATTTCTTTTTCCGCCCGATCAAGCAATGCCAGTACGTTATGCCCGTGTTGCAGATACTGTTCGCGCTTGATCCTGCATTGTTCGTCGACGCCACCAATCCACTGTCCTCGATCGCGCCGTTCCAGGCAGCGGCCTATATCGAAACCTGACGAGGGAGGTGGTGCAACCAGAATGACATCACGCCCCAATGCACGGATCGCGCTGACGGTCCGCGCCAGGCCGGCATGGCCCCTTGGCAGCGTGCCGGTAACTCGCGCTGGTTCGTCCCCCAACGCAACCCGCTCGATCACGGTCGTGTTTCTCGTATATTGCGTCAACGGGCTGGAAAGAATTACGGTACGAAGCTCCGGGTTTTTCTTCAGATAAGAAAGAACCGTGTCATTGAATTCGATGCACTTTTTCGCCCATTGCTCGCTATTGAACTCGACCGATGCCAGTCCAATCAAAGGACCGCAACGACCCATCGTCGCCTGCACGATGTGTTTCGGATAGATGGATTCGTGTGACAAGCCCGGAACGAGATGCATGGCAAACGAATCTCCCCACACAAGTACCGTTGGTGTTTCTGAATTCTGGCACGATTCGCTGGGAAGAAAATGCGTTGCACTTGCACATGCTGGCGCGAATCCCGTATTGGCGCGCCGGGCAAAGGCATAGTCTTTTTCAGGTTTTTTTGTAATGACAGCCTGCGCTACGCCCAAGGCCATCAATGTCACGCAAGTGGCTGCCACGGCGGGACGATAGTAACCATGCAGATTCCCATGCCTGAAAGGCTCTTCGATATGACGGTGCAGTATCCACGCAAGCAAGAACGATAATATGATCAGCGCAGCGCGGATAAGGTACTGGGTGAGCGTGTTTTCATTGCCAAGTACGATGTTGTTATAGAAGGCAAAAATCGGCCAGTGAACCAGATAAAGGGAATAAGAAATATCGCCAACCTTATGCAGTGTTTCGACGACCACGCCACGTTGCAACAAGGGATGATTCGCCAGTATCACGGCAAGTGTACCCAGGCAGATCAATAATGCCTGCGGACCAGGGTGAAACGAATAGAATGTCAGGATGAGACAGGCCAGGAGCCCGAGTGCGGAAAGAATCGCCAGCTTTCCAGCAAGGATCCTGATCCACCGAATCTCGATCAAAAACACACCCAGCGAACCGATGAGCAGTTCCCATGCCCTGGTCGGCAGCAGGAAAAACGTCGACGCCTCGCCTCGATGGACGTAGCACAGGACCATGCTGGCGAGCGTCAGCAGGGTCAGGACGGGGAGCCAGGCTTTTCTGGGGAAAAACAGGAAGATCGCTGGAAGGATGAAGTAATACTGCTCTTCAACTGCCAATGACCAGACATGCAGGAGCGGTTTTAACTCGGCCGCGCCGGAAAAATATCCGGATTGGCTGGTCAGCACGAAGTTGGCCGAGAAGGTCAGCGCTCCGAATAACTGATGCCAGAAATCCGCGAGTTCCTGAGCACCAAGCAGAAATGGCGCTGCCAGCGATGTGAATAGGAAGGTGACAAAAGCTGCGGGCAGCAGCCGTTTCGCGCGTCGAGCCAGGAACGACTTGTAGCTGAAACTGTCATCCTCGACTGCCTTTTTGATCAGGCTCGTGATCAAGAATCCCGACAGGACGAAAAAAATGTCCACGCCAAGATACCCGCCATTGATTGCGCCTATTTTTGCGTGGTAGAAGACCACTGCAAGCACGGCGAGTCCTCGCAATGCCTGGATATCGGCGCGAACTTTGGTGACTGATTGAACCATACAAATGTCGAGAAGTTATAAAATATTGCAAAAAAGAATTATACTCATGTTAATGAGTAGTGCAATATATTTAACTTCCCGCCATATTACTTAAACCATTTGTGCCTTAAATACGTCACAAGGTGATATCGGATTGAAGCGAATTCACGTTTTCATCGCGTTATCGACAGCGATGAAACGTCCGATGAAGCGGAATGAAGGGCGCCCTTGTAGAGTTGCTGGCCTGGGCGTTTGGATCGATGTCGCCGTCGTCCGGCGCTGCCGAATGGCGGCTGGCAGAGAGGCGTGGGACGCCACCGGGAGTCCGGTGGCGCGATGAAGGAATCCCTGTACGGGTTGCCGCTATGCCTGATTCATCATCGTTTCGAGCGCGAACACCTCGGCTGGTGTCTCGCGCCGGCGCACCAGGTGGGTGGCGTCGCCATCGACGATCACCTCGGCCGCGCGGCCGCGGGTGTTGTAGTTCGACGCCATCGTCATGCCATAGGCGCCGGCCGTCATGATGGCCAGCAGGTCGCCCGGCTCGAGCGCCAGCTCGCGCTCGCGCGCCAGCCAGTCGCCCGACTCGCACACCGGGCCGACGATGTCCCACACCAGTTTTTCGCCGTCGCGCGGGGTCACCGGCTGCACGCCCATCCAGGCCTGGTACAGGGTCGGACGCATCAGGTCGTTCATCGCGGCGTCGACGATGCAGAAGTTCTTCTCGGCGCCGGGTTTCAGGAATTCGGTCTTCGTCAGCAGCACGCCGGCGTTGGCCACGATCGAGCGGCCCGGCTCGAAGATCACCTTGATCGGCTGGCCGCCGTGTTTCTCGGCACGCCAGGCGTCGATGCGCTTGAACAGGCGGCCCAGGTAGTCGCCCACCGGCACCGGCGGCTTGTCGCCGGCCACGCCGTAGTCGACGCCGATGCCGCCGCCGATGTCCAGGTGGTGCAGGTGGGTGCCCTCGGCGTGCAGGGTGTCGATCAGCTCGATCAGCTTATCGAGGGCTTCGAGCAGCGGGGCGTCGTCCAGCAGCTGCGAGCCGATATGGCAGTCGATGCCGACCACGTCCAGGTGCGGCAGGCTGGCGGCGGTGCGGTAGGTGTCCAGCGCATCGTCGAAGGCCACGCCGAACTTGTTGGCCTTCAGGCCGGTCGCAATATACGGGTGGGTCTTGGCGTCGACGTTCGGGTTCACGCGCAGCGAGACCGGGGCGCGCATGCCGAGCTTGCCGGCGACCTCGTTCAGGCGGTGCAGTTCGGGGATCGATTCGACGTTGAAGCACAGGATGCCTTTTTCCAGCGCAAGCTGCATTTCCTCGACGGTCTTGCCGACGCCCGAGAAGATGGTCTTGCCCGGGTCGCCGCCGGCCGCGATCACGCGCAGCAGTTCGCCGCCCGAGACGATGTCGAAGCCCGCGCCCTGGCGCGCCAGCAGGTCGAGCACGGCCAGGTTCGAATTGGCCTTCATCGCGTAGCAGACCAGGGCGTCGCGGCCCTGGCAGGCGTCGTGGTAGGCGCTGAAGTTCTCGAGCAGGGCGGCTTTGGAGTAGACGTAGGTCGGCGTGCCGAATTGTTCCGCGATGGCGGACAGCGAAACGTTTTCGGCGTGCAGGACGCCGTCTTGGTGCGAAAAATAGGACATCAGCGGTGCGGGGCAGGGGGGGAGGCGTTGTTCGAAGGGACGGGCTGCGGTGGTTGGTCGACCGGTGCCGCGGGCGGCGCCGACGTCGGCCTTGCCGGCGGCGTCGGCATGTACAGGTCGCCGGTCTGGCCGCAGCCCGACAGGGCGGCAAGCAAAACAGCGGCCGGGAGAAGCGCAAGAGAGGACTTCACGATTAGAATCACGGTTTGATTAGCAGATTTTGGAGTGTAGCATGACCGAAACCGAATTTTTGGACCTTGCCGACCTGACCCTCAAGCAGATCGAGGACGCCTTCGATCGCCTGAACGACGAGGACGTGATCGACGTCGAATGCAAGCGCAGCGGCAACGTGCTGGAGATCGAGTTCATCGACAACGGTTCCAAGATCATCGTCAACAGCCAGGCGCCGTTGCAGGAGATGTGGGTGGCGGCGCGCTCGGGCGGCTACCACTACAAGCGCGTGGGCGACGAATGGCGCAATACCCGCGACGACAGCGAGTTCTTCGCGTCGCTGTCGAAATATGCGGGCGAGCAGGGCGGGGCGCAGGTGTCGCTGGTCTGAAGTACCGGCCATCGACGACAAAGGCGGCCATTGGCCGCCTTTGTCATTTCTGCACCGTGCCGATCAGAACAACTCGTTCCTCACCGCATCACGCTCCTTCTGCTGTTCCGGCGCCGGCGGCGGGCCGACGTCCAGCGTCTCGACCCCGCTGCCCGGCGGCGTCTCGGCATAGTAGTAATCCGAACCGTACTGCACCAGCCCGGCCGGCACCTCGCGCTCGACGTTCGGCTCGCCCTTGAGCGCCTTCTGCATGTAGCCGATCCAGATCGGCAGCGCCAGGCCGCCGCCGGTCTCGCGCGCGCCCAGGTTGCGCGGCTTGTCGTAGCCCATCCAGGCGATGGCCACCACCTTCGGCTGGTAGCCGGCGAACCAGGCGTCGATCGAGTCGTTGGTGGTGCCGGTCTTGCCCGCCAGGTCGGTGCGCTTGAGCGCCATCGCCTTGGCCGCGGTGCCGTGGCGCACCACGTCCTTGAGCATGCTGTCCATCAGGAAGGCGTTGCGGGCGTCGATCACGCGATTGGCTTCAATGCCCGAACGCGCCGGACGCGCTTCGGACAGCACCTTGCCGTCGCTGTCGGTGACCTTCGAGATCAGGTAAGGGCTGATGCGGTAGCCGCCGTTGGCGAACACCGCATAGGCGCCGGCCATCTGCAGCGGCGTGGTCGCGCCGGCGCCGAGCGCCAGCGTCAGGTAGGCTGGATTGCGTTCCGGCTCGAAGCCGAAGCGGCTCGCGAATTCCTGGCCGTAGCGGGCGCCGATCTTGTTCAGCACGCGGATCGAGACCATGTTCTTCGACTGCATCAGGCCGCGCCGCATGGTCATCGGACCTTCGTACTTGTTGTCGTAGTTCTTCGGTTCCCACGCCTGGCCGCCGGTCTGGCCGGCGTCGAAGCTGATCGGGGCGTCGTTGACGATCGTCGCCGGCGACAGGCCGCGCTCGAGCGAAGCCGAATAGATGAAGGGCTTGAACGAGGAACCCGGCTGGCGCCAGGCCTGCGTCACGTGGTTGAACTTGTTGCGGTTGAAATCGAAGCCGCCGACCAGGGCGCGGATCGAACCGTCCTCGGTATTGGCCGCCACGAACGCCGATTCGACTTCGGGCATCTGGGTGATCAGCCACTTCGACTCGTCGTCCTGCATCACGCGGATCACCGCGCCGCGGCGCACGCGGCGGTTCGGGGCCGCCTTGTCGGACAGCCAGGCGCGCGCGAAGGCCAGGCCCGGGCCCGAGATCGTGATCGTGTCGCCCGAGGCGATGGTCGCCTGGACCTGGGTGGAACTGGCCTGCAAGACGACGGCGGCGATGATGTTGTCGCTGTCCGGATGCTCGGCCAGCTCGGCCTCGATCGCTTCGTCGGCGTCAAGCTTGGCGCCCGGGATCTCGATGAACGATTCCGGGCCGCGGTAGGGGCGGCGGCGCTCGTAGTCCATCACGCCGCGGCGCAGGGCCAGGTAGGCGGCGTCCTGGTCGGCCTTGGTGATGGTGGTGAACACGTTCAGGCCGCGGGTATAGGTGTCTTCCTTGAACTGTTCGTAGACCAGCTGGCGCGCCATCTCGGCCACGTATTCGGCGTGCACACCGAAGGCGGTGCTGTCCGACTTGATCTTGAGCGGCTCTTGTTTCGCCTGGTTGTATTGCGCCTCGCTGATGTAGCCGAGCGAGTGCATGCGCTGCAGGATGTATTGCTGGCGGGTCTTGGCGCGGGTCGGGTTGACGACTGGATTGTAGGCCGACGGCGCCTTCGGCAGGCCGGCCAGCATGGCCGCTTCGGCCACGGTGATGTCGCGCAAGTCCTTGCCAAAATAGATCTGGGCCGCCGACTGGAAGCCGAAGGCGCGCTGGCCCAGGTAGATCTGGTTCATGTACAGCTCGAGGATCTGGTCCTTGGAGAGGTTCTTCTCGATCTTCCAGGCCAGCAGGGCCTCGTAGGCCTTGCGCTTGAAGGTCTGCTCGGAGGACAGGAAGAAGTTGCGCGCGACCTGCTGGGTGATGGTCGAGGCGCCCTGGCGCGAGCCGCTGGTGGCGTTGTGGAATGCGGCGCGCAGGATGCCCCAGTAGTCGATGCCGCTGTGCTCGTAGAAGCGGTCGTCCTCGATCGACAGCACGGCCTTCTTCATGACGTCCGGGATGTCCTTGAAGTGGACCAGGGTGCGGCGCTCCTCGCCGAATTCGCCGATCAGGACGTTATCGGCTGTAAAGATGCGCAGCGGCATCTTGGGCCGGTAGTCGGTGATGGTGTCCAGCGCCGGCAGGTTCGGGTAGGCCATCGCAAGGGCGAACACGACCACCAGCACGCCGATGGCGCCCAGGCCGAACAGGCCGGCGACCGCCATCAGGACCAGGCGTTTGGGGCTGAACTTCGCGGAGGAAGAGGAGGCTGCTTGTTTCTCTTTCATGCTGACTTTCGCTTTGTTGATCCGCCTCATTATAAGGCAGCGGTTTGGTGCCCGATACTCGACGGAGCTTAACGGAACTCAAGGGCAATATTGGCCTGGCAATGAAAACGCCGGAGTGTGGCGCGCACGCCCCGGAAAGGAGTGTTCCAGTGCAGAAATTTCTTGTCCGTAGTCATCCTTTGTTGCTACGATCCGATGCGGTGCTGCACGTAAGTGCCGGATTTTTATAAGAAAGTTATAAGAAGTAAATAGCTGTTTTATTTACGACAACATGTAATTCCGGGCCTTTCAAGCTCATTCTGCAGCCACAGGAGTGTATTGGTGATCAATCTGGGGTCCTTGTTTGGACAATCGAGTCCGCCGATGGTCGGGCTCGATATCAGCACGTCCGGCGTCCGCCTGGTCGAGCTGGCCGATGCAGGCAAGGGTATCGTGCGCCTGGAGCGCTACGCCACCGAGGCGCTGCCGCGCGGCGCCGTGATGGACGGCAATATCGAAAACATGGACCAGGTCGCCGACGCGGTGCGCCGGGTCTGGAAGAAGAGCGGCACCCGCGCCCGCCACGTGGCGCTCGGCATGCCGCCCGCCGCCGTGATCACCAAGAAGATCATCCTGCCGGCCGGTCTGTCGGAAGACCAGTTGGAAGTGCAGGTCGAGTCCGAGGCCAGTCAGTATATCCCGTTCGCGCTCGATGAGGTCAGCCTCGACTTCGACGTGATCGGCGCGGCCCCGAATTCGCTGGACGACATGGAAGTGATGCTGGCCGCCGCGCGCCGCGAAAAGGTCGAGGACCGGGTCGCGATCGCGGAAGCCGCCGGCCTTACCGCCACCGTGATGGACATCGAATCGTACGCCGCGCGCGGCGCGCTCGAACACGCCGCCCTGCCGCGGCAGGACCAGATCGTGGCCCTGTTCCAGATCGGCGCCCACGCCACCCACGTGTCGGTGCTGCTGAACGGCGAAGCGGTCTACGAGCGCGAGCAGCCGTTCGGCGGCAATGCGCTGACCCAGGACATCGTGCGCAGCTACGGCATGGCGTTCGAAGAAGCCGAGACGCGCAAGAAGGCGGGCGACCTGCCCGAGAACTACCGCGCCGACATCCTGGCGCCGTTCCTGGAAAGCGCGGCGCTGGAAATCACGCGCGCCATCCAGTTCTTCTACACCTCGACCCCGTATACCCGGATTGACCAGCTGTACCTGGCCGGCGGCTGCGCGCTGCTGCCCGGGATCCTCGACGTCGTGGCCGGCCGCACCCGCCTGCCGACGCTGCTCGCGGCGCCCTTCGAGGGCATGCAGCTCGGCCCCGGCGTGCGCGAACACCAGCTGCGCCAGGACGCCCCGGCCTACCTGGTCGCCTGCGGCCTGGCGCTGCGGAGGTTCGGCTGATGATCCGGATTAACCTGCTGCCCCACCGCGAAGCCAGGCGCAAGCAGAAGCAGGCCGCCTTCGTCGCCCTGATGGCCCTGGGCGGCGTGCTGGGCGCCATCGTGGTGATGCTGGTCGGCGCCTATAACGCCAGCCAGATCTCGGTCCAGAACCAGCGCAACGAGGTCCTGAAAAAAGCCAGCGCGGAGCTGGACAAGAAGATCGGCGAGATCACCAACCTGAAGGAAGAAATCGCCGCGCTGCAGGCGCGCCAGCAGGCGGTCGAGGACTTGCAGGGCGACCGCAACCAGCCGGTCCACCTGCTCGACGAGCTGGTGCGCCAGACGCCGGAAGGCGTGCACCTGAAATCGGTCAAGCAGAGCGGCCAGCGCGTGATCCTGACCGGCAACGCCCAGTCGCAGGAGCGGGTGGCCGAGCTGCTGCGCAACCTGTCGAGCGGCTCGCCGTGGCTGCAGAACCCGGACCTGACCGAGGTCCGCGCCGTCAGCCTGGCCCAGGGCAAGGCCAGCCGCAAGGTGGTCGAGTTCACGCTCGGCGTGTCGATCAAGCGCGCGCGCCTGAGCGACGAGGGCGACGAGGCCGCGCACGGCGACAAGCCGGCCGGGGGCAAGCGCGTGGCGGAGAAGTCATGAACATCGACATCAAAGAACTCGGCGCCCGGCTGGCGGCGCAGTTCCAGGACCTGCAGGGCCGTCCGCCCGGCCAGTGGCCGCTGGCGCCGCGCCTGCTGTGCGCCGCCGGCGTGATGGCGGCGGTCGTCGGCCCGGGCTACTACTTCTACTGGAGCGACCAGTTCGCGGCCCAGGAACGCGGCGCGCGCGACGAGCAGAAGCTGCGCGAGGAGTACAAGACCAAGATGGCGCAGGCGATCAACCTGGAAGCGCTCAAGGCGCAGAAGGCGCAGGTCGACCAATACGTGGTGCGCCTGGAGAAGCAGTTGCCGAGCAAGTCCGAAATGTATTCGCTGCTGTCCGACATCAACCAGTCGGGCGTCGGCCGCGGCCTGCAGTTCGAGCTGTTCAAGCCGGGCCAGGAAGTGGTGCGCGACTACTACGCCGAGCTGCCGATCGATATCAAGGTGAGCGGCCGCTACCACGACATGGGCGCGTTCGCCGCCGACATGGCCAACCTGCCGCGCATCGTCACGCTGAACAACCTGACCCTGCTGGCCGGCAAGGACGGCAGCCTGGGACTGCAGGCGGTGGCCAAGACCTTCCGCTACCTCGACCAGGAAGAGCTGGCGGCCCAGCGCGCCGCGCGCGCGGCCGAGAAGAAGAAGGGCAAAGGCAAGGGCAAGACGAGCGCCAAGGCCAAGGCCAAGACCGGGGGCAAGAAATGATGCGCGCACGAGTGACAGCTCTGTTGCTGATGAGCAGCCTGCTGGCCGCCTGCGGCGACGGCGGCGTGGGCGAGACCCGGGCCTGGATGAAACAGGTGGAAAAGCAGACCGTGCCGAAGGTCAAGCCGCTGCCGGAGCCGAAGACCTTCGAGCCCTATGGCTACGATCCGCGCGCGGCGCTCGACCCCTTCGATCCGACCAAGCTGCTGGGCGAGATGGCGCGCATGGCGCAGGCCGGCGGCAATGCCAACCAGCCCGATCTCGAGCGGCCGAAGGAATTGCTGGAGACTTTCCCGCTCGACACGATGCGGATGGTGGGCACGATCCAGAAGGGCGGCGTGAACTACGCGCTGCTGCAGGTCGAGCGTTCGCTGTACCGGGTGCGCAGCGGCCAGCGGATTGGACAGAACTACGGGCGCATCACGCGTGTGAGCGAGGGCGCCGTCGAGATCAGGGAATCGGTACAGGACGCCACTGGCGACTGGGTGGAGCGGATGGCCCACATCGAGCTGCAGAGCCGCGCAGCCAAATAAGGAGAGCAGTAGATGACCTTCAACGTCAAGATTCGCTTCGCCCCGCCGGCCTGGCTGGCGCGCGCCGCGGCCGCACTCATGCTCATGATGTGCGCCGGCGCCGCCCTGGCCCAGGGCAATGCGATCGAGTCGATCACGGCCAACCAGCAGGGCAGCAACGTGGTCATCAACGTGACCATGCGCGAGGTCCCGGCGCGTGCGCCGATCGGCTTCGCGATCACCAACCCGTCCCGCATTGCGCTCGATTTCGGCGCCACCGCCAACGCCACCGGCAAGACGGCGCACGAGCTGAACCTGGGCGACGTGCGCAGCCTGAACGTGGTGCAGGCCGGCGAGCGCACCCGCCTGGTGCTGAACCTGGCGCGCGCCCTGAACTACGCCACCACGATCGACGGCAAGTCGGTGATCGTGACCGTGGAAGGCTCGGGCGGCGTGGCGCGCGCGCTCGACGCCAGCGGCATGCCGGCCGCTGCGGCGGCGCGGGCGTCGCTTCCCGCGACGCGCCCTCAATTGCGCGACCTCGACTTTCGCCGCGGCGCCAATGGCGCCGGCCGGGTCGTGGTCGACCTGCCCGCCAACCAGGTGGCGGTCGACGTGCGCCAGACCGCCGGCGGCGTGACCGTCGACTTCCTCAATGCGCGCCTGCCGGAGGCGCTGCGCCGGCGCCTGGACGTGACCGATTTCGGCACGCCGGTCACCCGCGTCTCGACCCTGGCCCAGGGCGACAATGTGCGCATGACGGTGGAGGCGCAAGGCGACTGGGAACAGTCGGTATTCCAGAGCGACACCCAGCTCGTGGTCGAGGTGCGCAAGGTGGAGAGCGACCCGAATCGCAGCAGCCCGGGCTCGCGCGACAACCCGCAGGGTTATCGCGGCGAGAAGCTGTCGTTCGATTTCCAGGACGTCGAGGTGCGCGCCGCGCTGCAGGCGGTGGCCGACATCTCGGGCCTGAACATCATCGCCAGCGACTCGGTCACCGGTTCGCTGACCCTGCGCCTGAAGGACGTGCCGTGGGACCAGGCGCTGGACGTGATCCTGACCGCCAAGGGCCTGGACCAGCGCAAGAACGGCAACGTGGTGTGGATCGCGCCGAAGGAAGAACTGCTGACCAAGGAAAAGCTCGAGCTCGAGCAGCGCGCCCAGATCGCCGAACTCGAGCCGCTGCGCTCCGAGATCTTCCAGCTCAATTACCAGAAGGCGGAATCGTTCCGCAACGTGTTCGGCCTGGACGCCGGCGGCGCCACCGCGAGCAGCGATGCGGGCGGGCGCAACCGCGTGCTGTCGCGGCGCGGCAGCGCGATCATCGATCCGCGCACCAACCAGCTGTTCGTGACCGACATCGCGTCCAGGATCGAGGACATCCGCAAGCTGATCCAGAAGACCGACATCGCCTCGAAGCAGGTGCTGATCGAGGCGCGCCTGGTCGAGGCCAACGACGGCTTCTCGCGCAACCTCGGCGCCAAGCTCGGCTTCAACGACCTGCGCACCCAGCGCGGCGGCGACTCCGGCTGGCAGATCAGCGGCAACGAGCGCGTCGCCATCGGCGGCAACCTGGCCGGCGTGGGCCAGGTCACCGGCCAGACCCCGGCGACCACCAGCATCGACAACACCACCATGGTCAACCTGCCGGCGGCCGGCATCGGCGGCGTCCCGGCCTCGACGCTGGCGTTCTCGCTGTTCTCCTCGGCCGCCAACCGCTTCCTGAACCTGGAACTGTCGGCGCTGGAAGCCGACGGCAAGGGCAAGATCATCTCGAGCCCGCGCGTGGTCACCGAGGACAAGCAGGTCGCCGTGATCGAGCAGGGCGTCGAGCTGCCCTACGAGCAGGCGACCAGCAGCGGCGCCACCTCGATCTCGTTCAAGAAGGCCAACCTGCGCCTGGAAGTGACGCCGCAGATCACGCCGGACGGCAACGTGGTGCTGGAAGTGGACGTCAACAAGGATTCGAAGGGTGAAGAGACGCGCGCCGGCTTCGCGATCAACACCCAGCACGTCAAGACCAAGGTGATGGTCGAGAACGGCGGCACGGTGGTGCTGGGCGGGATCTACCAGCAGACCGAGCGCAACAACGTGACCAAGGTGCCGCTGCTGGGCGACGTTCCGCTGCTGGGCTACCTGTTCAAGACCAGCGGCGTCGAGCACAGCAAGACCGAGCTGCTGGTCTTCATCACCCCGAAGATCGTGAACGAGAACGTGGCGGGCACGCGCTGAACCGACCTTAACCCCCCAACCGATAATAATATGAAAAACCAGCACATCAAGTACGGCAGCCTGGCGCTGCTCCTGGCCGCGACCCTGTCCGCCTGCGGCGGCGGCGGCGGCAACCCGGGCACACCTAGCGGCAGCGGCGGCAGCGGCACCGGCAGCACGCCGGTCACGCCTGCCGCGCCGACCGTCGGCGTCAGCCTGGTCAATGCCACGGGCAGCGCCAGCACCGCGCTCTCCGGCGCCACCCCGCTGACGGTGCGCGCCCTGGTGCTCGACGCCAACAAGCAGCCGGTGCCGAATGCGCTGGTCACCTTCACCACCGCCGACGACCTGGCCGTGTTCGCGCCGGGCGCCGGCACCGCCCTGACCGACGCCAGCGGCACCGCCAGCATCACCATGCGCGTGGCCAGCCTGGCGGCCGGCGGCGCCGGCGCCGTCACGGCCAGCGTCACCGTGGCCGGCACCACCGTCACCAACACCGCCAACTACGCGGTCAACGCCACCGCGCTGACCTTCAGCGCGCTGCGCCTGGAGCCAGGCAGCATCAATGCCTACGACTCGAGCAAGATCGCGGTCGACCTGCTGGCCAACGGCGCCAGGTACACCGGCCAGGTCAACGTCAACTTCACCTCGGCCTGCGTCGCCGCCGGCAAGGCCACGCTGGCCGCCGTCGTCGCGACCAGCAACGGCACCGCGGAGACGGTCTACCGCGACCAGGGTTGCGGCAACAACGACACCATCACCGTGAGCGCCGACGGCGTCGCGACCCCGGCCACGGGTTCGCTCGTGATCGCCCAGCCGGGCGCCGCGTCGGTGCAGTTCGTCGAGGCGCTGCCGACCGACAAGTCGATCGTGATCCGCGGCCAGGGCGGCATCAACCGCACCGAGACCGCGACCCTGCGCTTCCGCGTGTTCGACCTGTTCAATCGTCCGCTGGCCAACAAGCAGGTCGATTTCATCGCCGAACCCGAGAACCTGGTCACCCTGAACAAGACGACCGACCGCACCGACCAGAACGGCGAGGTGATCACCACCGTCAATTCGGGCAACGTGCCGACCTCGTTCCGCGTGCACGCCGTGCTGCCGGGGACCACGCCCGTCATCTCGACCACCTCGGATTCGATCGTCGTGACCACCGGCCTGCCGACCCAGCGCGCGTTCTCGATCTCGACCACCAGCGGCAACGTGGACGGCTGGTCGTTCGACAGCGGCACCACGACCCCGGCCGCCACCGTCAACGTGCTGCTGGCCGACCAGTTCGGCAACCCGGTGGCGGATGGCACGCCGATCGTGTTCCAGACCAATATCGGCGCCATCGGCACCTCGAGCTCGGGCGGCTGCGTCACCGTCAACGGCGGCTGCTCGGTCCCGTTCCGCACCCAGGAGCCCCGCGTCGCGCTGCCGAACACCCCGGCCACGCCATGCAATACCGGCCCGAACGCGACCCCGGACAGCACCCGTCCGGGCGTGGCGACGATCTGCGCCAGCACCACCGACGGCAGCAATACCCAGTTCGTCAAGACGACGATCACGTTCAGCGACGAAACCCTGGCCCGTGCCTACGTCAACGGCGCCACGTCGCCGTCGACCGGCGACCTGGGCAGCGCCAGCGCCAACGACCCGAAAGTATTCGTGGTCCAGTTGACCGACCTGAACGGCAACCCGCTGCCGTCCGAGTCGACCGTGGCGGTCACCGGCCTGGTCAACGCCACCCTCGTCGACATCAGCCCGGCCCGCGTGCCGAGCATCTTCGCCGCCGCCGGAACCGGCGCGCAGGGTTCGTCGCACCGGATCACCCTGAGCGCCACCGGGACCAAGCCCTGCACCGCGGGCGCCCGGGCGACCTTCAACGTGAGCGTCACCACGCCGCGCGGCGACGTCAGTTCGCTGCCGTTCTCGCTGAACTTCACTTGTCCATAAAATTCGCGGATTGACAGGCGGCCAGTCTATACTGGCCGTCTTTTCATTAGAGCGGGTTTGGTAGTGCCACATCCCAAGAACGACAATATCTTCCTTGTTGGCCTGATGGGGGCAGGGAAGACCACGATCGGACGATTGCTTGCACGCAAGCTCAATCGCCGCTTCGTCGATTCCGACCACGAGATCGAGGCGCGCACCGGCGCCACCATCCCCTGGATCTTCGAGATCGAGGGCGAGGCCTGCTTCCGGCGGCGCGAAGCGGACGTGATCCGCGACCTCTCCGGCCAGCAGGGCCTGGTGCTGGCCACCGGCGGCGGCGCCGTGCTCAATCCGCACAGCCGCGCCCTGCTGGCCGAGCGCGGCACCGTGATCTACCTGCGCGCCTCGATCGGCAGCATCCTGCAGCGCACCGCCCACGACAAGAACCGTCCGCTGCTGCAGACGGCCGACCCGCGCGCGAAACTCGAAGAGCTGTGGGCCCAGCGCGATCCGCTGTACCGCGAGATTGCGGACCTGGTCATCGACACCGGCCGTCCTAACGTACAATCGATGGTACAAACCATATTGGACCAGCTGGCGGCGCAGGAAATGGCTCGCGCGCGCCGGCTTGCAAGGACATCGATGAACGAACAGGACCGCATCACCCTCAACGTCGACCTCGGCGAACGCAGCTATCCGATCGCGATCGGCCCCGGCCTGCTGGACGACGCCGCGCTGCTCGCGCGCCACATCGGCGGCAACAAGGTGGCCATCGTCACCAACACCACCGTCGCGCCGCTGTACCTGGACAAGGTGGCCGGCCACCTGCGTGCCGCGGGCCGCGACGTGGTCGAGATCGTGCTGCCGGACGGCGAAGAGCACAAGAACTGGCAGTCGCTCAACCTCGTCTACGACGCGCTGCTGCAGAACAAATGCGACCGCAAGACCACGCTGGTGGCGCTGGGCGGCGGCGTGATCGGCGACCTGACGGGCTTCGCCGCCTCGAGCTATATGCGCGGCGTGCCCTTCGTGCAGATCCCGACCACCCTGCTGTCCCAGGTCGATTCCTCGGTCGGCGGCAAGACCGGCATCAACCACCCGCTGGGCAAGAACATGATCGGCGCCTTCTACCAGCCGCGCGCCGTCATCGCCGACACCGCGACGCTCGACACGCTGCCGCCGCGCGAGCTGTCGGCCGGCCTGGCCGAGGTGATCAAGCACGGCGCCATCCTCGACGCGACCTTCTTCGACTGGATCGAGGCCAATATCGGGAAACTGATGGCCCGCGAGCCGCAAGCCATCGCCCACGCGATCGCGCGCTCGTGCGAGATCAAGTCCGAGGTGGTGCGCAAGGACGAACGCGAAGGCGGCCTGCGCGCGGTGCTGAACTTCGGCCATACCTTCGGCCACGCGATCGAGAACGGCCTGGGCTACGGCGAATGGCTGCATGGCGAGGCGGTCGGCTGCGGCATGGTGATGGCGGCCGACATGTCGGCGCGCCTGGGCCTGATCGAGCCCGCCGCCGTGGAGCGCGTGCGCGCCCTGGTGCGCGCCGCCGGCCTGCCGGCCGAGGCGCCGGATCTGGGCGAGGCGCGCTGGATCGAGCTGATGGAAGTCGACAAGAAGAACGAGGGCGGGGAGATCCGTTTCATCCTGCTCAAGCCGCTCGGCAGCCCGTCGATCACCACGGCGCCGCTGGACATCCTGCGCTCGACCCTGGCGGCGTGCAGCGGCTGAAAGGCGCATGATGGACTTCGACGCCGGCCTTGCCCCCTACGCGGCGCACTCGTCGCAGTCGCGCGGACGGCGCCACTCCGAGCCGGGCCCGGGTTCGCGCAGCGAATACCAGCGCGACCGCGACCGCATCATCCATTCGACCGCCTTTCGCCGGCTGGAATACAAGACCCAGGTCTTCCTCAACCACGAGGGCGACCTGTTCCGCACCCGGCTGACCCACAGCATCGAAGTGGCGCAGATCGGCCGCACCCTGGCGCGCAGCCTGCGCCTGAACGAAGACCTGGTCGAAGCCACCGCGCTGGCGCACGACCTGGGCCACACGCCCTTCGGCCACGTGGGCCAGGACGTGCTCAACGACTGCATGAAGGATTTCGGCGGCTTCGAGCACAACCTGCAAAGCCTGCGCGTGGTCGACCACCTCGAAGAGCACTACGGCGCCTTCGACGGCCTGAACCTCACGTTCGAGACGCGCGAGGGCATCCTCAAGCACTGCTCGCTCAACAATGCGCGCCAGCTGGGCGAGCTGGGCCAGCGTTTCATCGACCGCAGCCAGCCCAGCCTGGAAGCGCAGCTGACCAACCTGGCCGACGAGATCGCGTACAACAACCACGACATCGACGACGGCCTGCGCTCCGGCCTGTTGACCATGAAGCAGATGGAAGAGGTGGAGCTGTTCGCGCGCCTGCGCAGGCAGGTCGAGCAGCAATACCCTGGCCTGGCGGGACGGCGCGCGCTGTATGAGACGATCCGCCTGATGATCACGGCGATGACGGCCGACCTCGTGGAGACTTCACGACAGCGCATCCTGGACGCGAACCCGCGGACCATCGACGACGTGCGCGCCGGCCCGCCGTTGATCCGCTTCTCGGACACCATGCGCGCCGAGACCACGGCCCTCAAGCGCTTCCTGTACGCCAACCTGTACCGCCACTTCCAGGTCAACCGCATGCGGGTCAAGGCGAGCCGCATCGTGCGCGAGCTGTTCCAGGCCTTCCTGGACGATCCGGTGCTGCTGCCGAACGACTACCAGGTCGAGGGCGACCCGATCAGGCAGGCGCGCAAGATCGCCGACTATATCGCCGGCATGACGGATCGTTATGCGATCCGCGAACATCGGCGGATTTTCTCGCTCGATCATTTCTGAATGGAGGCGGCACCGACCGCACCCAGTGGCGTGGATCAAGCGATGGCCTGCAGCAGAAGGCGCAGGCGCGTCTGAATCCGTGGCTCTGCATCGTCGAGATGGCGCATTGCCTTGGTCATTTCGTTGGATAGCCGGTTGAAGTCACGCTCGACGATCTGTGTCAGCACAGCGATAGTTTGTTCACTTGCGACGCGTCGGATATCCTTGCCTAGCAAATAGACGCCTGCCAGGTCTGGATCGTAGTCGCCGGCTTCGATGACACCATCCTCTTCGTACACACGATCGATATTGCCGGCGGCGGCATAACTGTCCATGAGGTGGATGAGATCGTGAGCATCCTTCGGGTTTTCCAGTCCTCGATCCGACCATGCGACCAGCTTGAGTATGGCAAGTCCCGCAAGAGAGACGACCTTGCCGTCGAAGCCGGGCAGGAATGTCACGCGTTCCGCAGCAGCCAGAACGTCGTCATAACCGGCCAGGTTCATGATGACCTTCATGTCGGGCGGCCAGGCCAGTTCGTCGCTTCCTTGGGTTATTTGTCCGAATGGCACAAGGTCCAGATGGTAGTTGAGATCACCTTGATCGCCCTTGTAGTAAAGGCGCTGTCGTGCCTGCCCACCAGGAATGAAGGTCCCGCGCGCAATGAGCCTTGCCCTGAGCGCATCGAACTGATCCCAGTCCTTGACGGCGATGGTGAAATCCACGTCGTATGTCGCACGCCTGGCGGCAAGTCCGAATACATGGGTGAGCAGGATATCGCGTGCCGTCGCGCCTACAAGCATATAATCGACTTGTTCGGCCTGCGCTTCTTCTGCCACGGCGCGAAGGATGTCGATCGTGACATCATCGATGGGCCGGTCAGCCCTGATTGAACGAGGTGTCAATGAACCTCTCCTTGATCATGCCCGCGGTCTCTTGTGTGCGTGGGTCCAGCAACGCGAGCAGCTCTGAGTACACCAGCAAAGGCGGCGCAGTATCGCGCGCTGTCGTTGGTTTCCAGCGCCAGAATTTCTCCAGTATCTCGATGTCCCCATTGTTGTCTGGCCTGATGCGATACTGCTTGCTCAGTTTCCTGATCATGCCTTCCATATCGTCCGGGCAGACGTACAGGGTTTGCGTGGCCGGCTTGAGGTGCCCGGTCAATCTGGCTGCGGCGACTTCCGATCCCCATACGGCGTCGAATCCCTCCAACTCGGCCTTTTGCCACCAGGACGGTTCGGTAGCGCTGAAACGCCGGCTCTTCAGTTTTGCACGCAGGGTAGTGGGATAGTTGACTGCCCACTCATCGATCAGGCGTTCCGGTTCCAGCAATCTTCTGCGCTCGGAATTCCCTTTATTGATGAGGTAACCGCGGCGCTCCAGATCGTTCAGTACGTTATAGGCTGTTCCCAGCGAAACGCCGGCATGGTTTGCAAGCTCCTTGTAGGGCAAATGAACAGCGTCTGGCTTGGCAAGCAGGACAAATCCCATGCGCAGGGCTGCGGCATTCGTGAGTCCTTTTGCGGCCGGTAAAAGCAGTTGGTTGCGCTCCTTTTTTTCGCCGGTGACGAGAACGAAAAGGCCGGGCGCTTGCAAATAGGCGTTGCCGTTCGTGTCGATGAACTGCAGTCCCGTGACACGACAGTATTCGGCCAGTTCTCTAGTAATGTACGGTGCGATCAACAGGCCTGGATGGCCAGTCGTTTGCAATTGGCGCCTGACATGGTCGATGTGTGCTTTGCGGTCGATCAGGAGCTTGCACTCGACTGCGTAACGGGCGGAGCCGTTCTCATGCACAAGATCGATCGTTGCGTCTGGCCGGTACCCGGCTGATGGGACCGCCTCAAGCTTGGCCATGTGTCCTTCGACATCGACCTTTTCCTTGAGCGCATCGAACGCAGCCAGGATCAGCCCTTCTTGGGCCTCGGCAGGATTATAGGTAATTGCACGATCATTCATTCACTCTTCCTCGTTTCCACAGGCTGTGAATGAAACCATTCTATGCAAGATAGCGAGGATTTTCAATAATTTTTAATTTTCACGTTACGTGAAAATGGATAAAAATTGAAAATTTCAGCTGAACAGACTTGGCGTCGCCAGGTCCAGCAACAGCTTCTTGACCGGCGCCGGCAGCGGCGCTTCCCTGACCACATCCAGCTTCCACCAGACGTGGCCTGGCGCCAGCGCAGCGCGCGCCGTCAGCGTCACCGCGAACGGCGCGATGTGCAGCTTGTAGTGGGTGAAGACGTGCACCAGCGGGCTCAGTGGCCGCACTTCGTCGAGCGTGCCGAAGGCGCTTGCCGCAGCTGCGACGTCGGCCGTACAGACCGGCGGCTCGTCCTCGTCCATCGGCACATGCCCGCCCACCTCCGGCAGCGACAGCAGGCCGCCCCAGATGCCGGTTTGCGGACGCTGTTCCAGCAGCACTTCGCCGCCATCGATCACGACCAGCAGCGCGGTGCGCTTTTCCGGCGTCGCCTTCTTCGGTTTGCGCACCGGCAGGTCGGCGGTGCGGCCGGTGGCGAAGGCCACGCAGCGCGCCTGCAGCGGGCAGCGGCCGCAGTCGGGCCGCGAACGGGTGCACAGGGTGGCGCCCAGGTCCATCAGGCCCTGGGTGTAGGCTTCGATGGCGCCCGGGTTGCCGGCCACCTCGGGCAGCAGGGCGTCGGCGCGCCGCCACAGCGCATCCTCGATTGGCTTGAGGCCCGGATAGGCGTCGATCCCGAACACGCGCGCGAACACGCGCTTGACGTTGCCGTCCAGGATGGCGGCGCGCACGCCGCTGGAAAAGGCCGCGATCGCCGCCGCCGTCGAGCGGCCGATGCCGGGCAGGTCGGCCAGCAGCGCCGGGTCGCTCGGGAACACGCCGTCGTAGTCCCGCACCACGCGCTTGGCGCAGGCGTGCAGGTTGCGCGCGCGGGTGTAGTAACCGAGGCCGCTCCAGTGGGCCATCACGTCGTCAAGTGGGGCTTCGGCCAGCGCGTGGACGGTCGGGAAGCGTTCCAGGAAGCGCGCGTAATAGCCCAGCACCGCGGCCACTTGCGTCTGCTGCAGCATGATCTCGGACAGCCAGACGCGGTAAGCATCCTGGGTGTTTTGCCAGGGCAGGGTGTGGCGGCCATGGCTGCGCTGCCAGGCGATCACGGCCTTCGAGAAGGTCGGATCGGCCAGCTGGTCGAACTCGGTGAGGCGTTTCATGCGGTGTCTTGTGAAGGCGCTAGGCCTCTAATGTGGTGGTGACGCCGGCCGCGATGGCGGCCAGGCGCTGGCGCGTGGATTCGAGCTCGGCCTGGCCGTGCTCGAAGGCGCCGATCTTCTGTTCCAGGCTGTCGCTGGCGTCATGGATGCGCTGGACCGTGGCCTGGCGCTGGCGCAGGCTGTCGCGGTGCTGGCGGATCTGCGCTTCCAGCGGCGCGTTGGCGACCTTCAGCCAGGCTTCGACGTCGGCGTTGGCGGCGCGGTAGACGCGCCGCACGCGCGAGGCGATCGAATCGAAGAAGCGCTCGAGCAGCGTGGCGCGGCTGGTCATCAACAGGGTCGCGGTGCCGAACTGGCGCTCGAACAGCGTTTCGATGGCGTCGATCTCGTCGACGTGGCGCGTCAACGATAACGCTTGCGGCAGCGCCAGCGACAGGCCGTGTTCGGCCGCGAAGCGGCGGTGCATGGCGTCCATCATGGACTTGATCTCGTCGACCTTGGCGCAGGCGTCGAGCAGGCCGGCGCGCGCGCCGGCGAAGTAGTTGCGCACCGGCGCGCGCATGCCGGTGGCGAAGCGCGCCGCCGACATCGCGGCGCGCACCGTTTCGGTCCGGTCCTGCAGGCCATCCATGCCGACCAGGGTGTACAGCTCGGTCGACAGGCGCGTGAACACGGCGCGCGTGCCCTGCAGCTTGAACAGGCCGGCGTCGAATTCCTTCTTTTCGGCCTCCACCCGGCGCACCATGTGGGCGATCATGCCCTGGTTCTTGCCGCGCAGGCTGCGCAGTTCCTGCAACTGCTCGACCAGTTCGCGCAGGCGCGCCGCCACCAGCAGCTGCTGGCCGGCGGCCAGCAGTTCGAGGTCGGCGCGCAGCTGGCGCGCATTGATCGAGCGCCGCGCCGGGATCAGGTGGTGGAACAGCGCCGATTCGAGCTCCCCCAGGCGGCTGCGCTCGAACAGGTCCATGTCGCCGCCGATGCGTCCGACCAGCGCCTTGTGGGCCGAGACCGGATACACCTGGCCGGCGTCCAGCCCGAGCAGGCGCGCGACGTCGTGCTGCTGGCGCGCGATCTCGGCGTCGACAGAGCTCGGACTCGTGAGCTCGTCCCACATGGCGTCGATCTTGTTCAGCACCGCCAGCCGGCCCGGCCCGGCGCCGATATGGGTGCGCCAGACCTCGATGTCGCTGCGCGTCACGCCGGTGTCGGCGGCCAGCACGAACAGCACCGCGTGCGCGTTCGGGATCAGGTTCAGCGTCAGTTCCGGCTCGGTGCCGATCGCGTTCAGGCCCGGGGTGTCGAGGATCACCAGGCCCTGCTTGAGCAGCGGATGCGGCAGGTTGATGATGGCGTGGCGCCAGCGCGGGATGTCGATGCTGTCGTCCGCAACGACGTTGTCGGCCAGGTCGGGATCCTGCGGGTCGAACAGGCCGTAGCGTTCGGCCTCTTTCACCGGTACGCGGCGCGTCTGGCTGACCTGGCGCAGCGTCTCGTGCATCGCGCCCGGATCGTCGAGGTCGAGCGGCAACACGGTCCAGGCGCCGGGATCGTCGCGGTAGTCACCCAGGGACAGCTGGCCGGCGCGGGTCTCGATCGGCAGCAGGCGGATGCAGGGCGGCAGCTGGGCATCCCACAGCAGTTCGGTCGGGCACATGGTGGTGCGGCCGGCGCTGGACGGCAGGATGCGCTGGCCGTAATCGGCGAAGAACAGGGCGTTGATCAGTTCGGTTTTGCCGCGCGAGAACTCGGCCACGAAGGCGACCGACAGCCGGTCGTCGCGCAGGCGTCCGAGGGCGCGCGCCAGCACTTGCTCGCCGGCGGCGTTGATCAGTCCGGCTTCGCGCAGGGCAGTGCCGTAACCCTCGAGGCTGGCGGCAACGCTGGCCCGCCACGCTCCATACTGTTGTAGATCCTGCATCGTTCAGCTCGTAGCCCGTTATATCCCTAGCGCTGGCACTGCGCGCAATAAAACGTCGAGCGCTGGCCCTGCTTGATCTGGCGGACCGGCGCCTCGCACTGGCGGCAGGGCACACCAGCACGATCATAGACGAAATATGTCTGCTGGAAATATCCTGACTGCCCATTTACCGCAATAAAGTCACGCAGGGTACTGCCGCCCTGGACGATGGCGGCGGCCAGGATGTCGCGGATCGCCTCGGCCAGCCGGTCGTAGCGCGCGCGGCTGATGCGCGAAGCCGGTGTCTTGGGGCTGATGCCGGCCCGGAACAGGCTTTCGCAAGCGTAGATATTGCCGACGCCCACCACGATGTCGCCGGCCAGCAGCACCTGCTTGATCGGCGCGCTGCGGCGCCGCGTTTCCCGATGCAGCAGGGCGCCATCGAAATGCTCGCCGAGCGGTTCCACGCCCAGGCCGCGCAGCAGGATGTGCTCCTCCAGCGCGCCGTCCTCGCTCGCATGCCACAGCACGGCGCCGAAGCGGCGCGGATCGTGCAGGCGCAGCACTTGCAGCCCTTCCGGGCCATTGACGACGAGGTCGACATGGTCGTGCTTGCGCGGTTCGATGCCCGGCGGCAGCACGCGCAGGTGGCCGGACATGCCCAGGTGGATGATCAGGGCGCCGTGCTCGAAATGAATCAACAGGTATTTGCCGCGCCGGCCGGTGCCCAGGATGCGGCGGCCCGCCAGCAGCCCGGACAGGCCGGGCGGGAAGGGCCAGCGCAGGCCGTCGCGGCGGCAGATGACCTGCTCGACGACGCGGCCTTCGATATGGGGCGCGACACCGCGCCGGGTGACTTCTACTTCTGGCAGTTCAGGCATGGGGGAGACGAATCGTGTAAAGTCGGGTTGCCGTCGCGGCTGGGCAGCCTGCGGGCCGGGCTGGCGCCAGGAATCCTGGCGCAGCTCATGCGCGGCAGGCGCCTGCGCATGAGCGTAGAATCAAATCAAAACATCAACTCGGATTTTGGACTTGCTTTGAAAAACGCTTTCGCCATTGTAACCGTCTCCGGGCTGCTTGCAGGCCTGCTCTCGGGTTGTGCTGTCTCGCCGCAACAGCAGTCGCTCGCCGCCGGCGAGCAGGCCGGGTCCGGTCAGCAGCAATCCGCACCGCAAGAAGCCGAGCTGGATGAGGAAGAGCTGGCGGCCAAGAAAAAGGCCGAGGAAGAAGCGCGCCTGCCCAAGGTCGAGCTCACGCCCGTGATGCTCGAGCAGTTGATGAAGGCGGAATTCGCGTTTCGCAACGGCGACTGGCAGGGGCCTTATCTGACCGTCTACAACCTGGCCCAGCGCACCGGCGATCCGCGCCTGGCGCGCCGCGCGGCCGAGATGGCGGTGGCCGCCAAGCAGGCCGACGACACCCTGGCCGCGGTGCGCCTGTGGTACCAGCTCGACCCGGAATCCGACGAAGCGACCCAGTATTTCGTCGGCATGGCGGTCACGTCCGACAAGATCGCCGAACTCGAACCGATCTTCGAGCAGCGACTGCGCGAGGCGACCCCGGCCCGGCGCGGCGTGCTGCTGTTCCAGGTCCAGCAATTGCTGGGCCGTGCGAAGGACAAGGAAGCGGCGATCGCCATGCTCGAGCGCCTGATCGCGCCCTACGACAACACGATGGAAGCGCGCGTCGTGCGCGCCCAAATCGCGCTGGTGAAGGGCGACAAGGCGCTGGCCAGCAGCGAAGCCCAGGCGGCCCTGGCGATCAAGCCCGACGCCGAGATCGCCCTCCTGATGCTGGCGCAGGTGACCGAGAACGAGGCGCAAGTGGTGGCCTTGATGCAGAAATTCCTCAAGAGCTATCCGAAGGCCAGCGACGTGCGCGCCGCCTATGCGCGGGTGCTGGTCAACCGCAAGGATTATCCGGCTGCGCGGCGCGAGTTCGAGCTGCTGGTCAAGGCCCAGCCCGACAACGTCGCCCATCTGTATGCGCTGGGCATCCTGGCCACGCAGATGAACGATGCCCTCGGCGCCGAACAATATTTCACGCGCTTCGTGGAAGTGCTGGGGCGCAATCCAGACGACGAACGCGATCCTTCGCGCGCACTATTGATCCTGTCGCAACTGGCGGAAGAGCGCAATGACCTGGTCGGCGCCCTGCAATGGCTGGACAAGGTGCCTGAAGGCACGGATCCGCAAACCCGCTTCAACACCCAGTTGCGCCGCGTCCACCTGGTCGGGAAGGGCGGCGACGTGAACAGCGCGCGGCGCCTGCTGGCCGAGATCAAGACCGACGATCCGGCGCGCCAGGCCCAGCTCATGGCGGCCGAGGCGCAACTGCTGCGCGAAGCCAACCAGCTGCAGGAAGCCTATGCGGTGATGGAAGCGGCCACCAAGCGCTTCCCGAAGAATCCCGACCTGCTGTACGACTTCGCGCTGCTGGCCGAAAAGCTGGGCAAGGTCGACGTGATGGAAGCGCAATTGCGTGAAGTGATGGCGCAGGCGCCGGACAATCACCATGCCTACAACGCCCTCGGCTATTCGCTGGCCGAGCGCAATGTGCGCCTGCAGGAAGCCTACGGCCTGATCGCCAAGGCGCTCGACATGGCGCCGGACGACCCCTTCATCATGGACAGCATGGGCTGGATTCATTATCGGATGGGTAATCTGGCGGAAGCCGAGAAATTCCTGCGCCGCGCCTACGATTTGCGCAAGGACCCCGAGATCGCCGTTCACCTGGGCGAGGTGCTGTGGCAGAAGGGCGATAAATCGGCGGCCGAGAAGCTGTGGCGCGAGGCGCGCGCCAAGGATCCGCAGAACGATACGCTGCGCACCACGCTGGCGCGGTTGCGGCCCGCCTTGTGAAATAATCCAGTCTTGCGGCGGACCGCATTGCGCGGTCCGCTGCGTTTGTCCATTTCCCGATCGTTCCTATGCCACTGACCCGACGTCTTACCCTGCTCGCCGCCGCGTGCTCATTCGCTGCCGCGCTTGCCGGCTGCGCCACCGGCACCGCCAACCTGTCCACCGCCACGGTCGGCGACTACCGCGACACCATCGACCTGTCGGGCAAGCTGTCGGTCAATTACCAGAAGGATGGCAGGCAAGAGTCGATCACCGGCAACTTCAACTGGGAGCAGCGTCCCGAGGCGATCGACGTCGCCCTGATCTCTCCGCTGGGCCAGACCGTAGCCACGATCAATGTCACGCCGAATGCCGCGACCCTGGTCCAGGGCGGCCAGGAGCGCACGGCGGGCGACATCGACAGCCTGACCCAGGAGACGCTGGGCTGGCCGCTGCCGGTATCCGGCCTGCGCGACTGGCTGCAGGGCTATGCGCTGGACGCGCAGGGTCAGCGTTTCCGCGCCTCGCCGGCCAATAACACCGTCACGACCAGGGATGGCTGGCGCCTGCGCTTCGTGGAATGGCAAGACGCTGCCGCGGCCCAGCCGGCGCCGCGCCTCATCCAGGCCGAGCGCGCCGCCTCGGGCGACATCACGGACCTCGCGATCCGCATCGTCATCCTGCCTTCGGCCTGATCCATGCGTTCGTTGTACGATTGCCCGGCGCCGGCCAAGCTCAACCTGTTCCTGCACGTCACCGGCCGCCGCGCCGACGGCTACCACCTGCTGCAAAGCGTGTTCCAACTGATCGACCGCGCCGACCGGCTGCATTTCGACTTGCGCGACGACGAGCAGATTCGCCGCACCAACGACGTTCCGGGCGTGCCCGAAGACCAGGACCTGGTCGTGCGCGCGCTGCGCCTGTTGCAGGCCGAGTTTGCGCGCCGCCATGGCCGGCTGCCGCCAGGCATCTCCGTCAGGGTGGACAAGGTCTTGCCCATGGGCGGCGGGCTGGGCGGCGGCTCGTCGGATGCGGCCACCGCCTTGATGGCGGCCAATGCGTTGTGGGGCGCCGGGCTGGGCCGCGAAGAATTGATGGCGCTGGGCTTGCCGCTGGGCGCCGACATCCCGTTCTTCCTGTTCGGCGAAACCGCGTTCGCGGAGGGCGTGGGGGAGTCCTTGCAGGCGGTGCCGGGGCCGGATTGCTGGTATGTGGTGATCGAGCCGGGTGTCGCGGTGCCGACGCCCGCAATTTTTTCTGCGCCAGATTTGACAAGAGATTCAAAGCCCGTCAGAATAGCGGACTTTTCCAGCTACACCGATTCATGCAGTACGGTTGGTTTTGGGAAAAATGATTTGCAGGACGTGGCGATGCGCCTGTTCCCGCCGGTAGCAGAGGCGGTTGAATGGTTGAGCAGCCATGGCGATGCCAGGATGACTGGCTCAGGGGCGTGCGTGTTTTGCGCGTTCTCCAGCGAAGACGCTGCCGACCAGGTGTTGGCGCAAGTGCCGGGTAAGTGGACGGCATGGAAAGCGAAGTCGCTGCAGACACACCCGCTGATGAAATCGCTCTTGCAAAATCAGGGAGTTATAGAATAAAATACTGCCTGTCGCAGCGTTGAGTAGCAAGTTAAGATGCTGGCGGCAAGTAGTAAAGATCGTGTAGGGGAATCGCCAAGCTGGTTAAGGCACCGGATTTTGATTCCGGCATACCAAGGTTCGAATCCTTGTTCCCCTGCCAAAGTTTTCTTGTTCTGTCGATGCGTGTGCGTCCAGCAAGAAAATCGCGATGCGGTGCCGAGCGCCACATCAGCATGCTAATCAGCCGGTATATCCGGCTGATTGTTTTTCTACCGTACAAACGCTTTTTACCCTTTAGGACTCCCCATGGCTTACGAAAACCTGATGGTTTTTACCGGCAATGCCAATCCGGCACTAGCAGAGGGGGTCGCAAAAAGCCTCGGCATTCCTCTCGGTAAAGCAGTCGTCTCCAAGTTCTCCGATGGCGAAGTCATGGTCGAGATCAACGAGAACGTGCGTGGCAAGGACGTCTTCGTCCTGCAATCGACCTGCGCCCCGACCAACGACAGCCTGATGGAAATCATGCTGATGGTCGACGCCCTCAAGCGCGCTTCGGCCGGCCGCATCACCGCTGCCATTCCTTACTTCGGCTATGCCCGCCAGGACCGCCGTCCGCGTTCGGCGCGTGTCGCGATCTCGGCCAAGGTCGTCGCGAACATGCTGGAAGAAGCCGGCGTCGAGCGCGTCCTGATCATGGACCTGCACGCCGACCAGATTCAGGGTTTCTTCGACATCCCGGTCGACAATATCTACGCATCGCCGATCCTGCTGGGCGACCTGCAGAAGCGTAACTACGACGACCTGCTGGTCGTGTCGCCCGACGTCGGCGGCGTGGTGCGCGCACGCGCCCTGGCCAAGCGCCTGGGCTGCGACCTGGCGATCATCGACAAACGTCGCCCGAAGGCGAACGTGTCGGAAGTGATGAACATCATCGGCGAAGTCGAAGGCCGCAACTGCGTGATCATGGATGACATGGTCGACACCGCAGGCACCCTGTGCAAGGCCGCCGAAGTGCTCAAGGAGCGCGGCGCCAAGAAAGTCGTTGCATATTGCACGCACCCGGTCCTGTCCGGCCCGGCGATCGATCGCATCGCGAGCTCGCCGCTGGATGAACTGGTCGTCACCGACACCATCCCGCTGAGCCCAGCCGGCGCCGCTTGCGGCAAGATCCGCCAGCTGACCTGCGCACCGCTGCTGGCCGAGACCTTCAAGCGGATCGTCAAGGGCGACTCGGTCATTTCGCTGTTCGTCGACTAAGCAGTTTCGACGTCGTATTGCGCGGCGCGCCTGGCTCAACAGCCGGCGCGCCGTTGTAGCATCCAGGATTTCTTGAGCGCGCAATATTGGCGCTCGTTCTTGACCGTCCCTGGTCGCGGGGATGGTCGCCACTTGGGCAACCGGGCCGGGAAACTTTTTTCCCGACATTCGGGCCCGATTTATTTTTGGAGTTTCACATGAAAGTAGTCGCATTCAACCGCACTCAGCAGGGGACCGGAGCGAGCCGCCGCCTGCGCAACGCTGGCCAGACCCCAGGCATCATCTACGGTGGCACCGAAGCCCCGGCGCTGATCGCCCTGGACGGCAACGCGTTGTACCACGCGCTCAAGAAAGAAGCATTCCACGGTTCCGTGCTGGACCTGGAAATCGACGGCAAAACCCAGCAAGTGCTGCTGCGTGACTTCCAGATGCACGCATACAAGCAACTGGTCCTGCACGCTGACTTCCAGCGCGTCGACACCTCGAAGCCGATCCACACCAAGGTCACCCTGCACTTCGTGAACGCCGAGATCTCGCCAGCAGTCAAGCTGAGCGGCGCCATCGTGTCGCACGTGCTGAACGAAGTCGAAGTGTCCTGCCTGCCAGGCCAACTGCCAGAGTTCATCGAAGTCGACCTGTCGAAGCTGGAAGCCGGCCAGTCGATCCACACCGGCGACCTGGTCCTGCCAGAAGGCGTGACCGCGCTGACCCACGGCCAGAACCTGACCATCGTCACCACCTCGATCCCACGCGGCGCAGCGACTGCTGAAACCGCTGCTGAGTAATATCGGCTGATCGCGCCGCTTCGGCGGCGCATCGATAAAAACCCGCCGCGGCTTGCCCGGCGGGTTTTTTGTTTTCCGCCATCGCCGCGGCCCACATCGAGCATCGTTGTGTACGCCGGACGGCCCGTTTGAGCGATAATCGCGTTTTCTCCAAAGAACACCACGCATGTCCATCCGTCTGATCGTCGGCCTCGGCAACCCTGGCCCGGAATACGAACAAACCCGCCACAATGCCGGCTTCTGGCTGGTCGACAACCTGGCCAACAGCCTGCCGGGTTGCCGCCTGCAGCGCGAATCGCGCTTCAACGCCCTGGTGGCCAAGACCTCGATCTCGGGCAACGACGTCTGGCTGCTCGAGCCGCAGACCTTCATGAACCGTTCGGGCCAGTCGGTCGGCGCGCTGGCGCGCTTCTATAAAATCAATCCGGACGAAGTCCTGGTCGTGCACGACGAGCTGGACCTGATGCCCGGCGTCGCCAAGCTCAAGAAAGGCGGCTCCTCGGGCGGCCACAATGGCCTGAAAGACATCACCGCGGCCCTCGGCACCCAGGAATACTGGCGCCTGCGCCTCGGCATCGGCCACCCGCGCAGCCTCAACCTGCAACAGGGCGTGGCCGACTTCGTGCTGCATCGCCCGCGCAAAGAAGAACAAAGCCTGATCGAGGAATCGATCGACAAGAGCCTGCGCATCATCCCGCTCGCCTGCGAAGGCAAGCTCGACGTGGCGACGATGCAGCTGCATACGGCCTGACGCCGCGCTCTTCGCTTCTTTAGCTCATCCTCCCCGCACCACGACCTGCGAGCGCAGGTCGCGCAGCATGCGCTCGAGCGCCGGCCGCATGCGCCGGTAGTCGTCGGGCGAGCAGGTGGCCGCCGTGTGCCTGAACTTGAGCTGGCGCTTGACCGTCACCAGCGCGCCGCGCCGCTGGTAGTGCGAGCGGTAGGCGAAGTTGGCATCGATCACCTTGACGGCGCGCGGCAGGGCCAGCACCTGCGCGCGCTTCGGCAAGTGGAAGCGTAGTTCATCCTCGGCATCGATCGCCGGGCAGACGAACTCCTGGCGCCGCTCGGGTTCCTGCGTGAACGCGAACACGGCGTCGCCCAATCCTCCCCAGAAGTTGTACGTGGTGGCCAGCCCTGTCGGCCCCGGCAGTTGCGTGAAGCCGCTGCTGGCGCCGCGCAGCGACAGGGTATAGTCGTCGGCCACGCCTTCGGTGTCGCCCGGCTCCAGCACGCCGCCGCCCTGTTGCCCCAGCCCTTGCAGCATGCGTTCGACGAAGCGGTCGCGCTCGGCCGCCGGCGTGGCGCGCACCACGCGCCGGTAGGGCTCGGCCTGGGCGCCGCTGCTGGTGCGCGTGACCTTGAAGCGGCTGCCGCCGTCGGGCTGGATGTCGAACTGGGTAAACGTACGGCTGCGCGCCTGCTGGAAGAACGGGATCATCGCGAACTCTCCCGAGCGCGCCAGCACCGCCGGCTTGCCGAGCAGCGCGGCGGGCAGGAAGCCGCCCGCCACCGATTCGGCGGTCGGGTCGAGATACAGCTGCAGCGAAGGGATGTAGACGATCGCATGATTGAGCACGCCGAGCGTCGGCACGCCGGGCAGGCGATAGGCGTCGCCGTTATTGACCAGCGCCACCGTGCTGTCGATGCCGGAGCTGGCCAGCAGCGCCTCGAGCAGGGTCGCGTGGTCCTTGCAGTCGCCGTAGCGGTTGGCCAGCACGCTCGATGCCGCATGCGGCACCACGCCGCCGGGGCCGAGATAGACGCCGACGTAGCGCACGTTCTTGCGCACCCAGTCGGAGAGGGCGATCGCGCGGGCGCGGCGGTCGAGGATGGCGCCCGTGATGCTGGCCGCCAGCGCCGCCACCGTGTCGTCGGGCAGCGCCTTGCCGGCGGCGCGCTCCTGGTAGGCGCGCGCAAAGGCGGTGTAGTCGGCGAAGGTCGAGACCGCGAGCCGCTTGCCGTAGTCGAGATAGCTGACGGAATCGGCCTCCAGCCGCGCATTGTCGCCGTCGACGTAGCGCCAGGCATAGCGGCGCTTGCCGGGCGCGGGCGCAGGCATATTCGTGGCGGCGCTCGCCTCGAAGCCGACCGCATCGGCGTGCAGGGGCATCGAGGCCGGCATGTCGTAGACCAGGCGGAAGTCGCGCTGGCGCTGGAAGCGCGCCGAGGTCAGGTCTTCGAAGTGGCCGGGAAACAGCGGCGTATGGCGCCGCACGACGTAGCGCACCGCGACCCTGTCGCCCGCTTCGACATCGGGGAAGACGACGATCTTGAGCCGCGTGTCCTGGAACATCGGGGCGTCGAGCGAGGCGGCTTCTTGCTGGTCGCGGATCTGGTGCGGCTGCACCGCCAGGCGCCGGCCGTCGGCCTTCTGAGTATGCGCCTCGACGGAGACGACTTCGTCGAGCGACTGGTTGTAGCCGATATAGAACTGGGCGTGTTCGTGCAGCGCCGCGCGGTTGACGATGGTCTTGGCCTGCTCGACCGTGAGCGTGTAGCCGCCGCCCGTCTCGACCACGAAATGCTGGACGTGGCGGTCCACCACCACCGAGCGGTCGGTGCCGCTGTCGGCCTCGAGCGCGCTGGCCGACGCAGGCAGGCACAGCAATGGACACAGAAGCAGACACAGCATGACGACGAAGCGCAGATGCATGACACTCTCCGGACACGCGACCGGCCCATGTTACGCAGCGGTACGGTGGCAGGATTGATCGGGCGCAAGGGCATGCTTCCTGCGATAATTCCGGCATGAAGTCGCTCACTTTTCATGCCGGGCCAGTGGCCATGGCCCAGATTGCGGAACACGGCTTGCGGGCCCGGGACGTGGCCATCGTGCCGGCCGCGGCGGGCGGCCCGAAGGGGCTGATCTTCCAGTCGCTGGACCAATGGATGTTCGGCGAATGGTTCCCTTCGGCCCCGCGCGAACGCACGCTGATCGGCGCTTCGATCGGCGCCTGGCGCATGGCCGCCGCCTGCCAGAAGGATCCGGTCAAGGCCCTCGCCCTGCTGGGCGAGCTGTATGCGGGCCAGCGCTACACGAGCTTGAAACCTACGCCGCAGGACATCGACGCGGTCGTGCAAGCCTTGCTGGGCGAACTGGTGCGCGGGCATGAAGACGACATCGTCAACCACGAGCATTACCGGCTGCACCTCCTGACCGTGCGCGGACTGCGTTCGCTGGCGTCGCCCGCGCACCGCTACGCAGAGATGCGCGGCTTCCTGTCGGCGGCGCTGCACAACGCCGGCTCGCGCGCCTGGCTCGGGCGCCTGATGGAGCGGGTCGTGATTGGCCATGCGCGCAGCCAGGCGCCATGGCTGCGCGAGCGCTTCGACAGTTTCAATACGCATTTCTCGACGCTCACGCGCGACAACCTTGCGCCCGGATTGCTGGCTTCGGGCACGCTGCCCCTGCTCATGAAGGCGGTGACCGGCATCGCCGAGGCGCCCGCCGGCAGTTACTGGGACGGCGGCATCATCGACTATCACCTGGCGCTGCCGTATTCGCGGGCCAGGGGCGAGCTGGTGCTGTACCCGCATTTCACCGAGCACATCGTGCCGGGCTGGCTGGATAAGGGATTCCCGTGGAGGAGGGCGGCGCGCGGCGCCAATCGCGGCTGGCTCGACAACGTGCTGCTGGTGGCGCCATCCGATGAATTCCTGCGCACGCTGCCGCGCGGGAAACTGCCGGACCGGGCCGACTTCAAGTTCTACGGTTTGAATCACGATGAGCGCGTGCGCACCTGGAAGCGGGCGATCGGGGAAGGGGAGCGATTGCGCGACGAGCTGGCCGAATTCGCGCTGCGGCCGGACCTGGGCCGCATCAAGCCGATCTAGATTGTCACAGTAGAAACCCGACCGTTGCAGCGGGCACGGAAAGCGCCGTATTTTGCGGCAGCCGGCCCTGTCCGGGTTACAATGCACGGTTTGGAGCGGTTTACCGATCGCTCGCGTTTACCGAATCAGAAAGAGTTCCCATGACCCTCAAATGCGGCATCGTCGGCCTGCCCAACGTTGGCAAATCCACCCTGTTCAACGCACTGACCAAGGCCGGCATCCCGGCTGAAAACTACCCGTTCTGCACCATCGAGCCGAACGTGGGCGTGGTCGAGGTGCCGGATCCGCGCATCGACGCGCTCTCCGCCATCGTCAAGCCGGAGCGCGTGGTCAAGGCCATCGTCGAATTCGTCGACATCGCGGGCCTGGTGGCCGGCGCGTCGAAGGGCGAGGGCCTGGGCAACCAGTTCCTGTCGCACATCCGCGAAACCGACGCCATCGTCAACGTGGTGCGCTGCTTCGAAGACCCGAACGTGATCCACGTGGCCGGCAAGGTCAGCCCGATCGACGACATCGAAGTCATCCAGACCGAACTGGCGCTGGCCGACATGGGCACCGTCGAGAAAGCCATCCACCGCGAGCAGAAGAAGGCGCGCTCGGGCGACAAGGACGCGGCCAAGCTGGTCGCGCTGCTGGAGCGCCTGATGCCGCACCTGAACGAAGGCCAGCCGGTGCGCACCATGGGCCTCGACAAGGAAGAGATGGCGATCATCTATCCGCTGCACCTGATCACCGCCAAGCCGGCGATGTTCGTGGCCAACGTGTCGGACACCGGTTTCACCAACAACCCGCTGCTGGACCAGCTGACTGAGTTCGCCAACAAGCAGAACGCCCCGATCGTCGCCATTTGCGCCGCGATCGAGTCCGAAATCGCCGAGATGGACGATGCCGACAAGGTCGACTTCCTGAACGACATGGGCATGGACGAGCCGGGCCTGGATCGCCTGATCCGCGCCGCATTCAAGCTGCTGGGCCTGCAGACCTACTTCACCGCCGGCGTGAAGGAAGTGCGCGCCTGGACCGTGCCGATCGGCGCCACCGCGCCGCAGGCCGCGGGCGTGATCCACACCGACTTCGAGCGCGGTTTCATTCGCGCGCAGACCATTTCGTATGATGACTTCCTGACCTACAAGGGCGAGTCGGGCGCCAAGGAAGCGGGCAAGATGCGCGCCGAAGGCAAGGAATACATCGTCAAGGATGGCGACGTGCTGAACTTCCTGTTCAACGTCTGATCCACCGGGGGCGCGCTGCGCCCACCCCAACGCAAGCCCTTCCTTCCGAAGGGCTTGTTGCTTTTTGGCTTATACAAAAACAACAAGGCATGCCGTCTGGATACGGTTGAGCTACAGGAAAACATGAACGATACAGTCCAGAACCGCTTGCTGCCGGTGCCGTACTGGCGCGCCGCGCTGGCCGAAGTCAGCCTGCTGCATCCCGAGGTGGCGCCCGACAGCAAACCTATCGCGCTCGCGGAAAACGACGGCGCGTGGCGGGTCGCGCAAGCCGCGCCCGACCTGGCGAGCTGGATCGAGGCACAGTTCAATGCCAGCAAGCTGGAACGTGCCGGCCGCATCCCCTTCGTGCTGATCCCGGCCCGGCTGGCGCTGGACGCGAGCCATGGCGCCAAGCAGGACGGCGCCGAGTTGCACAAGGGCGCTTCGGTGCTGTGCATCCCCTGCCTGCTGGACCGTCAGGGCGTGTTGTCGCCCGACCCCGAACGCATGCCGTGGATTCCGCGCGAGCTGCTGGAGCCGACCCTGCAGCGCACATCGGTCGGCGCGCTGGCCAGCGTCGACGCATTCATCGGCGCGCTGCCGGAACAAGCCATCGGCATGGGCGATACCTTCCACGTGGCGGCGCGCCTGTTCGAAGCCGTGACCGGCGCCGGGCTGCCCGGGCTTTCTGCAATGGCGCCGGCCGATGGGCGGCAGCAGCTGCCGGATTTCGCGCTGGACGAGCATCGCCTGGTGTCGGGCTGGCACGGCATGCCCTACGAGCCGCCGATCGTCGCGCGGCATCTCCTGAAGCTGTATGACCGCATCATCGCCGAGGGGCCGCCCACGCCGCTGCTCGACACCTTGCGCACCATTGCCGACCGGCCGGCGCGCGCGCCGTTGCCGCTGCAGCAGACCGCGCCGTATGACGGCCAGACGGTCGGCCACATGCATCCGCTTCACCACTTGTCGCCGTCCCAGCGCACGGCGATGGTCGAGCTGCAGCGCCTGGGCGAGGGGCAGGTCCTGGCGGTGAACGGTCCGCCCGGCACCGGCAAGACCACCTTGCTGCAAAGCGTGGTCGCCCAGCTCTGGGTCGATGCGGCCCTGGCCGGCGGCGATTGTCCGCTGATCGTGGTCGCCTCGACCAATGTGAAGGCGGTCGAGAACGTGCTCGACAGCTTCGCGAAAATCTCGGCCGAGACCGGGCACCGGCGCTGGCATCCCTACGGGCGCGGCTTCGGGCTGTTCCTGGCGTCCGAATCGCGCCAGACCCAGCATCCGGTCTGCACCGGCAAGAGCCACCCCTTCGAGGAGTTCGAGACGCCGGAAATGCTGGCGGCGGCGGAGCGCCATTACCTCGACTGCGCGGCGATGCACTTCAGGCGGCGCGGCGATGGCGTTGGCACCGTGGTCCACGACCTGCACGCCGAACTGAAGGAGCTTGCCGCCCGCCTCGACACGCTGGTGGCGGCGCGCCATACCCTGTTCCATGCGCTCGGCCAGGACGTCGACGACGGCGCCGTTGCCTCGTACCGCGCCTTGCTGGCGACCTTGAACGAGGAACTCACGCGTTGCCGTGAACAGCTGGCGCAACTGCGCGCGCGCCTGGACGAAAGCGAACAGGCCGCCGACGCCGCCTTGCGCGCCTACGAGGCGCGCCGCGACGACATCATGCAGGCCGAGAAGGCATGGGCGGCCTACCTGGCCGACGCCTCGATCTGGCTCGACCTCTTCAGTTTCGTGCCGGCCGTGCGCCGGCGCCGCATGGCGCGTGACCGCCAGGTGCTGATGGCGCATCCGCTGACTGCCGACCTCCAGCACCGCGCCGACGGCGTGCCGGGGCATTTCCATACGCTCAAGAAGGAAGCGCTGCAGCACAAGAACGATGCCGTAGCCGAGCTGCTCGCCTTGAAAGGGGAGCTCGCGCGTCAGGGAGACGACGTCAAGCAGGAGATGGCGCGGGCCGAGACGGAGCGCGCACGCATCACCAGTGCCTTCGCCGCCTGGCGCGACGTGGCCGGCGACGATCCGGAACTGCTCGACGCCAGCCTGGTCAACCTGAACGAACACCTGGACAAGAAGGTACGCGCGCGCATGTTCGCCGTCGCCGATTGGTACTGGTCGGGCCAGTGGATCCTGGAGGTGCGGCACCGCATCAGGAGCGGCATCAAGGATACGAAGGGGCGCAGCAAGCTCGAAGCGAAGTACCGCCGCTTCGCCAAGCTCTCTCCCTGCCTGGTGTCGAACTTCCACATGGCGCCGTCGTTCTTCACCGCCTGGGAAGGCGAAGACATGCCGTTCTGGAATACGATCGACCTGCTGGTGGTCGATGAGGCAGGGCAGGTCTCGCCCGATATCGGCGCGCCGATGTTCGCCCTGGCGCGCCGCGCGATGGTGGTCGGCGACACCTTCCAGATCGAGCCGGTCTGGAACAGCGGCGAAGCGACCGACCGCGCCAATGCCGTCAAATTCGGCCTGGCGCCGGCCTTCCATGACCCCGCCTACGAGCGCCTGGAGCAGGGCGGCTACACATCGGCCAGCGGCAGCCTGATGCGCATCGCCAACCGCAGCTGCACGGTCCAGCAGTACGAGGACGTGCGCGGCCTGATGCTGACCGAACACCGCCGCTCTGTGCCGGAGCTGATCGATTACTGCAACCGGCTGATCTACGCCGGCCGCCTCGAACCGAAACGCGCGTCGCTGCCGCCGGAAGCGCGGATCCTGCCGCCATTCGAGCTGATTCACGTGGGCGGCAGGGACACCCGGCGCGGCGGCAGCCGCTACAACGAGCTCGAGGCGGCCGCGGTCGTCGACTGGGTCAAGGCCCACCGCGCCGACATCGAACGGCATTACCTCGATGGCGCCGGCAAGCCGACGCCGATCTGGCAGCTGGTGGGCATCGTGACCCCGTTCGCCGCCCAGGCGGGCGCCATCGAGCGGCGCCTGCGCCGCGACATGCCGGACCTGCTGCGCAAGGACAGCCGCCTGACGGTCGGCACCGTGCACGCGCTGCAGGGCGCCGAGCGCGCCATCGTGCTGTTCTCGCCGACCTATGGCGAGAGTTTCAATGGCGGCGCCTTCTTCGACCAGAAGCCGAACATGCTGAACGTCGCGGTATCGCGCGCCCGGGACAGCTTCATCGTCATCGGCAACCGCAAGGTGTTCGATGCCGGCCGGACTGCGCTGCCATCCGGCCTGCTGGCGACGTATCTGGTGGAGCGCAGCCGCGAGACGGTCGAGGGCTAGTGCACGGGCAGGGGCGGATTGCATCGAATCCGCCCTTCGGGATCGTGCCAGCGGCGCCGATTGCTGCCATACTGTTGGCTTCTTACCATCCCGATCACAGCATGGCCATCGTCACTGAACTCCTCCTTTACCCGATCAAGTCCTGCGCCGGCCTGTCCGTGCCCGAGGCGACGCTCGCCCTCGACGGCCTGTCGGCGGGCGGCGTGCACGACCGCGAATGGATGGTGGTCACGCGCGAAGGCCTGTTCCTGACCCAGCGCGAATACCCGCGCATGGCCACCATCGCGCCGCGCGTCGAGGGCGATGCGCTGGTGGTCGAGGCGCCCGGCCTGTCGCCGCTCCGTTTGCCGCTGGCGCACGCGCCTGCGGCGCCGGCGATCGAGGTGCTGATCTGGGACGACCACGTCCTGGCCGCCGACTGCGGCGACGATGCCGCCGCCTGGTTCGCGGATGCCGTCGGCGCCCCATGCCGCCTGGTGCGCTTCCGCCCCGACGTCGTGCGCCCCAAGATCAGCCCATGGACCGGCGGCCTGCCCGCCGCGGCCCGCTTCTCGGACGGCTACCCGATCCTCTTGATCGGCCAGTCCTCGCTCGACGACCTGAACGCCAGGCTGGCGAAAGCCGGCCGTGCCGCGCTGCCCATGAACCGCTTCCGCCCCAACGTGGTCGTGGAAGGCATCGACGCCTTCGAAGAAGACTTCGTGGAGACCTTCAGCGATGGCGAGATCAACCTGCGTCCGGTCAAACCCTGCGCCCGCTGCCCGATCCCGTCGGTCGACCAGGCCACCGGCATCCCTGGCCCCGACCCACTCGACATCCTGCAAACCTACCGCGCCAACGCCCGCATGGAAGGCGCCGTCACGATGGGCATGAACGTCATCGTCCAGGACGGCATTGGCCGCACCTTGCGCGTGGGCCAGGAACTAAACGCCGAGCTTGCTTTCTAAGCACCACGGCAGGTCGAACGCCGGCGACACCGCAACAGTGTCGCAAAATCGCCTATTCCCGCATCTTCCGCGATATTGACAGGCGGTTTTTCATATCCAAGCAAGATTGGATGGCGTAATGTTACGGTTATTGCTGAAAGGAATGCTCCATGCATGAGCCGAGCGCGTCGACGCGAGAACTGATGGCGGAAAACGAGACCTTGCGCGCGCGCATGGCGTACCTGCTCGAGCAGGCCGAACGCAACCACGAAATCATGTGCCGCCACCAGGCCTTCGACCTGCAGATCGTTGGCGCCGGCAGCTTTCCGGAGCTGGTCGGCACGATCTTCCGCACGCTGCCGGTGATCTCCGAACTGGACACCGTCACCCTGTCGCTGGTCGACCCGGATGCCGACATCTATACCGTCATGCACCGCCTGGGCGTCGATTTCGAGGGGTTTCCCAACCTGATGTTCTGCGAGCATGCGGTCGAACTCGGCTTCGACATGTCGCCCGAGCGCCGTCCGCGTCCGATCCTCGGCGCCTATGCGCCGGGCCAGCACTGCGCCATGTTCCCGCATCCGCCCGCCGGGCTGCAGAGCGTGGCCCTGGTGCCGCTGCTGCGCAATACGCGCCTGATCGGCAGCCTCAACCTGGGCAGCACCGACCCGACCCGCTTCACGCCGAACCTGGGCACCGATTTCGTCGAGCACATGGGGTCGATCATCGCGATCTGCCTCGAAAACGTGATCAGCAACGAGATGCTGAAATACATCGGCCTCACCGATTCGCTCACCGGCGTCTACAACCGCCGCTACATGGACCGCCGCCTGCTCGAAGAGATCGCGCGCGCCCGGCGCCAGGGCTATCGCCTGTCCTGCATGTACATCGACATCGACCACTTCAAGCGCGTCAACGACACGGTCGGCCACCAGGGCGGGGACGATGTGTTGCGCGAGGTGTGCGGCCGCATCAAGGCCGAGCTGCGCATGTCGGACGCGCTCGGGCGCTTCGGCGGCGAGGAATTCGTGGTGCTGTTGATCGACGCCGACCTGGAAAGCGCGAGCATGGTCGCGCAGCGCATCCGCGCCAGCGTGGCCGCCGACCCGGTAAGCCTGAATTCGGGCGAGCGGGTCGACGTGACGGTGTCGATCGGCGTCGCCGCGTTGTCAGCGCAGTTGTCCGCGCAGTTGACCGATATTGCGCGCGACAACGCCATCGAAGGCGTCGCGCAAGAGCTGGTGGCGTCGGCCGATGCGGCGCTGTACCAGGCCAAGGCCGGCGGCCGCAACAAGGTCGTCACCTTCGCGTAGGAGCGTCATAGCAACCGGTCCTCGGCCCGGCTGATCGCCTCCCCATCCCCGCGCAACACCACCACGTCGCCCGCGGCCAGCACCAGCTCGGGGCGAGGCTCGACATCCGCGCCGCCGCGCCGCAGCGCCGTCACCTCGGCCGCCACGTCCTCCAGCCGCAGCTCCAGCAAGCTCCTGCCCACGGCGCCCGCCTGCGCATGCAGCCGCACCGAATGCAGCCGCACGTGCCCCGGCTCGAGATCGGCGCCGCTGTCGCTCGCGCCGTGGAAGTAGCCGCGCAGGCTTGCGTAGCGGTCGTCGCGCGCCGCCTGCACCCGGTGCACCACGCGCCGCAGCGGCACGCCCAGCGTCACCAGCGCGTGCGAGGCCAGCATCAGGCTGCTCTCCAGCGCTTCCGGCACCACCTCGGTGGCGCCGGCTGCCTTGAGCATCTCGGTGTCGCGGTCGTCGTAGCTGCGCACGATCACCGGCAGCGCCGGCGCCAGTTCGTGCACCAGGTGCAGCACCTTCATGGCGAAGCGGGTGTCGGCGAAGGTGATCACCAGGGCGCTGGCGCGGCCGATGCCGGCCGCCATCAGGCTCTCGCGCCGCGTCGCGTCGCCGTACGAGACGGTGGCGCCGGCGGCCTGCGCGTCCTGCACCCGCTCCGGGTCCAGGTCGAGCGCATGCCAGGGCAGCGCCTCTTCCTTGAGCAGGGCTGCCAGGCTCTGGCCATTGCGCCCGAAGCCGGCAATGATCACGTGGTTCTGGGTCTTCATGGTGCGCGTGGCGAGCTGGGTCAGCTGCAGCGACTGCGTCATCCATTCGTTGGCCGCGAGCTTCATCACGATCCGGTCCATGCTCGCGATGACGAAGGGCGCGAGCAGCATTGACAGCACCATCGAGGCCAGCACCAGCTGCATCACGAACGGGTCGACCAGCTTCGAGCCGGAGGCGTGATTGAGCAGCACGAAGCTGAACTCCCCCGCCTGGGCCAGCGCCAGGCCGGTGCGCATCGCCGTGCCAGGCGCGGCCCCGAAGGCGCGCGCGAGCAGGGCGATCAGGCCGAACTTGAGCAGCACCACCAGCGCCAGCAGGAGCAGCACCAGCCACCAGTGTTCGATCACCATCCGCAGGTCGAGCAGCATGCCGATCGTGATGAAGAACAGCCCGAGCAGCACGTCGCGGAACGGCTTGATATCCTCTTCCACCTGATGCTTATAGGGCGTCTCCGAGATCAGCATGCCGGCGACAAAAGCGCCCAAGGCCAGCGACAGGCCGGCCTGCTCGGTGATCCAGGCCGCGCCCAGGGTCACCAGCAGGAGGTTGAGCATGAACAGCTCTTGCGAGCGGCGCTTGGCGACGACCGTGAACCAGCGCCCCATCAGCTTCTGGCCGAAGAACAGCAGCAGGGCCAGCACCAGCGCCGCCTTGACCGCTTCCACCCCGAGCGTGATCGCCAGGTCTTCCGGATCGCGCGCCAGCGCCGGAATCATGATCAACAGCGGCACCACCGCCAGGTCCTGGAACAGCAGGATGCCGACGCTGCGCCGCCCATGCTCGCTCTCGAGTTCCAGCCGTTCGGTGAGCAGCTTGACGACGATGGCGGTCGAAGACATCGCCAGCGCGCCGCCCAGCGAGAAGGCGGCCTGCCAGCCGAGCGCAATGCCGGGCAGGAGCCAGGCCGCCAGCAGGGCGATCCCCATGACGGCCACGATCGTCGACACCACCTGGGCCAGGCCCAGCCCGAACACGATGCGCCGCATCGAGCGCAGTTGGCCAAGCGAGAACTCCAGGCCGATCGAGAACATCAGGAACACGACCCCGAACTCGCCCAGCGCATGGGTGGTGGGACTGTCCTCGGCCAGGGCCAGGGCGTGGGGGCCGATCAGGACGCCGACGGCGAGGTAGCCGAGCATCGGCGGCAGTTGCAGGCTACGAAAAAGCACCACGCCCAGGACGGCGCAGCCCAGCAGGAGGAGGGTGAGTTCAAGACCGGAATGCATTGATGCGATGCTGGGATAAACAGCAAAAGTGTTGATCTTATGGCACTAGCCAGGTGTGGTGCGGCATGCGCTTGTTATCGTTTGTTACGACTGGCAAGTTTTTTGCTTTCCCAATTCGTTTATACTTCCAAAATGAGTGTAACCGATGAAAAAATAATGCCGAAAAGTTTTGACGAGACCCTGGCCCGGCGCGTGTTGGAACTGGGTCGCGAAACGCTGTCGATCGAAGCCGACGCCATCCGCGCCCTGCAGGCGCGCCTGGGCGACGACGACAGCTTCGTGAACGCCGCGCAGCTGATCCTGGGCTGCGACGGCCGCGTGGTCGTGTCCGGGATGGGCAAGTCGGGCCACATCGGCCGCAAGATCGCCGCCACCCTGGCGTCCACCGGCACCCCGGCCTTCTTCATGCACCCGGGCGAGGCCGCGCACGGCGACCTGGGCATGGTCACCAGGAACGACGTGGTGATCGCGATTTCCAACTCGGGCGAATCGTCCGAGATCCTCGACATCCTGCCGGCCGTGAAGCGCCTGGGCGCGCGCGTGATCGCCATGACCGGTAAACCAGCCTCGCGCCTGGCCAAGCTGGCCGACGTGCACCTGAACATCGCGGTGGACAAGGAAGCCTGCCCGCTCAACCTGGCGCCGACCACCAGCACCACCGTCACCCTCGCCATGGGCGATGCGCTGGCCGTGGCGCTGCTGGATGCGCGGGGTTTTCGTGAACAAGACTTCGCGCTGTCGCATCCGGGCGGCGCGCTGGGCCGCCGCCTGCTGACCCATGTGCGCGACGTGATGCGCAGCGGCGACGCGGTGCCGAGCGTGGGCCCCGAAACCTCGCTGGTCGAAGCGCTGCTCGAAGTGACCCGCAAGGGCCTCGGCATGACCGCCATCGTCGACGCCGAAGGCCGTCCGGTCGGCGTGTTCACCGACGGCGACTTGCGCCGCGTGATCGAACGCATGCACGACTTCTCGAACGTCCAGATCCGCGACGTGATGCACGCCAACCCGCGCCGCGTGCGGCCCGAGCAACTGGCGGTCGACGCCGTCGCCGTGATGGAAGAATTCCGCATCAACCAGATGCTGGTGGTCGACGAGGACGACCGCCTGGTCGGCGCGCTGCACATCCACGACCTGACCCGCGCCAAGGTGATCTGATGAGCGACACATTTATCCCGGCCATTACCCCATTGGCCCATATGGAGCGCGCGGCGCGCGTCAAGGTCATGATCTTCGACGTCGACGGCGTGCTGACCGACGGCAGCCTGACCTACGGCCCGGAAGGCGAAGTCACCAAGACCTTCAATGTGCTCGACGGCCTGGGCATCCAGCTGCTGAACAAGACCGGCGTCCAGACCGCGATCATCAGCGCGCGCCTGTCGCCGATCGTCGTCAAGCGCGCGGCCGATCTCGGCATCTCGCACGTCCACCAGGGCATCCACGACAAGCGTATCGGCTTCGCCAAGCTGTTGGAAGCCACCGGCTTCACGGCGGAGCAGTGCGGCTACATCGGCGACGACGTGATCGACTTGCCGCTGTTCGCGCGCGTCGGCTTCGCCGTCGCGGTGCCGTCCGGCCACCCGGAGGTGCAGCACCGCGCGCACTACGTAACGAAAAACGCCGGCGGGCGCGGCGCGGTGCGCGAGGTGTGCGACCTCGTGATGCGCGCCCAGGGCACCTACGACCAGGCGCTCGCGCCGTACTTCGCCTGAGGCTTTAAAAATGGCTACCGTCGTCGTCAACAAGCGCACCGCCCACCGCTGGAATCTCCTGGCGATGATCGTCATCGGCACCTTCTTCGCCTTCGGCAGCTTCTGGCTGCTGCAACTGATGCAGGGGTCCGACATCGACGCCCAGCTGGGCGGACCGCCGGACGAACCGGACTACATCGTCGAGAACTTCTCCTTCGTGCGCATGACCGAGAACGGCCAGCCGAGCTACCTGGTGTCGGGCAAGCGCCTGGAGCATATTCCGCGCGGCGACGTGTCGCACGTCGAGGCGCCGGTGCTGCGCGGCGTCGAGCCGGGCCGCCCGCCGATGACGGTGGTCGCGAAGAACGCGCAGATCCATCACCAGGAGCACCGGGTCGAGCTGATCGGCGACGTCGACCTGCAGCGCCCCAAGACCGCGCAGAGTGAATCGCTGCACGTGCGCACCCAGGCGCTCACCGTGCTGCCGGACGAAGAAATACTGAAGACCGATCTGCCGATCGACATGCAGCTCGGCGCGTCCAGCGTCAAGGGCACCGGCATGGTCGCCAACAATGCGACCATGCAGCTGCACCTGTCCAGCCGCGGCCAGATCGTCTATCCGCCACGCCAGCGCTGATCCTCCAGAAACGCCGCGTGCCAACCAGAGACCCGTATCCACCAACCATGAAAAAACTACTTGTCGCCGCCTTCCTTTCCCTGCTGTCGCTGACCGCGGCCGCCGAACGCGCCGATTCGCTCAAGGAAGCGGTCATCAACTTCGATTCGCTCGACATCGACGAGGTGACCGGCACCCGCATCCTGACCGGCAACGTGGTGCTGACCCGCGGCACCCTGGTGCTCAAGTCCGACCGCGCCCTGGTCAAGGAAAGCCCGGAAGGCTATATGAGCGTGACCCTCACCGCTGCCGGCGGCAAGGTCGCCACTTTCCGCCAGAAGCGTGACGGCGGTCCCGACCTGTGGGTCGACGGCCAGGCCGAGCGCATCGAGTACGACGAGCGGTCGGAACTGGTGCGCCTGTATTCCAACGCCGTCGTGCGCGAACTCGAAGGCGCGCGCATGACCAACCAGATCACCGGCCCCTTCATTTCCTACGACAACCGCAAGGAAGTGGCCACGGTGCGCAACGACGAAAGCGGCAAGAGCGTCGCCGGCGGCGGCCGCGGCACCCTGATCCTGGCGCCCAAGCGCGCACCCGCCGGAGGCGCCCAATGACGGCGATTCCGATGGAGCTGGGCGATCGCAGCACACTGGTCGTCAAGGGCCTGCAGAAGAGCTATGGCAAGCGCCTGGTGGTGCGCGACGTGTCGCTGCAGGTCGAATGCGGCGAAGTGGTCGGCTTGCTGGGCCCGAACGGCGCCGGCAAGACGACGTCGTTCTACATGATCGTCGGCCTGGTGCCGTCGGACGCCGGCTCGATCGACATCAACGGCACCGACATCACCAGCCTGCCGATCCACCGCCGCGCCGTACTGGGCCTGTCTTACCTGCCGCAAGAGGCTTCGGTGTTCCGCAAGCTGACGGTGGAAGAGAACATCCGCGCCGTGCTCGAGCTGCAGAAAGACAACGGCAAGCCGCTGTCGAAAGACCAGATCAACGAGCGCCTCGACACCCTGCTGGCCGACCTGCAGATCGAGAAGCTGCGCGAGAATCCGGCGCTGTCGCTGTCGGGCGGCGAGCGCCGCCGCGTGGAAATCGCGCGCGCGCTGGCGACCAATCCGCGCTTCGTGCTGCTCGACGAACCGTTCGCCGGCGTCGACCCGATCGCCGTGATCGAGATCCAGCGCATCGTGCGCTTCCTGAAGGAGCGCCGGATCGGTGTTTTGATCACCGACCACAACGTGCGCGAGACGCTCGGCATCTGCGACCGCGCCTACATCATCAACCAGGGCGCGGTGCTTGCCTCCGGCCGTCCTGACGACATCATCGCCGACGAGTCGGTGCGCCGCGTGTACCTGGGTGAACACTTCCGCATGTGAGCGACGCCTAGATGAAACAGTCCCTGCAACTTCGCACTTCGCAGCACCTCGCGCTTACGCCGCAACTGCAGCAGTCGATCCGGTTGCTGCAACTGTCGACGCTCGAGCTGCACCAGGAGATCGAGCAGATACTGGGCGATAACCCCTTGCTCGAGCGGCTCGACGATCCGCTCGACCGATCGGTGCGCCTGCTGGCCGATGGCGCCATCAACAATGCGCCCGCCAATGGCGAAGCGCCGCCGGCGCCCGGCCAGCAGGCCGAGGGCGAGGGTGCGCCGGCGCAGGAGGGCGAGGGTTTCGAGGGCGGCGCCGACAACGAACGCGTCGATGCCGACTGGAGCGACGGCGGCGCGCCATCGTCCGGCGGCGGCGAGGACGAGGACGGCCGCCCGCAACTGGAGGCCTGCGCCATCACGCTGCGCGAACACCTGATGGAACAGGTGCGCGAAGCCATCCTGTCGGCGCGCGACCGTGCGCTGGCCGAGCTGGTGATCGATGCGCTGGACGACAACGGCTACCTGGAAGAGCCGCTCGACGAGATCCACGCCAGGCTGCCCGAAGAACTCGAGATCGAGATCGACGAATTACGGTGTGCGCTGGCGCTGGTGCAGAGCATGGACCCGGTGGGCGTCGGCGCGCGCAGCGCGGCCGAGTGCCTGGCGCTGCAGATCCGGCGCATGCCGGGCGTGCCGCTGGTGACGCGGCGCATGGCGCTGACCATCGTCGAGGGTTACCTGAGCTGGTTCGCCCAGCGCGAATACAGCAAGCTGAAAAAAGCGCTCGACTGCGACGACGAAGACTTGCGCGAGGTGCAGGCCGTGGTGCGCCAATGCAATCCGCATCCGGGCGCGGCGTTCGCCTCGAACGTGTCGGACTACGTGGTGCCGGACGTGATCGTGCGCCGTTCCAAGAGCGGCTGGGCGGTCACCCTGAACCCGGACGTGATGCCGCGCCTGCGCGTGAACAGCCTGTACGCCAGCCTGCTCAAGCAGGGCAAGAGCGAAGCGCAGATGGGCGCGCAGCTGCAGGAAGCGAAGTGGCTCATCAAGAATATGCGCCAGCGATTCGACACCATCCTGCGCGTGGCGGAGGCGATCGTCGAGCGCCAGCGCAACTTTTTCTCCCATGGCGCGGTTGCCATGCGGCCCCTTGTTTTACGTGAGATAGCTGATACACTAGGCCTACACGAGAGCACAATTTCTCGTGTCACAACGCAGAAATACATGCTGACCCCGCACGGCATGTTTGAGTTGAAGTATTTCTTCGGCAGCCACGTTGCCACCGAGGCGGGAGGCGAAGCATCCTCGACGGCAATCCGTGCGCTCATCGCACAATTGACAGGAGCAGAAGACCCTAGGAACCCATTGTCCGACAGCAAGATCGCGGAGATGCTCGGGGAACAAGGCATGGTCATCGCGCGCCGGACGGTTGCAAAATACCGTGAAGCCCTCAAGATACCCCCTGTAAGCCTCCGCAAGTCCTTGTAACTGCGCCGTCCACACCCGTCGTGCCTTGTCGCGTTGGTGTGGTCCACACGGTGCAACCTTTTCAAAGGAGTGTGTATGAACCTCACAATCAGTGGCCATCATCTCGAAGTAACCCCCGCCATCCGTGAATACGTTCAGAATAAGCTCGAGCGCATCATTCGCCATTTCGACCAGGTGATCGACACCCACGTCTTCCTGGCCGTCGACAACCTCACTGAAAAAGAAAAAAGGCAGAAAGCAGAGATCAACGTCCAGGTGTCGGGCAAGACCCTGCACGTGGCAAGTGTCGCGCAAGACCTGTACGCCGCGATCGATACGCTGATGGATAAGCTGGACAGACAGATTCTGAAACACAAGCAAATGCTGAAGGACCATAGCCGTACCTCGATCAAACGCCTGCCGGAAAACGGCGGCGAAGACGCTGCTGTCGCCTGATCAGGCGCAGGGCTCACACTAGCTAAGGGCGTCTGAGGGGACGCCCTTTTTGCATCCAGCTCCCCGATATGACGCGTTTCGTGTGTTCGGTAAAATGCATGTCTCTCCATTACGGATTACGCCATGACCGACCACGTCCTGACCCGCGTCGCCAACCGCACCGGCATCATCACCCTGGACCGCCCGAAGGCGCTCAATTCGCTGTCGCTCGAGATGGTGCGCGCGCTCACCACTGTGCTGCGCGCCTGGCGGCATGACGGGCAGGTCGACGCGGTCGTACTGACCAGCAGCAGCGAGAAGGCCTTGTGCGCGGGCGGCGACATCCGCTTCTTCCATGAGGTCGGCCATGCGACGCCGATGGGCGGCAGCGCGCTGCTCGAGGATTTCTTCACCGAAGAATACGCGCTGAACCACCTGATCCATTTCTACCCGAAGCCCTACATCGCCATCATGGATGGCGTCGTGATGGGCGGCGGCATGGGCATCGCCCAGGGCGGCCCGGACTGCGGCCTGCGCATCGTGACCGAGCGCACGAAGATGGCCATGCCCGAGGTGAACATCGGCCTGTTCCCGGACGTCGGCGGCAGCCACTTCCTGTCGCATGCGCCCGGACAGCTGGGCAACTACCTGGGCCTGACCGGGCTGACGATCGGCGCCGCCGACGCGCTCCATATCGGTCTGGCCGATGTCTTCGTGCCGGGCGCCGAACTGCGGGCCCTGCATGCCCTGATCGCGTCCACACCCGGCGCCGACCTGCCGGCGGCGATCCGCGCTTTCGCGGCGCCGTTCGCGCAGAAGGCGGGCAATGGCGAACTGCAGGCCCAGCGCCAGCTGATCGATGCGCATTTCGGCGCCGCGTCGGTCGCCGCGATCATGGCTTCGCTCGAAGGCGACGAGACGCCGTTCGCGCAGCGCGCCCTGGCGGCGATGCGCCAGCGCTCGCCCCTATTGATGTGCGTGACCCACGAACTGCTGGCGCGCGGCGCGCAGCTGTCCGTGGCCGACTGCCTGCGCATGGAACGTTCGCTGGTGCGTCACAACTTCGCGCATGGCGAAGTGCTGGAAGGCGTGCGCGCGCTCGTCATCGACAAGGACAATGCGCCGCGCTGGAATCCGCCTTCGCTCGATCAGGTGACGCCCGACATGGTGGCGCGCTTCTTCGACCCGGTGTGGCCGGAGCATGCGCATCCGCTCAGGCATCTCGCATAATCCGCTGCGTGCATATCCATTTTTGCGTGACACCATATCGGTGAGGTGTGAACATCGGGTCTTCATGACCTGAAAGGAAACCCGATGCGCCTGCCTGCCTTGCTGATCTCGATGACCTTGTCCTGCGCCGCCGCCGCGCAGGATTACCAGCCGGCCTTCGATCCGAGCCGGCTCAAGGGCCCCGCGACGGGGCCGGTCAACGAGATCATGGTGCTCGGCTCGCCCCACCTGGCGCACCTGCCCAAGACCTTCCAGACGTCGAGCCTGGCCCCGCTGAACGACCGGCTCGCCGCCTGGAAGCCGCAGGCGATCGCGGTCGAGGACCGCTCCGGGCCGCAGTGCGATTTCATGCGCCGCTATGCGGCGCGCTACCAGGAGGCGGTCGACGGCTATTGCTGGGATACCGCGCCGGCCAGGGCGGCGACCGGGCTCGACGTGCCGCAGGCCACCGCCGAGGCCGAACGGCTGCTGGCCGCCTGGCCCGCGGCGCCGTCGGCGGCCCAGCGACGGCGCCTGGCGGCCGTGTTCCTGGCCGGCGGCGAGGAGGCGTCGGCCGTGGTCCAGTGGCTCCGCCTGCCGAACGCCGAGCGCCGCGCCGGCGACGGCCTGGATGAGGTCCTGGTCGCACGGCTGCAAAAGCTCGCGGTTCATCCCAACGAAAGCGTGGCGATCGCGGCGCAGCTGGCGGCCCGGCTGGGGCATGAGCGCGTATATGCGATGGACGACCAGACGGCAGGCCGCCCCTACGCCGATCGCAAGGCGGCCGGCGAGGCGATCATGAAGGCCTGGGACAATCCGGCCAATGCCAAGCGCAAGAAGGAGGACGAGATCCTCGACCGGGGCGTGGATACTCCGGAAGGCCTGCTGGCGATGGTTCGCGCCTACAATTCGCCGGCCCACGTCGCGGCGAGCTTCGAGATCGATTTCGGCGCGGCGCTGAACGAGCCGTCACCGCAGCGCTTCGGCCGCGCCTACGTCGGCTACTGGGAAACGCGCAACCTGCGCATGGCGGCGAACATCCGCGACGTGGTGGGCGTCATGCCGGGCACGCGGCTGCTGGTCATCGTCGGTGCTTCGCACAAGGGTTACCTGGAAGCCTACCTGCACCAGATGCACGACGTGCGGGTCGTCGATACAGCGGCGTTGCTGCGGTAAATGCTGCACATGAAAGATAAGGTCATCCTGCGTGAGTCGGGCGTCCCTGCAAGCCGCGGTGAGAATGCGTGAGCTTGCGCGCTATCTCCTTGTGCTACTGTCAGATTCTTATCACCGATGACAGCTGCACATGATTTCCTGGCAAAACCTGATCTCCGAACACCGCGCGCTCTCGCAGTTCGTGAAAGCCTCCCTGGCCATCAGCGTCGTATCGTTGGCATTCCTGGTCGCATATCACATGGGTGAGGGCATGGGCGCCGCTGCCTACTACTTCTTCAATAGCTGACCAGCGACGACGAGATCACGCAGCCGGATTCTTCGGCTGCTCCCGATGCCGCACGATCACCCGTTCGGTATCGCCGAAGTAGGCGCCGAGGTGTTCGGCCATGTACACCGAGCGGTGCTGGCCGCCGGTGCAGCCCACCGCCACCGTCAGGTAGCTGCGGTTGTCGGTCTTGAACGACGGCAGCCACTTGGCCACGAAGTTGCGGATGTCGGCCAGCATCTCGATCGCGCTCGGCTGGGCGTCGAGGAAGTCGATCACCGGCTGGTCCTTGCCGGTGAGAGGGCGCAGGGCCAGGTCGTAGTACGGGTTCGGGATCGCGCGCACGTCGAACACGAAGTCGGCGTCGAGCGGCACGCCGACCTTGAAGGCGAACGATTCGAAGAACAGGGTCAGCGGCGCATGGGCGACCTCGGCCAGCTCCTTGATCCAGGCGCGCAGTTTATTGGCCGAGAGCTCCGAGGTGTCGATCACGTGGCCCAGGTTCTCGATCGACGACAGGCGCTCGCGCTCTTCGGCGATGCATTCGATCAGGGTGCGGCGCGAGGCCGGGTTCTCGCCCGGGCGCAGCTCGTGCGACAGCGGATGGCTGCGCCGCGTTTCGGAAAAACGCGCGACCAGCGAATGGGTGCTCGAGGTCAGGAACATGACCTTGACCGCATGGCCGTCCTCGCGCATGCGGCGCACGCTCACCGGCAGTTCGACCAGCGACTCGGCGCTGCGCGCGTCGACCGCGACCGCCATCTTGGCGGTGCCGGTTTCGTTGACCGTATTGACGAGGGCCGGCAGCAGCGCCGGCGGCAGGTTGTCGACGCAGTAGTAACCCGCGTCTTCCAGGACGTTCAGGGCCACGGACTTGCCCGAGCCCGAGATGCCGGTGATGAGGACGATGTGCATGCGGCGATGATACCGCAACCTTCACCCGATGGCACGCCGCCGCGCCGTCGATACCGGTTCCTCAGTTGTTCAATCCGCGCTCATGGCCTGGCGCTGGCGCTCCATGAATTCCTGCAGCGTGTCGATGCCGCGCAGTTGCAGGATCGTGTTGCGCACCGCGGCTTCCAGCAGCACCGCGATGTTGCGGCCGGCTGCCACCGGAATGACGACCTTGCGGATCGGCAGGCCCAGCACGTCTTCGGTCGGGAAGTGGAAGGGCAGGCGCTCGACCTCTTCGTCCAGCGCGCCGCGCTTGACCAAGTGCACGATCAGCTTCAGGCGCATCTTGCGCCGCACTGCTGTCTCGCCGAAGATCGCCTTGATATCCAGCAGGCCCAGGCCGCGCACTTCGAGCAGGTTCTGCAGCAGCGGCGGGCAGCGGCCCTCGATCATGTTCGGCGCAATGCGCGAGAATTCCACGGCGTCGTCGGCCACCAGGCCGTGCGAGCGCGAGATCAGTTCAAGGCCCAGTTCGCTCTTGCCCAGGCCCGAGTCGCCCGTGATCAGCACGCCCACGCCCAGCACGTCCATGAACACGCCGTGCATGATCACGCGCTGGGCCAGCTTTTTCGATAAATACACGCGCAGGAAGTCGATCACCTGCGCCGCCGGCAGCGGGGTCGAGAACAGCGGGATGTTCTGCTCGTCGCAGATCGCCAGGATGTCGGGCGGGGTTTCCAGGCCCTGGGCGATGATCAGCGCGGGCGGGCCACCGCCGATCAGTTCGCCAACCACATGGCTGCGCGAATTGGCCTTGAGGCGGTGGTAGTAGTCGAGTTCCTGGTGGCCGAACACCTGGATCCGGCCCGGGTGGATCAGGTTCAGGTGGCCGACCTGGTCGGCGGCCGAGGCGGCGTCGCCGGCGATCTGGCGTTCACCGCCGGGAAAGCCCGCGAACCAGCCGAGTTGCAGGCTGTCGCGGTTGTCGTCGTACAGCCGTTGGATGGTCAGCGGAGACTGCAGCATGGGCATTGTCGTCGTCGCAAAATAAGGCGCGCGGCGTGATTGCCGCGCGTTTCACTAGACGTGCAGTTTAACCCAGAGCCTGGAGGCTGGGTTGCCAGTTGATAATGCGGTCATGCACCGACTTCGGATCCGGGTCGGTCGCCAGGGCGGTGCGCACCGACTCGTCGGAGAACAGCTCGGCGATCTCGGACAGGATCTCGAGGTGCTGCTGGGTGACGTGGTCGGGGATCAGGAGGAAGAACAGCAGGTTCACCGGCTGGCCGTCGGGCGACTCGAAGGGAATCGGCTCCTTCAGGCGCACGAAGGCGGCCAGCGGAGACTTGAGGCTCTTGCTGCCCTTGATGCGGCCGTGCGGGACGGCAACGCCATGTCCCAGGCCGGTCGAGCCCAGGCGTTCGCGCGCGAACAGGTTGTCCGAGACGATCGAGCGGGCGATGCCGCAATTGTTCTCGAAGATCAGGCCGGCCTGCTCGAAAGCCCGTTTTTTGCTCGACACTTCGATATCGAGTTGCACGTTCTCGAGCGAGAGGATTTTGCTTAGGTTCGTCATAACGTGGGTGCGATGCACGCGTGGAGTGCTTGCGAGCACGGGATTATAGGCCTGTTTAGGGCCCGAGACACTCGAATTCGCGACAGTTTGGCCTTCTCGCCGAACGGCCGCACGATACCCGTCGAAACGGGATAAGCAGCTAGTTGATCTGCATCAACATCGTTACGCAATTTCCTCAACGAATCAGCTGTTGAAGCCAGCAATCGTATGCCGGTCCTTCTGAATACCGTCGATTACTCGAAGCTCTGCTTAAAAACAAGGCAGGTCGTTCAGTATCGTATAGCAAAAGGAGACGCCATGCACCTTGCATGGCTGTCGCCTAAAACGCACAAGCGTGCGAGTAATATCCTGACAGAAATGCGATGTTTACTGGCGCGCGCCACGCAGATTACCCGGCTTGCCGGTGCTGAAGTTGGCCCGCCATGGATTGATGTCCAGGCCGCCGCGCCGCGTGTAGCGTGCATACACGGCCAGCTTGCTCGGCTGGCACTGGCGCAGCACGTCCATGAAAATGCGCTCTACACATTGCTCGTGGAATTCATTGTGCTCGCGGAAGCCGATCAGGTATTTCAGCAAGCCTTCCTGGTCGATCTGCGGGCCGACGTAGCGGATCTGCACCGTGCCCCAGTCCGGCTGGCCGGTGACCAGGCAATTGGACTTGAGCAGGTGCGACACCAGGGTTTCCTCGACCGGCGCTTCCTCGTGATTGGCCTTGAGCAGCTGCGGGGCCGGCGAGTAATCGTCGACCTCGATGTCGAGGCGGTCGAGCAGCGTGCCCTCGAGCTCGCCCATTCCGATCTTGCCGAATTGTTCCGGATGGGTCAGGGTGACGTGGACCGGCGCGCCGAAGCCGTTCGACAGGTCGTCGCGCAGCAGGGCCAGCAGGGCCTCGGGGCCGGCGAGGCGGGTCTGGTTGAACGAGTTCAGGTAGAGCTTGAACGACTTCGATTCGACGATGTTCGGCGAATCGGCAGGCGCCGTCACGGTCGCGATCGCGACCTGCGGCTTGCCGCGCATGTTCAGCCACGACAGTTCATAGGCGTTCCAGATGTCGACGCCGAAGAAGGGGAGCGTGCCGGAGAGGCCCAGTTCCTCGCGCTTTTGCTGGCGCGGGATCGGGAACAGCAGTTCCGGAGCGTATTGGCTCTGGTAGGCGGAGGATTTGCCGAGTGGCGATTGGTCAGGTGTATTCATAATGATGGCGGTAGGTGGAAGGCCTTGCCTTCCACGCGTTCAATGAAACGATGCCGGTCACACCGCAAGATCACCGGCATCTGGGGTCTATGCCCCCAAAAACAATTTATAGACGGGATTGCCGCTCTCGTCCCAGTAACGATAACCGAGCGAGGCCAGGAATTGCCGGAACTCATCCATCTCGGCCTGCGGCACCTGCAGCCCGACCAGGATGCGCCCCACGTCGCCGCCCTGGTTGCGGTAGTGGAACAGCGAGATATTCCAGTTCGGCGCCATGCTGTCCAGGAAGCGCATCAGCGCACCCGGCCGTTCGGGGAACTCGAAACGATACAGCAATTCGTCATGCGCAAGTGAACTTTTCCCGCCGACCAGATGGCGGATGTGCAGCTTGGCCAGCTCGTCGTAGGTCAGATCCAGCGTCTTGTAGCCGTGTTCCTCGAAGGTGCGCGCCAGCATGCCCGACTCGCTGCGACTGCCCACCTGCACGCCGACGAACACATGGGCCTCGTTTTCATGGCTGATGCGGTAATTGAATTCGGTGACGTTGCGCGGGCCGACCAGCGCGCAGAAACGGCGGAAGCTGCCGCGCTGCTCGGGCACGGTCACGGCGAAGACCGCCTCGCGCGATTCGCCCAGCTCGGCGCGCTCGGCCACGAAGCGCAGGCGGTCGAAGTTCATATTGGCGCCGCAGGCCACCGCCACCAGCGTCTCGTTTTTTATCGGCTCGCGGTTCATCTGCGAGCGCTCGACATAGGCCTTGGCGCCGGCCACCGCCAGCGCGCCGGCCGGCTCGAGGATGCTGCGCGTATCCTGGAACACGTCCTGGATCGCGGCGCAGATGGCGTCGGTGTCGACCAGGATGATCTCGTCGACCACTTGCTGGGCGACGCGGAAGGTTTCCTCGCCCACCAGGCGCACCGCGGTGCCGTCCGAGAACAGGCCGACGTCGGTCAGGGTGACGCGCTGGCCGGCCTTCAGGCTGCGCGCCATCGCGTCCGAATCCAGGGTCTGCACGCCGATGATCTTGATGTCGGGACGGATCTGTTTGACGTAGGCGCCGATGCCGGCGATCAGGCCGCCGCCGCCGATGGCCACGAAGATCGCATGGATCGGGCTCGACAGCTGGCGCAGGATTTCCATGCCGATCGTGCCCTGGCCGGCGATCACGTCCGGATCGTCGAAGGGGTGAACAAAAGTAAGGCGCTGTTCTTTTTCCAGCAGCAGCGCGTGGTTATAGGCGTCGGTGTACGAGTCGCCATGCAGCACGACTTCGACGCTGGCGCCGCCGCGCGCCTTGACCGCGTCGATCTTCACCTGTGGGGTCGTGGTCGGCATCACGATCAGCGCGCGGCAGCCCAGACGGCAGGCCGACAGCGCCACACCCTGGGCGTGGTTGCCGGCCGAGGCGCAGATCACGCCGCGCTTGAGTTGCTCGGGCGTCAGGTTCGCCATCTTGTTGTAGGCGCCGCGCAGCTTGAAGCTGAACACGCTCTGCATGTCTTCGCGCTTGAAATAAATGCGGTTGCCCATGCGCTGGGACAGGGTCGGGGCGAGGTCGAGCGGCGTCTGTTCGGCGACGTCGTAGACGCGGGCGGTCAGGATTTTTCGAAGGTAGTCGGTAGTCATGGTCGGATTGCAATAGTCAGGCCGGCAGGGCCGGCGGACGGACGACGTGAACTGTTCCGCTAAGGTGGGTGACCGTGGCGCAAAGGTCGATGCGACTGGCTGGGTGACAGGCTCGTCGTATCGTGTCGTGACGAAAGTACCGGATCATTATAATGGAGGCTTATTGCCACCACTAGGCCACCGCAAGGCGCCCCATAAGCCCGCATGATCGAATCCGCTGTCCAATGGCTGCTTGACTTCCTGGCTGCACCGACCGTCGGGCTGACCTCGATCTTCATCGTCAGTTTCGTTTCCGCCACCTTGCTGCCGCTCGGCTCAGAGCCGGCCGTGTTCGCGGTGATCAAGGCCAATCCCGACATGTTCTGGCCGGCAATCCTGGTGGGGACGCTCGGCAATACCCTGGGTGGCGCCTTCGACTATTTCCTTGGCTACCGCGCCAAGGTCGCGTTCGCGAAAGAACGCCAGAGCCGCTGGTTCGGCTGGCTCAAGCGCTATGGCGCCAAGACCATGCTGCTGTCGTGGCTGCCGGGCATCGGCGACCCGCTGTGCACGCTGGCCGGCTGGCTGCACCTGCCGTTCTGGCCCAGCGTCATGTATATGGCGATCGGCAAGTTCGCGCGCTATCTGACCATGACCCTGGCGCTGCTGTACATCCCGGACAGTTTCTGGACCAATCTCGGTGATATGCTGACCCGTATCACCGGCTGAGTATTCCTTTCCGACAGCGGCCGGGTCATCAGGAAGACGCCGATGCTCGAACTGCGACCGAACTGCGAACACTGCAATATGGCCCTGCCGCCGGCCTCGACCGAGGCGCGCATCTGCTCCTACGAGTGCACGTTCTGCGCCGCCTGCGTCGACGGCGTATTGCTGAACGTCTGCCCGAACTGCGGCGGCGGCTTCGCGCCGCGGCCGGTCCGGCCCGCGCGCGACTGGAAGAACGGAAACTATCTCGGCCACGACCCGGCGCGCACCGAGCCGACGCTGCGGCCGGTGGATCCGGCCGCGCATGCGCGCTTCGCGGCCGCCATCCAGGACATCGCGCCGTCGGAGCGCTAGCGTCCTGCACGTTCGCAAGGGGCGGTTCATAATGGATGTTTCGACGCAGCCCCAGGATCGTGCATGACCGACCGCCTTCCCGTTCCCCTCGACAAAGCGTATCGCCTGATGAACCACGGCCCGACCGTGCTCGTATCGAGCCGGCATGGCGAAGCGATCAACGTGATGGCCGCCGCCTGGTCGATGCCGCTCGACTTCGATCCGCCGAAGGTGGCGGTGGTGCTCGACAAGAGCACGCTCACGCGCCGGATGATCGAGGCGTCCGGCGAATTCGCCCTGATGGTGCCGTCGCGCGAACTGGCGCAGCTGACCCTGCAGGTCGGCTCGACCACGGGCCGCGAAGTCGACAAGTTCGCCGCCTTCGGCGCCGGCCATTGGACCGGCGAGCAGGTCGGCGCGCCGCTGCTGGACGGTTGCCTGGCCTGGCTCGAATGCCGCCTGCTGCCCGAACCGCACATCCAGGAAACCTATGACCTGTTCCTCGGCCAGGTGGTCGCCGCCTGGGCCGATCCGGCCGTGTTCCGCGACGGCCACTGGGTCACGACCGAAGGCGGGCCGAAGAGCATCCACTACGTCGCGGGCGGGCATTTCTTCGAGCTGGGCGAGGCGTTCGAGGCGAGCGCGGAATTGCCGCAGACGTCAAACAACGCCGGATGACATATGCCGTTCGGGTCGCGCTGGCTCATAAACGTTGCATCAGAAGCCTTGCAGGCAAATAAAGTTTGCACTTTCAAAATAGTATAGACATTTTGTTTCGCGCCGTAGAATGGCGGCCCGGGCATTAGCCGAGCGTGGTGCATCGCAATAAGCTAGAATGAACGTCCTTCGGGCCTGTCCGATCGTCGACCAGAATTCATGAACGCCCCCGCACACATCCATACCCTGCTTGCCGACAACGCACCCGCGCGCCTGCGCGAGATCCCTTATAACTACACTTCGTTCTCGGACCGCGAAATCGTGATCCGCCTGCTCGGTGAGTCATCGTGGGAGCTGCTCGACAGCCTGCGCGGCGCGCGCCAGACCGGCCGTTCGGCACGCATGCTGTACGAGGTGCTGGGCGATATCTGGGTGGTGCGCCGCAATCCCTACCTGCAGGACGACATGCTGGACAACCCGAAGCGCCGGGCCAAGCTGATCGAAGCGCTGCACCACCGCCTGGCCGAGATCGACAAGCGCCGCACCACGGTCGATGCGCTGGACGGCGGGGATCCGGAGATGGTCGCCACCCGCAGCGCCGCCGTCGAACAGCTGCTGGCCGCCGCGCGCCGCGCCGTGGACGACTTCGGCCGCGAATTCGCCGAAACCTACGACCTGCGCAAGCGCGCCACCAAGGTGCTGGGCGCCTACACCGACAAGCGCAACATCCGCTTCGACGGCATGCACCGCACCTCGCACGTGACCGATGCCACCGACTGGCGCGTCGAGTATCCCTTCCTGGTCCTGCTGCCCGACAGCGAGGACGAGATGGCCGGCCTGGTCAAGGGCTGCATCGAGCTCGGATTGACCATCATCCCGCGCGGCGGCGGCACCGGCTACACCGGCGGCGCGATCCCGCTCACGCCGATGTCGGCCGTGATCAACACCGAAAAGCTGATCGGCATCGGCGAGGTCGAGATGACGACCATGCCGGGCCTGAACCGCGAGTACGCGACCATCCACACCTATGCCGGCGTCGTCACGCAGCGCGTGTCGCAGGCGGCCGAGAAGGCCGGCTTCGTGTTCGCGGTCGACCCGACCTCGGCCCACGCGTCCTGCGTGGGCGGCAATATCGCGATGAACGCGGGCGGCAAGAAGGCCGTGTTGTGGGGCACGGCGCTCGACAACCTGGCCTCGTGGCGCATGGTCGACCCGAACGGCGACTGGCTCGACGTCACCCGCATCAACCATAACCTGGGCAAGATCCACGACGCGCCGACGGCCGAGTTCCTGCTCGAATGGACCCATCCGTCGCTCAAGGGCGCCCCGAAAGGCCAGCCGTTCCGCACCGAGACCCTGACCATCGAGGGCAGGCGCTTCCGCAAGGAGGGCCTGGGCAAGGACGTCACCGATAAATTCCTGGCCGGCCTGCCGGGCATCCAGAAAGAGGGCACCGACGGCCTCATTACGTCGGCGCGCTGGATCCTGCACAAGATGCCCAAGTTCACCCGCACGGTGGCGCTGGAATTCTTCGGCCAGGCGCGCGACGCGATCCCGTCGATCGTCGAGATCAAGGATTACCTGGACAGCCTGCCGAAGAACGGCGACCCGGCGTTTGCCACGCTGCGCCTGGCGGGCCTCGAGCACCTGGACGAGCGCTACCTGCGCGCGGTCGGCTACGCCACCAAGTCCAAGCGCGGCGTGCTGCCCAAGATGGCGCTGTTCGGCGACATCGTCGGCGACGACGAGAACGCGGTGGCGCTGGCGGCATCCGAAGTGGTGCGCCTGGCGAACACCCGCGTGGGCGAGGGCTTCGTCGCCGTCAGCCCCGAGGCGCGCAAGAAGTTCTGGCTCGACCGCGCCCGCACCGCGGCCATCGCGCGCCACACCAACGCCTTCAAGATCAATGAAGACGTGGTCATTCCCCTGAACCGGATGGGCGAGTATACCGACGGCATCGAGCGCATCAACGTCGAGCTGTCGATCAAGAACAAGCTGCAGCTGGTGGACCAGCTGCGCGCCTACCTGGCGAGCGACCACCTGCCGCTGGCCAAGAGCGACGACGCCAGCGGCGACGGGGTCGACCGCGACGAGATCATGGGCGACCGCCCGCTGCAGGCGCGCGCCCTGGTCGACCTGGTCGACAAGCGCTGGACCTTCATCCTGGCCAATCTCGATGCGTCGCTGGGTGAAGTGCGCGAGCAGCTGCAGTCGCTGGGCCTCGACCACCTGGACCAGGCGATCACGCAGCGCCTGGCGATCCAGCCCGATGCGCGCCTGTTCGACGCGGTGCAGGACCATACCGTGCGCGTGTCGTGGAAGGCCGAAGTACGCGCGCCGCTGCGCCAGATCTTCAACGGCGCCGCCTACCAGTGCATCCTCGACGAAGCGGTCGCGATCCACAAGCGCGTGCTGCGCTCGCGCGTGTTCGTCGCCCTGCACATGCACGCGGGCGACGGCAACGTCCACACCAACCTGCCGGTGAACTCGGACGACTACGCCATGCTGCAGGACGCGCACAAGGCGGTCGAGCGCATCATGAAGCTGGCGCGTTCGCTGGACGGCGTGATCTCGGGCGAGCACGGCATCGGCATCACCAAGCTCGAATTCCTGCTTGATTCCGAGATCCAGGACTTCCGCGACTACAAGGTGCGCGTCGATCCGGAAGGCCGCTTCAACAAGGGCAAGCTGCTCAACCTCGAAGGCGCCCACGCCGACCTGCGCAACGCCTACACGCCGTCGTTCGGCCTGATGGGCCACGAATCGCTGATCATGCAGCAGAGCGATATCGGCGAGATCGCCAACAGCATCAAGGACTGCCTGCGCTGCGGCAAGTGCAAACCCGTGTGCACGACCCACGTGCCACAGGCGAACCTGCTGTATTCGCCGCGCGACAAGATCCTCGCCACGTCGGCGCTGATCGAAGCCTTCCTGTACGAGGAACAGACCCGCCGCGGCGTCTCGCTGCGCCACTGGGAAGAGTTCGAGGACGTGTCCGACCACTGCACCGTGTGCCACAAGTGCGTCACGCCCTGTCCGGTCAACATCGACTTCGGCGACGTGTCGATGAATATGCGTAATCTGCTGCGCAAGATGGACAAGCGCAGCTTCAAGCCGGCCAACCGCGCGGCCATGTTCTTCCTGAACGCGACCGATCCGACCACCATCAACGCCACGCGCAAGGCGATGGTCGACCTGGGCTTCAAGGCCCAGCGCATGGGCAACCGCCTGCTGAAAGGCCTGGCCAAGCCGCAGACGGCGTCGCCGCCGCCGACCACGGGCAAGCCGCCGGTGCGCGAGCAGGTGATCCACTTCGTCAACAAGAAGATGCCGGGCAACCTGCCGAAGAAGACGGCGCGCGCGCTGCTCGACATCGAGGACGACAAGATCGTCCCGATCATCCGCAACCCCAAGAAGACCACGGCCGACACCGAAGCCGTGTTCTACTTCCCGGGCTGCGGCTCCGAGCGCCTGTTCTCGCAGGTCGGCCTGGCCACGCAAGCGATGCTGTGGGAAGTCGGCGTGCAGACCGTGCTGCCGCCGGGCTATCTGTGCTGCGGCTATCCGCAGCGCGGCGCCGGCCAGTACGACAAGGCCGACAAGATGATGACGGATAACCGCGTGCTGTTCCACCGCATGGCCAACACGCTGAACTACCTCGACATCAAAACGGTCCTGGTCTCGTGCGGCACCTGCTACGACCAGCTCGCGACCTATGAATTCGAGAAGATCTTCCCCGGCTGCCGCATCATGGACATCCACGAGTACTTGCTGGAGAAGGGCGTCAAGCTCGAGGGCGTGAACGGCACCCGCTACATGTACCACGACCCCTGCCACACGCCGATGAAGCTGCAGGATTCGATGAAGACGGTGAACGCGCTGGTCTCGACGGTCGACAACGTCAGGATCGAGAAGAACGACCGCTGCTGCGGCGAGTCGGGCACCTTTGCCGTGACCCGTCCCGACATCTCGACCCAGGTGCGCTCGCGCAAGGAAGTCGAGATGGTCAAGGGCGCGGATAAACTGCGCGCCGACGGCTTCAAGGGGGATGTGAAAATCCTGACTAGCTGCCCGTCCTGCCTGCAGGGCTTGAGCCGTTACAACGACGACTCGGGCACCACTGCCGACTACATCGTGGTCGAGATCGCGAAGCACCTGCTGGGCGAGAACTGGCTGCCGGAGTACGTGGCGCGCGCCAATAACGGCGGCATCGAAAGGGTGCTGGTATGACGCGGGAAGCTGGCTGCGAGCTGTGCGAGCTGTCCGTGCCGACCGTATGGCGCGGCGACAAGTTCAGCGTCATCGTCGTCGACGACGCCAACTACCCCGGCTTTTGCCGCGTGATCTGGCACGATCACGTGCGCGAGATGAGCGATCTGTCGCGCGCAGACCGGCTGCTGGTGAACGAGGCGGTGTTCCTGGTCGAGGAGGCGGTGCGCGAAGTCATGCAGCCGCTGAAGGTCAATGTGGCCAGCCTGGGCAATGTGGTGCCGCACCTGCACTGGCATATCATTCCGCGCTATGCGGACGACGCGCATTTCCCGGCGCCCGTATGGGCCCAGGCCGTGCGCGAGACCGAAGCCGACACCCTGGCAGCGCGCCGCGCGCTGGCCGGACAACTGGGCGCCGCCATCGCGCGCCGTTTCAACTGACAGAGAAAAGATTCATGCCTAATCCAACCGAACTCACCGTCCACCAGAAATCGCGCGTGCTCGACGTCGCCTACGACGACGGCAGCGCCTATTCGATTCCATTTGAACTGATGCGCGTGTACTCGCCGTCGGCCGAAGTGAAGGGCCATGGCCCGGGCCAGGAAGTGCTGCAGGTCGGCAAGCGCGAAGTCGGCATCGCCGACGTCGAGCAGGTCGGCAACTACGCGATCAAGCCGACCTTCTCGGACGGCCACGACACCGGCATCTTCAGCTGGGACTACCTGTACGAGCTGGGTCGCAGCCAGGAGTCGCTGTGGAAGCAGTACGTGGCGCGCCTGCAAGCCGCGGGCTTCGACGAAGAAACCGGCCGCGCGCCGGGCGCCATCCTGCCGGGTTCGGCGCCGGCCAAGTCGGGCGGCGGCGGTTGCGGGTCGGGCAGCTGCGGCTGCAAGTAAGCTGAATCAACCACGGCCGCTTTTCGGCGCCGTGGAAATCAATTTCGCGCCACAACTGGTGGCGTGTCCTTCGAAGGCCACTGGAACGCCGTCGATCGTGACCTTCGGGTCGCCCTCGGCGATGACGCAGTTCTGGTGGCCCTGAATCGGGCAGAAGCAGCGGTCGCCCTTGCGTGCGACCCTGACGCCCATGACCGTCGTCTTCGATGCTGCCGCGACCACTCTCCCGCCGTGGGTGGTGGGGTCGTTCAGGCGGATGACCTTGCGCATGGCGATGACTCCTGCTCGCGGCTATTGCGAATAGCCTTGCATGATCGGGCGCGCATCGTGGCGCAAGCCCCACCACGTCATGAAGGCGTTGTTCGCACCGCGTGCGCGGAACCAGGGCGCATTGGCGTCGATGGGGCGTACGATGGCAGGGGGCGTGACCACGGTGGCTGTCGGTTGCTCGAGGTCGGTGGTGCCTGCGACCAGCACCGTCTTGCCGATGTGATTGGCGTAGCCGATGGCCAGCGCGACATTGGTCAGTGCGCTCCCGGCGCGCATTTCACCCAGCAGGGCGGACGTGTTGAAGGTCTGCGTCATGAAATCCAGTTCGGGGATGTTTTCGGTGACGGTGCGGGCCAGGCCCGCCAGCCGCTCGGAGGAATGTGGGTGCGTGCTGTTGGCGTCGTGGATCACGAAGCCGATGTCGGTCGGGCGTTTTCCCGCGTTTCGTGCAGCTTGTTCCAGCGCCGTTTTCCAGGCGTGGACCTGGCGTGGGGTGCCGTCGTCCGCTGCGACATCCTGCACCCTGGTTTGCGCCGGATAGGACAGCCAGGCCAGGGGCGCGCGACCGGTCTTGTAGTCGGGACCGGCCAGGACGAGGAGGACGATGTTTTCATTGATTTGTTCGTCCAGGGGGCGACTCGGGGCGTCCCAGTTCATGACCCATACGGTCTCCGACGGGTGTTGCCGCAGATAGTCGAGGCCTTGGGTCAGCGAGGTGAAGCCGGCGTTGGCGCCGCCTTGCGTGATACGGACATCCGGCAGCGTGTCACGGGTCCACGAATTGGGGAAGTTGGGATTGCCGATGTCGAAGGCTCGTTTGATCTCGGTTCGGATGTATATGGTTTCTTCGGAAGGATCGAGCTGTCCTTCCGGAAGCGCGAACTCGACGCGGATTCCGGCGAGCTCGCGTCGTGTGGATTTGTCCTTGATTGCATGTGCGTTGTAGAAGTATTTCTCATCACTGAAATACTTGTCGCGATAAGCGTAGACCAGCTCGTCGAAGTAGGTGTTGAAATAGTACTTAAACGAAGCTTCGCCATCACTACCATTTACGATCGACCCGACGACCTGGAAAGAGCCATACCTTTTAGGGTTCTTTTTTACCATATCGTCATCGGCATTCGGCTTGACCAATCCTAATGTCCAGAGTAATTGCCATTCCGTTGGATAGTCCTTGCGCTGCAATGGGTTCATCCATTGAAGTCCTACGACTTGTGCCTGAAATGGCCCTGATTGGATCTGTGCCGCCGATACCGCAGATGCATCAGGTTTGGCGGGAAGTCTTGCACACGCGGTTGTTAGAAGTAGTACAAACGCAGAAATGAATGCGGGTAGCACGGCCAAGCGGATCATGAGTTCTCCATCGGTAAGGACTATCGACGAATCCGACTCGATTCGCCAGGTCGTCATGAGTGAAATCCACGCTGCCAGAATGAATGTCAGCAGCACCAGGACAGATTTTCTGGTCGTTGTGCGTGTTGCTGAAAGGGCGATCTTTTTCGCATACATCATGGTCACCTCTTGTTCGTGATTTTTTCCGGAATCCGCCCAGGGCTTGCAGGGGAAGATGTCCAGTCCAAAGGAGAGTCGTCGACAATCAGTCCGGTTGCGAAGTACTTGTAAAGTTCCTGGCCTTCAGAGCCTGTCAGAATTTCTGTGTGGAACGGGGTCATGAAATAATCCCGAAAGGACTGTTCCATGACCGAAGTGATGACCACCAAGAAGCCCAAAAA
>NZ_JBNDIK010000027.1:0-109017 GCF_050434365.1 Massilia sp. UYP32
AACTATCGTCCTCAGTTCTACTTCCGTACGACTGACGTGACCGGTTCGATCGAACTGCCAGCAGACAAAGAAATGGTCATGCCAGGCGACAACGTCTCGATCACCGTCAAGCTGATCGCTCCGATCGCGATGGAAGAAGGTCTGCGCTTCGCAATCCGCGAAGGCGGCCGTACCGTCGGCGCCGGCGTGGTTGCCAAGATCATCGCCTAATTCATCAGGCGATAGAGGGAAACGGAAACATCTCCGTTTCCCTCGAACAGCATTGCCAGCGAGCGCGCGCTTGCTGTATAATGCTGGATTCAGCAGTAAAGTTTTCGTAGGGGTGTAGCTCAATTGGCAGAGCGTCGGTCTCCAAAACCGAAGGTCGCGGGTTCGATTCCCTCCGCCCCTGCCACCGAATTCTGGTGCGCAGCACCGAAAGTAAAGAAGAATGTCTAATCAATCCGTGCAAACTGTCAGCACCTCGAATGACAAGTTCAAGGTCGCGCTGGCGGTGGTTGCAGCGATTGCAGGCGTCGTCGGGTTCTTCTACCTGACTGGCCAGAACAAACCAGCCTTGGTCGCCGCAGGCGCCCTCGTGGCTGGTTTAGTTTTTGCTGTCCTGCTTTTGTGGACTTCCACCACTGGCCGTGATTTCCTGAGCTTCGCCAAGGAGTCGGTGCGCGAGACCAAGAAGGTCGTCTGGCCTACCCGCCGCGAAGCCATGCAGATCACCGGCATCGTGTTCGCCTTCGTGGTCGTGATGGCGATTTTCCTGTGGGGCACGGATAAGCTTCTCGAGCTCCTGTTGTACGACTTTGTCCTGGGTTGGAAATAACATGAGCGATAACGTGCAAGACAATGCACCAGTGCCGGGCGATGTCCCGGCACAAGACGCTGCGGCTGCGCCGCTGAGCGTCCCGGTCAGCAACAAGCGCTGGTACGTCGTCCATGTCTATTCGGGCATGGAAAAGAGCGTGATGCGCGCCCTGAACGAGCGCGTCGAGCGCGCAGGGATGCAAGACCAGTTCGGCCAGATCCTGGTGCCGACCGAGGAAGTCGTCGAGATGCGCAACGGCACCAAAGCCGTTTCCGAGCGCCGCTTCTTCCCGGGCTACGTGCTGGTTGAGATGGAAATGACCGACGAAACCTGGCACCTGGTGAAGAACACCAGCAAGGTCACCGGCTTCATCGGCGGCAAATCGAACAAGCCGACCCCGATCCCAGCACGCGAGATCGACAAGATCATGCAGCAGGTGCAAGAGGGTGTCGAAAAGCCACGGCCAAAAGTGCTGTACGAAGTGGGCGAGCAAGTCCGCATCAAGGAAGGCCCGTTCACCGACTTCAACGGCAACGTCGAGGAAGTCAACTACGAAAAGTCGAAGGTGCGTGTTTCTGTTACCATCTTCGGTCGTTCGACTCCGGTGGAGCTGGAGTTCGGACAGGTAGAGAAAGTCTAAACGCCGTAATCGGAGCGTCGCAGTAGTCAGGCGGAATCCGGTAAGAGGAGCCCCGCCGAGACGAGTAGTCGTGGTGGGGCGCTACTACTCAAGTCAAGATAGGAGCCAGACATGGCAAAGAAAATCATTGGCTTTATCAAGCTGCAAGTCCCAGCTGGTAAGGCAAACCCATCCCCACCGATCGGTCCTGCACTCGGTCAGCGTGGCCTGAACATCATGGAATTCTGCAAGGCGTTCAACGCGCAGACCCAGGGTATGGAACCAGGCATGCCGATCCCGGTCGTGATCACCGCGTTCGCCGACAAGTCCTTCACCTTCGTGATGAAGACCCCGCCGGCAACCTACCTGATCAAGAAAGCCGCCGGCATCACCAAGGGCTCGGCCAAGCCGCACACCGACAAGGTTGCCAAGCTGACCCGCGCTCAAGCTGAAGAAATCGCAAAAACCAAGCAGCCGGACCTGACCGCCGCCGACATGGACGCAGCAGTGCGTATCATCGCTGGCTCGGCACGTTCGATGGGCATCACGGTGGAGGGTCTGTAATGGCTAAGCTGTCCAAGCGCGTCAAAGCAATCAAAGCAAAAGTTGACCGTAACAAGGTCTATGAGTTCGACAACGCTGTGTCGATCATCAAGGAATTCGCCACCGCCAAGTTCAACGAGTCGATCGACGTCGCCGTTCAACTGGGCGTGGACCCGAAGAAGTCGGATCAAGTGGTCCGCGGTTCGGTCGTGCTGCCAGCTGGCACCGGCAAGACCGTGCGCGTCGCTGTGTTCGCTTCGGGCGAAAAGGCTGAAGCTGCCAAGGCAGCCGGCGCCGACGTGGTCGGCATGGAAGACCTGGCAGAGCGCGTGAAGGCCGGCGACATGCCGTTCGACATCGTGATCGCTTCGCCAGACACCATGCGTATCGTCGGTACCCTGGGTCAGATCCTGGGCCCACGCGGCCTGATGCCGAACCCGAAAGTCGGCACCGTGACCCCTGACGTCGCTACCGCCGTCAAGAACGCCAAAGCCGGTCAGGTCCAGTACCGTACCGACAAGGCAGGTATCGTCCACGCGACCATCGGCCGCAAGTCGTTCAGCGACGCAGATCTGAAGACCAACCTGGTCGCCCTGATCGACGCACTGAACAAGGCCAAGCCGGCCACCTCGAAAGGCGTGTACCTGCGTAAGGTCGCCCTGTCGTCGACCATGGGCGCTGGCGTCCGTGTCGATCACGCTTCGATCTCGGCTGCTGCCTAAGAACGTCATCCCCGCGCAGGCGGGGACCTAAGTTAAAAGTCCTTGCAGTTTCATCGTGAGGCGCATCTTTGGGCTGTCGGAGCTGAACACCGCTCCGGCAGGCAATCAAAGACCGTTGGGCCGAAAGCAGAGGTTGAGCTGACGGTTAATAGACCACCCAACGCAGATGGTGTACCCGAACAAGTTTTGTAGTCCAGCTGTGTGAATGTATCCGCCCAGTTTTAAGACTTCTTAACTTCGGACGCCGTGTGTTCGAACCGATATGGACATCCGTTCATATCATTTAAGGAGATTGACCGTGGGTCTTAATCTGAATGACAAAAAGGTCGTCGTCGAAGAAGTTTCCGCAAAAGTAGCAACTGCGCAAACCATCGTCGTGGCTGAGTACCGTGGCATCCAGGTTAGTCACTTGACCAAGCTCCGTGCAACCGCACGTGCCCAGGGTGTGTACCTGCGTGTTCTGAAGAACACGCTGGCTCGCCGCTCTGTCGAAGGCACGCAGTTTGCCCCGCTGGCTGACGCCATGACCGGTCCGCTGATCTACTCGATCTCGGACGACGCCGTTGCTGCCGCTAAAGTCCTCGCCGACTTCGCGAAAACCAACGACAAGCTGGTCCTGAAAGCCGGTAACTACGCAGGTAAGCAGCTCGACGTAGCTGGTGTTACCGCGTTGGCAAGCATCCCATCCCGTGAAGTCCTCATCTCGCAGCTGTTGGGCGTCATGCTGGCTCCGGTGTCGGGCTTTGCACGTGGTCTGGCTGCACTGGCAGCGAAAAAAGGCGAAGGTTCGGAAGCTGCTCCTGCAGCCGAAGAAACCGCTGCAGCTTAATAGCGCAGCCTTTTTTCTCAAGTACTAACTACACACAATATACAACTGGAGTTTCAAATGGCAATTAGCAAAGACGATATCCTGAACGCAGTGAGCGAAATGTCCGTCATGGACCTGAACGAACTGGTCAAGGCATTCGAAGAGAAGTTCGGCGTGTCGGCAGCTGCAATGGCAGCACCGGCAGCTGGCGGCGCCGCTGGCGGTGCAGCTGCTGCTGAAGAGCAGACCGAGTTCAACGTTGTTCTGTCGGAAGTCGGCGCGAACAAGGTCGGCGTCATCAAGGCAGTCCGTGAAATCACCGGTCTGGGCCTGAAAGAAGCCAAGGACCTGGTCGACGGCGCACCGAAGACCGTGAAAGAAGCCCTGCCAAAAGCTGACGCTGAAGCCGCTAAGAAGAAGCTGGAAGAAGCTGGCGCCAAGGCCGAGCTGAAGTAATACATAAGCACCGGGCGCTTGAAATACAGTGCCCAGCGCGGGAGTCAAAGCTTGCAAAACCTGCCGGAAGGCAGGGGATGCGGCTTTGGCTCTTTTGTCGTCCCTGCGGCAAACGTCGAGATTTACATGGCGACAGGGAATAAGTAGTACCCCGTTTCAGCAGCATCGTATCACAGCAGTTTGCTTGTCCTTTTCATCTGGCGCGAAAGAGTAAGAGACTTCAGGGCTTGCGTGTGGTAGTGGCGTTCGCCACTGGCAATTCCTGAATTCTCCATCCTTTCTGTCACTCACGGAGTGTCCATGCACTACTCATTTACTGAGAAGAAGCGCATTCGCAAGTCGTTCGCGAAGCGCGCCAACGTTCACAACGTTCCCTACCTGCTGGCTACCCAGCTGGAATCCTACGAGAACTTCCTGCAGGCCGAATTCGCTCCGTCCTCGCGCAAGAACGAAGGCCTGCAATCGGCCTTCTCCTCGATTTTCCCTATCGTGTCGCACAATGGTTTTGCGCGCCTCGAGTTCCTGTCGTATGTGCTGGGCGACCCTGCGTTTGACGTGAAAGAGTGCCAGCAGCGTGGCCTGACCTTCGCGTCGCCGCTGCGCGCCAAGGTGCGTCTGGTGATCCTGGACAAGGAATCGCCGACCAAGCCAGTCGTCAAGGAAATGAAAGAGCAGGAAGTCTATATGGGCGAGCTGCCGCTGATGACCACGAACGGTTCGTTCGTGATCAACGGCACCGAGCGCGTCATCGTCTCCCAGCTGCACCGTTCGCCTGGCGTGTTCTTCGAACACGACCGCGGCAAGACCCACTCGTCGGGCAAGCTGCTGTTCTCGGCACGTATCATTCCTTACCGCGGCTCGTGGCTGGACTTCGAGTTCGACCCGAAAGACATCCTGTTCTTCCGCGTCGACCGTCGCCGCAAGATGCCGGTAACGATCCTGCTGAAGGCCATCGGCATGACGCCGGAGCAGATCCTGGCGAACTTCTTCGTCTTCGACAACTTCACCCTGCGTAACGACGGCGGCGAACTCGAGTTCGTTTCCGAGCGTCTGCGCGGCGAAGTCGCGCGCTTCGACATCGTCGATCCGAAGTCGGGCAAGACCATCGTCACCAAGGACAAGCGCATCAACGCCAAGCACGTCCGTGACATCGAAGCCGCCGGTATCAAGAGCATTTCGGTGCCGGAAGACTACCTGCTGGGCCGCGTGCTGGCCAAGAACATCGTCGACCAGGACACCGGCGAGATCATCGCCGTGGCCAACGACGAGCTGACCGAAGAACTGCTGGGCAAGCTGCGCGACGCCAGCGTGACCGACATCCAGACGCTGTACACCAACGATCTGGACCAGGGCGCCTACATCTCGCAAACCCTGCGCACCGACGACACCGCCGACCAGACCGCCGCACGCGTGGCGATCTACCGCATGATGCGTCCTGGCGAACCGCCAACCGAAGAATCGGTCGAAGCCCTGTTCAACGGCCTGTTCTACATGCCGGAACGCTACGACCTGTCGGCTGTCGGCCGCATGAAGTTCAACCGCCGTATCGGCCGTGACGAACTGACCGGCGACATGACCCTGTCGAATGAAGACATCCTGGCCGTGATCAAGATCCTGGTCGAGCTGCGCAATGGCCGCGGCGAAGTCGACGACATCGATCACCTGGGTAACCGCCGCGTGCGTTGCGTCGGCGAACTGGCTGAGAACCAGTTCCGTGCCGGCCTGGTGCGCGTGGAACGCGCCGTCAAGGAACGCCTCGGCCAAGCCGAAGCGGACAACCTGATGCCGCACGACCTGATCAACAGCAAGCCGATCTCGGCCGCGATCCGCGAATTCTTCGGTTCGTCGCAGCTGTCGCAGTTCATGGACCAGACCAACCCGCTGTCGGAAGTCACCCACAAGCGCCGCGTCTCGGCACTGGGACCGGGCGGTCTGACCCGCGAACGCGCCGGCTTCGAGGTGCGCGACGTGCACCCGACCCACTACGGCCGCGTGTGCCCGATCGAAACGCCTGAAGGCCCGAACATCGGCCTGATCAACTCGCTGGCTCTGTACGCCCGCCTGAACGAATACGGCTTCCTGGAAACCCCGTACCGCAAGGTCGAGGATTCGAAAGTCACCGACAAGATCGAATACCTGTCGGCGATCGAAGAAGGCCGCTACATCATCGCCCAGGCGAATGCGAAGATCAACGACGAAGGCCAGCTGGTCGACGAACTGGTCTCGGCGCGTGAAGCCGGCGAAACGATCCTGGTCTCGCCAGAGCGCATCCAGTACATGGACGTCGCCCCGGGCCAGATCGTGTCGGTCGCAGCATCGCTGATTCCGTTCCTGGAGCACGATGACGCGAACCGTGCACTGATGGGCGCCAACATGCAGCGCCAGGCCGTGCCTTGCCTGCGTCCAGAGAAAGCCGTGGTCGGCACCGGTATCGAGCGCACCGTCGCGGTCGACTCGGGCACCACCGTGCAGGCCCTGCGTGGCGGCGTGGTCGACTACATCGATGCCGGTCGCGTGGTCATTCGCGTGAACGACGATGAAGCGCAGGCTGGCGAAGTCGGCGTCGACATCTACAACCTGATCAAGTACACCCGTTCGAACCAGAACACCAACATCAACCAGCGTCCGATCGTGCAGGTTGGCGACCGCGTTGCCCGTGGCGACGTGATTGCCGACGGCGCATCGACCGACCTGGGCGAGCTGGCACTGGGCCAGAACATGCTGGTGGCGTTCATGCCGTGGAACGGCCTGAACTTCGAAGACTCGATCCTGATCTCGGAAAACGTCGTCAAGGACGACCGTTACACCTCGATCCACATCGAAGAACTGTCGGTTGTCGCTCGCGACACCAAACTGGGCGCGGAAGAAATCACCCGCGACATCTCGAACCTGGCAGAAAACCAGCTGGCGCGCCTGGATGAATCGGGCATCGTCTACATCGGCGCCGAAGTGCAAGCCGGCGACGTGCTGGTCGGTAAGGTCACCCCGAAAGGCGAGACCCAGCTGACCCCTGAAGAAAAGCTGCTGCGCGCGATCTTCGGCGAAAAAGCGTCGGATGTGAAAGACACCTCGCTGCGCGTGCCTTCGGGCATGGTCGGCACCGTGATCGACGTGCAAGTGTTCACCCGCGAAGGCATCCAGCGCGACAAGCGCGCCCAGCAGATCATCGACGACGAGCTGAAGCGTTTCCGCCTGGACCTGAACGACCAGATGCGTATCGTGGAAGGCGATGCCTTCGAGCGTCTGGAGCGTATGCTGGTCGGCAAGATCGTCAACGGCGGTCCGAAGAAGCTGGCCAAGGGCGCGGCGATCACCTCGGAATACCTGGCGGACCTGGACAAGTTCCACTGGTTCGACATCCGTCCGGCCGACGACGACACCGCGAACGCACTGGAAGCGATCAAGGAATCGATCAACGAAAAGCGTCACCAGTTCGACCTGGCCTTCGAAGAAAAGCGCAAGAAGTTGACCCAGGGCGACGAGCTGCAGCCTGGCGTGCAGAAGATGGTCAAGGTCTACCTGGCCGTCAAGCGCCGCCTGCAGTCGGGCGACAAGATGGCGGGCCGCCACGGTAACAAGGGTGTGGTCTCGCGTATCGTGCCGGTGGAAGACATGCCGTTCATGGCGGACGGTCGTCCTGCCGACGTCGTGCTGAACCCGCTGGGCGTTCCGTCGCGTATGAACGTCGGTCAGATCCTGGAAACCCACCTCGGCTGGGCAGCGAAGGGCCTGGGCTGGCGCATCGGCGAAATGCTGCAGGCGCAAGCGAAGGCGGCAGATCTGCGCACCTTCCTGGGCAAGATCTACAACGAAACCGGCCGCAAGGAAGACCTGGACAGCTTCAGCGATGAAGAAATCCTGAGCCTGGCACAGAACCTCAAGAACGGCGTGCCGTTCGCGACCCCGGTGTTCGATGGCGCCCACGAGGAAGACATCCGCCGCATGCTGGACCTGGCGTTCCCGGACGACATCGCTGCCCACTTGGGCATGACGCCGTCGAAGAACCAGGTCACCATGTTCGACGGCCGCACCGGCGAAGCGTTCGAGCGCAAGGTCACCGTCGGCTTCATGCACATGCTGAAGCTGCACCACCTGGTCGACGACAAGATGCACGCCCGTTCGACCGGTCCGTACTCGCTGGTGACGCAGCAGCCGCTGGGCGGTAAAGCCCAGTTCGGTGGCCAGCGCTTCGGTGAGATGGAGGTGTGGGCACTGGAAGCGTACGGCGCATCGTACGTGCTGCAGGAAATGCTGACTGTGAAGTCGGACGACGTGAACGGCCGTACCAAGGTGTACGAGAACCTGGTCAAGGGCGACCACGTGATCGACGCCGGCATGCCGGAATCGTTCAACGTGCTGGTCAAGGAAATCCGTTCGCTGGGTATCGACATCGATCTCGAGCGCAACTAAGCAGGGCCAGCATGGCCGCCAGCCTTCGGGCTGGTCCGCGCCTTCAAGACCGTCGTTCCCGCGCAGGCGGGAACCTAAGCCCGGCGATCAGCCGGCAAACTTGGATTCCCGCCTGCGCGGGAATGACGGTTTTTAGGATAGTGGGATCAGCAAACGCCGGCGAAAATCGGTGAGAACGTGGCGGTAGTAGTATTCAGTACAGAATCAATCACCTTTGGAGTGATACATGAAAGCACTGCTCGATCTATTCAAGCAAGTTCAGCAAAACGAAAGTTTCGACGCCATCAAGATTGGCCTGGCGTCGCCTGAAAAAATCCGTTCGTGGTCGTTCGGCGAAGTCAAGAAGCCGGAAACCATCAACTACCGTACGTTCAAGCCTGAGCGTGACGGCCTGTTCTGCGCCAAGATCTTTGGCCCGATCAAGGACTACGAATGCCTGTGCGGCAAGTACAAGCGCCTGAAGCACCGCGGCGTGATCTGCGAAAAGTGCGGCGTCGAAGTCACCCTGGCTAAAGTGCGCCGCGAGCGCATGGGCCACATCGAACTGGCGTCGCCAGTCGCTCACATCTGGTTCCTGAAATCGCTGCCGTCGCGTCTGGGCATGGTCCTGGACATGACCCTGCGCGATATCGAACGCGTGCTGTACTTCGAAGCATACGTCGTCACCGATCCTGGCATGACCCCGCTCAAGAAGAGCCAGATCATGTCGGAAGACGACTACGCCGCCAAGTACGAAGAGTACGGCGACGACTTCACCGCATTCATGGGCGCCGAAGGCATCCGTGAACTGCTGCGCTCGATCGACATCCACCGCGATGCCGAAGCCCTGCGCGTGGAGCTCAAGGAATCGAAATCCGAAGCCAAGATCAAGAAATACGCCAAGCGCCTGAAAGTGCTCGAGGCGTTCCAGCGTTCGGGCATCAAGCCTGAGTGGATGATCATGGAAGTTCTGCCGGTCCTGCCGCCAGAGCTGCGTCCGCTCGTCCCGCTGGACGGCGGCCGTTTCGCCACGTCTGACCTGAACGACCTGTATCGCCGCGTCATCAACCGTAATAACCGCCTGAAGCGCCTGATGGAACTGCGCGCACCAGAGATCATTACGCGTAACGAAAAGCGCATGCTGCAGGAAGCGGTCGACTCGCTGCTGGACAACGGCCGTCGCGGCAAAGCGATGACCGGCGCCAACAAGCGTCCGCTGAAGTCGCTGGCCGAGATGATCAAGGGTAAGGGCGGTCGTTTCCGTCAGAACTTGCTGGGTAAGCGCGTCGACTACTCGGGCCGTTCGGTCATCGTGGTGGGTCCACAGCTGAAACTGCACCAGTGCGGTCTGCCGAAGCTGATGGCTCTCGAGCTTTTCAAACCCTTTATCTTCAACAAGCTGGAACTGATGGGTCTCGCGACCACCATCAAGGCCGCGAAAAAGCTCGTGGAAGTTCAGGAACCAGTCGTTTGGGACATCCTGGAAGAAGTCATCAAAGAACACCCGGTCATGCTGAACCGTGCGCCTACGCTGCACCGTCTCGGTATCCAGGCGTTCGAGCCAGTCCTGATCGAAGGTAAAGCGATCCAGCTGCACCCGCTGGTCTGCGCGGCGTTCAACGCCGACTTCGACGGTGACCAGATGGCAGTCCACGTGCCGCTGTCGATCGAAGCGCAGATGGAAGCGCGTACGCTGATGCTGGCGTCGAACAACATCCTGTTCCCATCGAACGGCGAACCGTCGATCGTGCCGTCGCAGGATATCGTGCTGGGTCTGTACTACGCGTCGCGCGAGGCGATCAACGCCAAGGGCGAAGGCATGATGTTCCCGGACGTGTCGGAAGTCATCCGCGCGTACGACAACAAGGAAGTCGAACTGGCGACCCGCATCACGGTGCGTATCGTTGAGTTCCCGAAGAACGCCGAAGGCGGCTTCGACCAGACCCTGACCCGCTACGAGACCACCGTTGGCCGTGCGATCCTGTCCGAGATCCTGCCGAAAGGCCTGCCGTTCTCGGTGCTGAACCGCGCGCTGAAGAAGAAGGAAATCTCGAAGCTGATCAACACGTCGTTCCGCAAGTGCGGCCTGCGTGCGACCGTCGTCTTCGCGGACAAGCTGATGCAGTCGGGCTTCCGCCTGGCGACCCGCGCCGGCATCTCGATCGCCGTCGACGACATGCTGATCCCGGACGTCAAGAAGGGCATGATCGCGACCGCCGAAGCCGAAGTGAAGCAGATCGAGCAGCAGTACGCCTCGGGTCTGGTCACCGCCGGCGAGCGTTACAACAAGGTCGTCGACATCTGGGGCAAGACCTCGGATGAAGTCGGCAAGGCGATGATGGACCAGCTCAAGATCGAGCCGGTCACCAAGCGCGACGGCACCGAAGGCACCCAGGAATCGTTCAACGCGATTTACATGATGGCCGACTCGGGCGCCCGTGGTTCGGCAGCCCAGATTCGCCAGCTGGCGGGTATGCGCGGCCTGATGGCGAAACCGGACGGTTCGATTATCGAAACGCCGATTACCGCGAACTTCCGCGAAGGCCTGAACGTTCTGCAGTACTTCATCTCGACCCACGGCGCTCGTAAAGGTCTGGCGGATACGGCACTGAAGACCGCGAACTCGGGTTACCTGACCCGTCGTCTGGTGGACGTGACGCAAGACCTGGTGGTGATCGAAGACGATTGCGGCACCAGCAACGGCACCCACATGAAGGCGCTGGTCGAAGGCGGTGAAGTCATCGAAGCCCTGCGCGACCGTATCCTCGGCCGCGTGGCAGGCACCGACGTCGTCAACCCTGAAACCCAGGAAACCCTGTACGAAGCCGGCACCCTGCTGGACGAAGACATGGTCGAAGAGATCGAACGCGTCGGCATCGACGAGGTGAAGGTCCGCACGCCGCTGAACTGCGACACGCGCTACGGCCTGTGCGCCAAGTGCTACGGCCGCGACCTGGGCCGCGGCATGCTGGTCAACAGCGGCGAAGCAGTCGGTGTGGTGGCAGCGCAGTCGATCGGTGAGCCGGGTACCCAGCTGACCATGCGTACCTTCCACATCGGTGGTGCGGCATCGCGCGCAGCAGTGGCATCGTCGGTCGAAGCCAAGTCGAACGGTACGGTCCGCTTCACCGCGACCATGCGTTACGTCACCAACGGCAAGGGCGCGCAAATCGTCATTACCCGTTCGGGCGAAGTGCTGATCACCGACGACCACGGCCGTGAGCGCGAGCGTCACAAGGTGCCGTACGGCGCGACCCTGATCGTCAAGGATGGCCAGACCGTGAAGGCTGGCACCGCCCTGGCGACCTGGGATCCGCTGACCCGTCCGATCATCACCGAATACGCCGGTACGATCCGCTTCGAGAACGTCGAAGAAGGCGTCACCGTCGCACGTCAGGTCGATGAAGTGACCGGTCTGTCGACCCTGGTGGCAATCGATCCGAAGCGTCGTGGTTCGGGCAAGGTGCTGCGTCCGCAGGTCAAGCTGCTGAACGAAGAAGGCCAGGAAGTGAAGATCGCCGGCACCGAACACGCTGTGACGATCGGCTTCCAGGTCGGCGCGCTGATCATGGTCAAGGACGGTCAGCAAGCGACCGTGGGTGAAGTGCTGGCACGTATCCCGACCGAATCGCAGAAGACCCGCGACATTACCGGTGGTCTGCCGCGCGTTGCCGAACTGTTCGAAGCACGTTCGCCGAAAGACGCGGGCATGCTGGCGGAAGTCACCGGTACCGTGGCGTTCGGTAAAGAGACCAAGGGCAAGCAGCGCCTGGAAATCACCGACATGGACGGCAACAAGCACGAGTTCCTGATCACCAAGGACAAGCAAGTGCTGGTGCACGACGGCCAGGTGGTGAACAAGGGCGAGATGATCGTGGACGGCCCGGCCGATCCGCAAGACATCCTGCGCCTGCTGGGTATCGAAGCGCTGGCCCGCTACATCGTGGACGAAGTGCAGGACGTGTACCGTCTGCAGGGCGTGAAGATCAACGACAAGCACATCGAGGTGATCGTTCGCCAGATGCTGCGCCGTGTTCAGATCACCGACGCAGGCGACACCGACTACATCGTCGGCGAGCAGGTGGAGCGTTCGGAACTGCTGGAAGAGAACGACAAGGTCAACGCCGTCGGCAAGCTGCCGGCACAGTACGAAAACGTGCTGCTGGGTATTACCAAGGCATCGCTGTCGACCGACTCGTTCATCTCGGCCGCATCGTTCCAGGAAACCACCCGCGTGCTGACCGAAGCGGCGATCATGGGCAAGCGCGACGGTCTGCGCGGCCTGAAAGAGAACGTCATCGTCGGCCGCCTGATCCCTGGCGGTACCGGTCTGGCATTCCACCGCGCCCGCAAGGAGAAGGAAGTGTGGGAAGCGGAAGAGCGTCAGGCACTGCTGCAGCAAGAGAAAGCCAATATGGCTGCCGAGCTGCAGGCGATGGAAGACCAGCAGACTGCGCAGGCTTCGGCTGAGCAGCATGACGACGGCGAGTGATCGCGTAAGTTGTTAGCGAAAACGGCACCCTGAGGGGTGCCGTTTTTTTTTGCCTGATGGGTCATCGCTTGGGATCGTCAGGGCGGTTTGCTGCGGTGCCACAGGTAGCCGGCAACCAGTCCGGCTACGGCAAGCGCGAAGGCGCCATATGCTTGCAGGTAGTAACCGTTGCCCTGTTCAAGTCGCAGATATAGGCTAACGTCGGGTGAGTGAAGTTCCAGGAGCAGACTGGCAAACCAGATTGCTGCGGGAGCAAAGCAAACTGCGCCAAGCCATGGCCTCAGGCGGGCGGTGAAGAGACACAGAAGCGCTGCAGCCAGGCCCACTTGCCAAAACAGGACAGCAACCGGTTCCTTGTCGCTGACTTCTGCCATCACAATACTGGGGCAGGCGAAGCAGGCAAGCGTCAGTAATATTCGAAGAGAGGGATGCCGCATCCGGAAGTCTTTCGAGCTCATGAAGCAATCAGCATCACGGTGTGCCCAACTGCCAATCGGGGACTGGCCTTCAGTGCGCTTCGTACGAGATACCTCCGCACCGCAGGCAAACGCACCATCCGGCCCAGCAGGCGGTAGCGCACGCTGTTGTCGATCAAACGTGGCTGATAGAGTCCGAACCGAGTCAGCGCGTGGTAGGCCAGCGTCGTCGCATGCCAGTCTCTGTGGAAGTCGGCGACGGGTTCATGCCAGATCTTGGCTTCGCGGAAACCTTCACTGTGGGCCAGATTGGTCAGTGCGCGATCGGTCCAGCGCGTCACGTGATGCGGCGGCATATTGAGCGGCGAGTTCGGTGCGATGGCCAGGAAACTGTCCTGGGCTGGCACGGCGATCATCAGGATTCCACCGGGCTCGAGCGCCTGGACACAGGCATGGAAGAACTGTTTAGGATGCTCGACGTGTTCCAGCACCTGGAAAGCGCACACGACGTCGTAGCGAGAGCCCACGGCGGCATGCTCTTCGACCGGCTGTTTCCTGACGTCTAGCCCAGCCGCACGCGCTTTTTGTATGGCCTCGTCATTGAACTCGAGCCCGGTGTACCGGATCGATTGCGGCAGCCAGCGCCGGAATGCTCCCTTGCCACAGCCGACTTCGAGGACCGAGCTGTCTTGTCGTACCAGCGTCGCCGCCTGGGCGTATTCCGGTTTGTCGTCCTGGTAGTACCAGTCCTGGGTCTGTAGTTGCTCGTAGAAGAGACCGTCACCCACGCAGGCCGGATCGAAGAAGCCCAGTTCGCAATGGTGGCAGTGGCACAAGGTAATGCTGCCGCCATGAAGATAGGCGCCGACCTCGATCCCTTTCTGGCGATAACTGCGGATCAGATCCGCCCGATCGACTGAGTCGACGGCCTCGGTATCATCGGCATGGCATGCTGGACAAATGCGTTCAGGCACAACGTTCTCTCAGAGTGGAGTTCCGGTCAACCATGTGGCGTTGCTGGTCAGCTTAGCCAGCGGTGGATGCTCCACTCTGCCCCTCCTCAAACGTGCGCGCTTACGTGTCGGCGAATCGTATTCGATACATCCGGTCACCGTGGCTCCACGTAACTCATGTATCCCGACAGCACTGGATGAACCCGAACAGAACCGCTGTCGCCAGTAAAACCCAAGTCAGCAGGACGCCCCAATGCATGGGATTGGTCTAAACTGAATTGGCTTTTTACTATCCTGTAGATATTTTTGAAGGAGAAAACAATGAAAATGCGATGGATGAGCGCCGTCCTGCTGAGCGCCGTATGCGCTGCCGCCAGTGCCGCCGATAACACCGTGACCCTCAAGCTGGCCACCGAAAAAGGCGATGGCGCCACCGTGGGCACCGTGAAGCTCAGCGAAACCAAGTACGGCGTGGTGCTCACGCCTGACCTCAAGGACCTGACCCCGGGCCTGCACGGTTTCCACATCCACGCCAACGGCAGTTGCGCGCCGAATCAGGCCGACGGCAAGACCGTCCCGGCCGGCGCCGCGGGCGGCCACCTCGATCCTGCCAAGACCGGCAAGCACGGCACTCCATGGGGCGACGGCCACCTGGGCGACTTGCCGGCGCTGACGGTGGATGCAAAGGGCATGGCCACGAACCCGGTCCTGGCCCCGCGCCTGAAGATGTCGGACATCAAGGGCAAGGCCCTGATGGTCCACGTCGGCGGCGACAACCACTCCGATCATCCGGCGCCGCTGGGTGGCGGAGGCGGCCGCATGGCTTGCGGCGTGATCCAGTAAGCCACGACTCGCAGCAGAAAGCGGATGGCGGCCCACGGCGCGCCATCCGCCGCAAGGTCGGTCAGTCCGCCCGCAACTTCCCGCGCAGCCACACCAGGCTCGACGCGGCGTAGTTCATCACCGAGATATGCCCATCGTCCGGCTGCCGCCACAGCTCGGCCCAACGGCAGTGACGCGCCAGCCATTCGCTGTGCGACGCCGGCACCACGCGATCCTGGAGCCCATGCACGAACAGCACCGGACAGGCGATGTGCGAACAATCGAATCCCCACGGCGTCACATAGGCGATATCGTCGTCGATCGCGCCGTCAGGCCCCTTGGCCACCGCCGGTCCCACCACGCTGTCGAACCATGACCACGACCCCGCCAGCGCGTCCCAGTCTTCAAGTGTGAACATCTCCCGGTCGAACGCGAGCCCGAGCGCCTCGTGATGTGTCTTGGCCGCGCGCCCTTGCGCCGCCGCGCGCAGTCCCGCCGCCCCGTATGCGCCCATTCCCCTGAACCAGTCGAGTCCCTGCGCGTCGGGCGGCGCCAGGCCCGCGATGCTGACCGCGCCCACCACCCGCTCGGGCAGCAGGGCGGCGCAAGCCAGCGCATGCGGGCCGCCGCCCGAATGCCCCATCACCGCGAAGCGCCTGATGCCCAGCCGGTCGGCGATGCGCTCGACGTCGAAGGCCGCCGAGGCGACGTCCCGCCCGCTGCGTTCCGACGAGCCGCCATAAGCCGGGCGGTCGTAGCCGATCCAGCGTATGCCCAGCTGCGCCGCGAGGGCGAACAGCGGCTCGGGCGGGCGGCCGATGTTTGGCGTGCCGTGGTGCCAGAACACGGCCAGCTCCTGCTCGCCGGGCGGCGCCAGGTCGTAGAAGTGCAGCGTGCGGCCGTCGCCGAGCACCAGGTCTTCTTCGCGCATCGTTCGCTCTCAAAAAAGGTCGGCCAAAAAAAACGCGCCGGTGGACCTAGTGTGGTCCTCCGGCGCGTTCATGTCGAGCGCTTGCCTGACTGCTTACTTGGTAGCGCGCGCCTTACCGAACGGATCGCCTTCCTTCCACGCCGGCATCTTCGGCGCGTCGGCCACTGCACGGCCCAGGTTCAGCGTGTACTGCGCCTGCTGCACCATGCCCGACAGGTCCCAGTTCGGATCGTATTCGTCCGACGCCTGGTGGTACTTGTCGCGGTAGGTCGCGGCCTTGGCGTTGTTGGCTTCGACGTCCTTCACCCAGCTGCGGCCCGCGCCCACCGAGAACGCCGGCACGCCGGCCTTGGCGAAGCTGAAGTGGTCGCTGCGGAAGTAGCCGCCGGCCAGGTCAGGCTTGGCTGGCGCGACGGTCAAACCCATCGCCTGGGCGGTGGCTGCCGCCATCGCGCCCAGTTCGGTGCGCTCGCTGCCCGGCACGCTGACGTCCTTCACCAGGCCCACCCAGTTCAGGCTGTCCAGGTTCAGGTTGGCGGCAGTCTTCGCGATCGGCCACAGCGGCTTGGCGACGTAGGCGGCGCTGCCCAGCAGGCCTTGCTCTTCGGCGGCCACCCACAGGAACATCTGGCTGCGCTTGGCCGGGTGCTTGACGGCTTGCTCCGCCATCGCCAGCAGCGCGCCGGTGCCCGAGGCGTTGTCGACCGCGCCGTTGAAGATGGTGTCGCCCTCGGTGCCCTGCTTGCCCATGTGGTCCCAATGGGCGGTGTAGATCACCACTTCGTCCTTCAGCTTCGGATCGGTGCCGGGCACGATGCCGGCCACGTTGAACTCTTCGAGCTTGCGTACTTCCGCGCGTGCCGTGCCCTTCAGGCGGGCCTTCAGGGTCACCGGCTTGAAGTTCTTGTCTTCGGCGCTAGCGCGCAGTTTATCGAGGTCCTGGCCGGCGGCGGCGAACACCTTGCGCGCGGTGTCATCGGTCATCCAGCCCTGCAGGCCGGTGCCCACTTTGCCTTCGGTGAGCTGGAAGCGCTCGGCGTTGGCCCAGCTGTTCTGCACCACGCTCCAGCCGTACGAGGCCGATTTGTCGGTGTGGATCAGGATGGCGCCGGCCGCGCCCTGGCGCGCCGCTTCCTCGAATTTATAGGTCCAGCGGCCGTAGTAGGTCAGGCCCTCGCCGTTGAAGCGGTTCGGCTCCGTCGCGGTCGGCAGCGGGTCGTTCACCATCATCACCAGCACCTTGCCCTTCAGGTTCATGCCCTTGAAGTCGTTCCAGCCGCCTTCTTCCGGCGCCACGGTGCCGTAGCCGACGAAGACCAGGTCCGCGTCCAGCTTGTGGTCGGCCTTGCCGTCGCCCGGACCCCAGACCCAGTCAGCGCCGAACTGCAGCGGCAGCGCCTTGCCGCCGGCGGTGATCGCGATGTCGCTCTTGGCCGGCAGCGAACGCACGCCGGCGATCTTGACCGCCTGGCGGAAGCTGCTGCCGTTGGCCGGCTTCAGGCCGGCGGCCTTCGCCTGCGCCTCGAGGTAGGCGACTGTCAGCTCGCCGCCGCGCTGGCCGGTGCCGCGGCCTTCCATGGCGTCGGACGACAGGTGGGCCAGGTGCGCGCGCAGCGGCGCTTCCTGGACGTTTTGCACGTTCTGGGCATAGGCCGGATAGGCCAGCGCCAGGCTGCCGGCGAGGGCGGTGAGGACGAGGGAAGAGACGATCTTGTACATAAAATCCTGCGACTTGAGTTGATCGGGAAGGGCACGTTCGTGGCGTGCGCGGAACATTCTATGACAAGTTCTCAATAAAATCGCAGGATATCGGTCGACATCGTCATTCCCGATTGTTCCCGTAAATACGGGGCGCCTTGCTCGCGCGACGGTAACAGATGCCGAGGCACGCCGGGCATGCGCTCCTGCACCGTGATCGCGAAAATCTCGTCCGGCGCGCTCTCGATCTCGAAGTGCAGCACCCGGTCTTCCATCCCGTACAGCGACAGCATCCACGGCGCCTCCTTCGACGTAAGTGGCACGCCGTCGAGCCGCGAGCGCAGCGCCTTGGCGCCCGACATGCGTAGCTCGATGTGCGGCGCGCGGTTTTTTGAACGCACAGTGAACGTGCCGCGCCGCACCTTGCCGACGGTGTTGAGCAGGGCGAAGCATTCCGGGAAGGCAATCGCGTCCTCGCGCGGCGCCTCGGCATACCACTGGCGCGGGCTGTTCCAGCCGAAGACTTCGACGAAGATGGTCGGCTGGCGCCCCAGGAACAGCTGGCTGCGCCAGTCGTCGAGCGGCTGCTCCGGCAGCAGCCAGTAAGCGCGCCAGGTATTCGCGTCCTTGTAGTAGACCAGGCGTTCGAGGCCATCGGATGCGGGCGGCAGCGCGATGCGCGGCGCCGCCTGTCCTGGCAGGGCGAAGCAGCTTGCGGCCAGCAGCGCCAGCGCGGCGGCGACGGCCGGCGCCATGCGCAGCACCAGCAGCAGGCAGGCGAAGCACAGCATCGGCAGCGCCATCAGCATCGGCGGCAGGTACATGTGGTGCGGCGCGAGCAGCAGCCAGGCATCGCGCAGCGCAGACGGAAACAGCGCGGCGGCCGGCGCCAGCCCCGCCACCAGCACCAGCAGGCGCGCGGCGAAGGCCTGGCGCTGGCCCCAGCGCGACTGCAATACCAGGAAGGCGGCGAGCGCCGCCGCCAGCGGCCAGGCCAGCACGTAGGCGGCGCCGGGCAAGAAGAAGACGACCAGCAGCAGCGTCAGCGCGGGCCAGGCCAGCGCGCCGAGCACCATCGCCGCGGCGCCGACGCTGCGCCGGAACAGATACAGCCCGGCGACAAAGACGCAGCTTGCCACGACCAACACCACCAGCGGCAGGCGCTGCTCGCCCGCAAGGCCGGCGGCGGCCACCTCTTCGCGCCAGGTCCAGCTGCCGACGCGCACCACGAGCAGCAGGAAGCACACGCCGAATACGCCTTGCGCCGCCTCGACCGCGCCGTCCGCGCCGAACAGGCGGCGCCAGGCGAACCCCAGCATCAGGCAGGACAGGATCGTCGGCGCCCAGGCGAGCCAGGCCGCGTGCTGCACCAGGCCCACGACGGGCAGCGAAAAATACGCGGCGGCCGTCTGCGTCCCGCGCGTGAGCGGCGTGTCGCCGTAGGCTTGCGCCAGGCGCAGCATCGCGTCGCCCAGCTGCCGCGGATCGGCTTCGCCGCCGGCGAACAGCAGCACCGGCGTATCGAGCGCCGCCAGCGGACCGACGTGCGGCGCGTCGTTCAGCATGCGCGCCAGGGTCGTCTCGAGCGAAGAGCCGCGCAGCTCGGGCGCGGCGCGCATCCAGCCGGCCAGCGCGGCGCCGCCCGCGCCGCTGGTCTCGACCATGCGCAGCCCCGCGTCGCCGGCAGGATCGAACTTGAGCGCCAGGCCGATGTTCGGGGCCAGCGGATGCTGTTCGACGAAGCCCTTGGCGCCCAGCGCGCCGACGTGGTGGCCGTCGGCGAACAGCAGCACGACGTCGTTGGCGGGCGGCGCGGCGCGCAAGAAGCGCGCCGTTTCGAGCAGGGCCGCCATGGTAGCGGCGCCGCGCGTGGCATCGCGCCCAGCGTTGCCGCTGTCGTAGTGCGCGGTGAGCAGCAGCGCCGGGCGGCGGCCCGCATCCGGCGCGCTGCCGGGAATCCTGGCGACGACGTTATGGACGACGCCGACCGTGTTGTGGATGGCGCCGAAGTAGTAGACGACCGATTTGCGCACCGTGGCGCGCTGCACTGCCGGCGCCAGGCCCATCGCCCGCAGCTGCGCCGCCAGGTATGCGCGCGCCTGGGCATTGCCTTCGGTCGCGATCGAACGCGGCCTGGCCGCGAGCACCCGCATGTGCTCCTGCACGCGGGCGTTCCAGCTGCCGGCCGCGATCTCCGCCTTTGGCTCGGGCGGTGCCTGTCGCGTCAACGCCATCCAGCCCAGGATGACCAGGACGGCCAGTCCCAGGCAGCCGGCAAGGGCGTGCATGAACCCGGTGAGACGTATCGCCGGTATTGCTGCGCTCGTTGCATCCATGTGTTCTCTCTCCATTGTTGTTGTGAGCGGATGTCGCCCGCGCAGGCGTCGATGCACCTGTCAAAGGAACGAAAAAGCCGGGCGAAAAAAAGCCCGCCAGATGAAGAGGGGCGGGCTGCAAGAGGAAAAGGGGCTTACTCGAGTGTCCAGACGTAGGCGAGCTGCGCCCATCCGGCTTCGGCTGTGCCGCCGTTCATCGCCGGCTGGAATTTGCACAGGCTCAGGGCGTGCACGGCGGCGCGATCGAGTTCACGCGAGCCGCTGGAAGACTGGATGCGCGAGTCCTGCACCCGGCCATCGGCCCCGACCAGCAGCGCCAGGGTCACGGTCCCGGTCTCGCCATTGCGCGCAGCGCGCACCGGATAGTCTGGTTTGGCGCAGCCGTTGGCGTCGGCCAGCACGGCGCTGCGCATCTGGCCGCTGTTCGACGACGGCGCGGCGGCGGGCTGCGGCGGAGCCTCGGACTGGGTTTGCTGGGCCGGTTCAGGCGCTGGTTCCGTGCTTGCCTCCATCACCTGCTCGAGCGGCGGCGCAGGCACTTCGACTTCCACCTCTGGCACCACGATGTCGGGCGGTGCGGCCTTGGCGACGGGTTTCGGTGGCTCCGGCGGCGGGGCAGGCGGAGGAACCTCGGGCTGGATCCACACCAGCTTGTCTTCGAGCATGGCGGGCAGCGAGATCGACTTGGCGTTCATCGTGCTGATGACGCCCATCGCCACCAGCACGTGCAGGCCGGCCACCAGGGCGAATTTGCCGGCCTTGCCGCCGGCGCCTTGATTGATGTCAGAAAAATGCATGGCAACCTCCTTTATTCGTCCTGGGACCCCTCGGGATGGCCAGGTTTACTACCTTGGAAGAATGCATATCTACAGCTCGTTGGAATCAATATATGCTATGTCCTAGCAATTTGCAAATCCATAATCTAGTAAATTTGTTTCTGGTTGTGTGTGCGCCAACGTACCAAGCAAGCCCATCCGTAGGGTGGACGACTTCGCCATCCGCGCGTCCAGCGAAAGGAAGCGCCTCAAAAATACGGACCGGAGCGCACAAAATCTCCCCGCCTTTCCATTCGCTTCCCCGCCCGTTGTATGAAATAATTCCCAACTGTGCCGTGGCTTTTCGCCCGGCCAACGCAACGCCAGACACTGGCAACGCACACCGGCCACGCGCCAGGAGAATCAAATTGGCAGAACAGAACAAACCCATCCGCGTCATGCTCGCGGATGATCACCCGATCGTCATGACCGGTTTCGCCATGTCGCTGGAAGCGGCGGGCATGCAGGTGGTGGGGCAGGCCAAGACCCCGAGCGAGGCGACCGCGCTGTACGCCGCCGAGCACCCCGACGTCGCCGTGCTCGACATGCGCTTCGGCACCGAGCTGACCGGCATGGACGCGGCCCAGGCCATCCTCAAGTCCGACCCGGCGGCCAAGATCGTCTTCCTGAGCCAGTTTGACCAGGACAGCCTGATCAAGGAAACCTACCGCCTCGGCGCCCACGCCTTCGTCACCAAGGATTGCGACCCGGCCGACCTGGCCACCGCGGTGCGCCATGCCCACGAGGGCAAGCTGTACTTCCTGCCGCATATCGCGTCGCGCCTGGCCAGCATGGCGGTGCGCGGCGAAGTCACGCCGCAGTCGCAGCTCGACGAGCGCGGACTGGAAATCTTCAAGCTGATGGCCGAGGGCATGACCAATGCCGAGATCGCGGAGCGCCTCGACCTGTCGACCAAGACCATCAGCAACATCAGCCAGTCGATCAAGGAAAAGCTGGGCGTGCACCGCCAGGCCAGCATCACCCTGCTGGCGGTCAAGCACGGCCTGATCGAGCCCTGACGCGATGGCCATCCTCCCGCGCCGCATGCCCCACCAGCGCAGGCGCGCCCCCGCGCTGGCGCCGCTGCTGGCCCTTGCCTTCATGCTGGCGCTGTCGGCCGGCAGCGTCCACGCCGCCCAGCAGGCGGAGCGCGAACGCGAAGAAGCGCAGGGCTACCGCTTCCAGATCCTGACCGGCGACGACAGCGCCGTCACCCACCGCATCGCCGACGACCTGTACAAGCGCCTGGTGCCCACCTTCGCGGCCTTCCGCACCGAGCTGGCGCAGAAGCGCCGCATGTTGTACGTGGCGATCGGCCCGACCGCGCTGCGCGACGCGCTGTCGCGCCGCTGCGATTGCGTGGTGATCTCGGCCTATACCTCGAGCCAGGTGTGGCGTACGCTCACCGCGCGCCTGCCCAAGCCGCGCCGCATGGCCATGACCGCGATCTATGCCGAGCCGGCGCCGAACGACCAGATGCGCCTGGCCGAACTGCTGTACGGCCGCCCGGTGCGGGTCGGCGTGCTGCTCGGCCCCGACACCGCCTTCCTGAAGCCGGCGCTGCACGAGGCCACCGAGATCCAGATGTACGCGCCGGGCGACGACCTGAATCACACACTCAACAGCATGACGCGCGCCGAGACCCTGCTGGCGCTGCCCGACAGCGACATCTACAACGCCGAGAACGTGCGCAATATCCTGCTCTCGACCTACCGCCGCAAGCAGGGCGTGATCGGTTTCTCGGCCGACATGGTCAAGGTCGGCGCGCTGGCCACCACGTATTCCGAGATCGAGGAGATCAACGCCCAGGTGGCCGAGCTGGCCGCCGACTTCGTGCGCACCGGCGAACTCGATCCGCCGCAGTTCCCGCGCTACTTCCGCACCATCATCAACGAAGGGGTGGCCAGTTCGCTCGACCTGCGCGTGACCGACGCCGCCCGCAACTTCGCGCGGCGCGCGCCGGCCTTGCAATGAACCTGCGTTTCTGGCGCGGCTGGGGGGTCGGACGGCGCATGGCCGTCATCACCATGCTGCCCGTGATCCTGCTGTTCACCTCCTTCGTCTGGTATTCCTGGTATGCGCACCGCGCCCAGGTGGCCGAGGAGCTGGCCGAGCGCGGACGCATCCTGGCGCGCGCGCTGGCCGAGACGTCCGAATACAACGTCATCTCGGGCAACCTGTCCGACCTGCGCCTGACCATCAACGGCCTGGTGCAGTCCGACCGCAGCATCTACAAGGTCGACGTGATCGACGGCAGCGGACGCGCCGCGGTGCGCGTGGTGTCCGATTCGGCCAGCGACGCCCAGGCCCATTTCTACGAGGCGCCGATCCGCAAGCAGGTGGTGTGGATCAACCTGTTCTCGGACAACGGCACGCCGCACGTGTCGGCATCGAGCGACTCACGCCCGCCCACGCTCACCACCGAAGTCGTCGGCTGGGTGCGGGTGACGATGTCGCCGGCGAACATGATGGCCAAGCAGACCGACCGCTTCCAGATCGAGCTGTCGATGGCGGCGCTGGCGCTGGCCGCAAGCGGCATCCTGGCCTGGGTGCTGGCGCGCTCGCTGATCGTGCCGCTGCGCGAGGCGATCGGCACCTTGCGCCAGATCCGGGGCGGCAACTTCCGTGTGCATCCGCCGGTCACCACCGGCGGCGAGATCGGCGAGCTGCAGGCCTCGATCGGCGAGATGTCGCTGGCGCTGGAAGAATCCAAGCGCGACCTCGAGAACAAGGTGGCCGAGCGCACGCGCGACCTGCTGGCCTCGCGCAACGAGGCGCTGCGCGCCGACGCCGACAAGCGCAAGCTGATCCAGAAGGTCAACGAGATCATCGAGGACGAGCGCAAGAGCATCGCGGTCGAGATCCACGACGAGCTCAATGCTTCCCTGATCGCGGCGCGGCTGGAAGCGCAGTCGATCGGCCTGCTGGCGGCCAAGGCGCCGCCAGGGCCCGAAGTCGACGAGATCCGCCGCAAGTCCGAGGCCATCACCAAGCTGGCGCTCGACCTGTACGCCAACGGCCGGCGCCTGGTGCGCCGCCTGCGTCCCGAGGTGCTCGACATGCTGGGCCTGCACGGCGCGGTGGAAGAGATGGTGCGCCACTACGACACCACGTCCGGCTGCCGCTTCGACCTGCACAGCGAGGGCGACTTCGCGCGCCTGTCGAACGAGCTGGCGATTTCCGCCTACCGCATCGTGCAGGAAGCCCTGTCCAACGTGATGAAGCACGCCGCCGCGCGCTCGGCCCACGTCAGCCTGCTGCTGGACGAAGGCAAGGGCATGCTGCGCATCCGCGTGGTTGACGACGGCGCCGGCTTCGACACCGCCAGCGCCTCGGAAGGCATCGGCATCATCGGCATGCGCGAGCGCGCCTATGCGCTGCACGGCACGATCGAGGTGCGATCCAGCCCGGGCGAAGGCACCGACGTCGCGATCGCGCTGCCGCTCAACCTGCCGGCCCAGGCGCAAACCCCACCTGTGCCGGCGACGATTTCCGAAGCATCCACCTCACAACGATAAGATCCATGTCCACTGAATTGCTGACGCCCTACGAGAAGGGCAACCTGAACCAGACCACCACCTGGGGCGAATGCATCGCCTGGTACGAAGACCTCGCGCGCCGGTTCCCTGCGGTGCTGCGCTTCGAGAAAGTTGGCGTGTCGGATGCGGGCGTGCCGATCCATGCGGGCGTGGTCAGCAGCGACGGCGTGTTCGACGTCGATGCGATCAAGCGCGCCGGCCGTCCGGTCTTTTTTAACAACAACGGCATCCACCCGGGCGAGCCGGAAGGCGTCGACGGCTGCATGGCGATCGTGCGCGACTTCTGCGTCGAGCCTGGGCGTCTGAGTGCGCTGGGCAAGACCGTATTCCTGTTCGTCCCGCTGTACAACGTGGACGGCAGCTTCAACCGCGCCGACACCTCGCGCGTGAACCAGGACGGCCCGGAGCAGTTCGGCTTTCGCGGCAACAGCCGCCACCTCGACCTGAACCGCGACTTCGTCAAGTGCGACACCCTGACGGCGCGCACATTCAATCAACTGTTCATGCGCTGGGATCCGGACGTGATGGTCGACACCCACACCTCCAACGGCGCCGACTACAGCTACACGATGACCCTGATCCACACCCAGGCCGACAAGCTGGGCGGCGGCCTGGGCGAATTCCTGCGCGCCGAGATGCTGCCGGCGATGTATGCCGGCATGGATGCGCGCGGCTGGCCGACCTGCCCCTACGTGAACCCGGTCAAGGACAGCCCGGACCACGGCATCGCCGAATTCCTCGAGACGGCGCGCTTCTCGACCGGCTACGCGGCGCTGCACCACACGATCGGCTTCATGCCCGAGACGCACATGCTCAAGCCGTTCAAGGACCGCTACGAGTCGATGGTGGCGCTGGTCGAAGTGGCGCTCGAGTTCACCGTCAAGAACGCCGACCGCATCCAGGCGCTGCGCCGCGCGGCGCGCGAGGAAGGCCGCAAGCAAGACGCGTGGCCGGTGCGCTGGAAGATGGACGAAGCCAATCCGGCGAGCTTCCGCTTCAAGGGTTACGAGGCCAGGTACAAGAAGAGCGTCATCGGCGACTACACCCGCCTGTACTACGACCGCAGCAGCCCGTGGGAACGCGACATCGCTTATTACAACAGCTTCCCGGTCGATGTCGCGGTGCCGGCGCCGCAAGCCTATGTGGTGCCGCAGCAGTGGTGCGAGGCGATCGAGCGCCTGGAATGGAATGGCGTGCGCATGGAGCGCATCGAGGCGGATCGCCTGCAGGAAGTGACGTACTACCAGATTCAGTCGGTGACCTCGCGCCCGTCGGCCTACGAAGGCCATCTATTCCATGACGAGGTGGCGCTGGAGCGGCGCGTCGGCCAGGTCTTGCTGCGCGCCGGCGACTACATCGTGCCGCTGGACCAGGACCGGGCGCGCTACGCGGTCGAGACGCTCGAGCCGCTGGCCCACGACAGCTTCTTCCGCTGGGGCTTCTTCAACAGCGTGCTGGAGAAGAAGGAGCATTACTCGGATTATGTGTTCGAGGACGAGGCGGAGAAACTGCTGGCGGAGGAGCCCGAGCTGGCGGCGAAGTTCGCCGAGTGGAAGGCTGCCAATCCCGGCTTGTTGAGCAGCCAGGAAGCGGTGCTCGACTTCATCTACGCCAACTGCGCGCGTTATCGCGAGCCGGAGTGGAACCGCTATCCGGTCTTCATGATCATGCGCTAACTGCGGAATCGCGATCGCATCGCTGACACGTGAATCGCGTGGCGTGGACGGGTCTCCCGTCCACCCTACGGTCCGCGTCTTACTTCGACGCCGCGATCCAGCGATCGACCTTCGCCTCCAGCACCGCCAGCGGCAAGGTGCCTTCGTCCAGCACGACCTCGTGGAATTTCGGCAGGCTGAACTTGTCGCCCAGCGCCGCCTGCGCACGCTGGCGCAGTTCCATGATCTTCAGCGAACCGATCTTGTACGCCAGCGCCTGGCCCGGCATCACCATATAGCGCTCGATCTGGGCGCGCGCTTCCAGCTCCGAGTAACCCAGCGTGTCGCGGAAATACTTGATCGCCTGGTCGCGGCTCCAGCCCTTGCTGTGCATGCCGGTGTCGACCACCAGGCGCGCGGCGCGCAGCATCTCGTCGTTCAGGTGGCCGAAATAGTCTTCCGGTTTCTCGAACAGGCCCATCTCCTTGCCCAGGGTCTCGGCATACAGCGCCCAGCCTTCGGTGAAGGCGGTGTTGCCGCCGAACTTGCGGAAGTTCGGCAGGCCCAGTTCCTGCAGCAGGGCGATGTGGAAGTGGTGGCCCGGCTGGCCTTCGTGCAGGTACAGGGTGACCATGCCGGTGCGGCCGTACTTGGTCGGGTCGTTCACGACCGACCAGAACACGCCCGGACGCGAGCCGTCCGCCGCCGGCGCCGAATAATGGTCCGATGCGGTCTCGCGCGTCAGTTCCGGCTCCAGCCGCACTTCCAGCGGCGCCTTCGGCATCAGGGTGAACAGGGCCGGCAGCTTGGCGCGCACTTGCGTGTCCAGCTTCTGGAACACCTCGATCACCTGCTGGTCCGTGGTGAACGGCTTGTACTTCGGTTGCTCGGACACCCACTTCGGCAGGCCGGCGGCCGGGCCGTCGTAGCCCATCTTCGGCCCGATCTTGCCGTATTCGCCCTGGATGCGCGCCACTTCCTTCAGGCCGATCGCGTGGATCTGCTCGGGCGTCATGGCGGTGGTGGTCATCGCCGCCACGCGCGCCTTGTACCACTCGGCGCCGTTCGGCAGCGCGTTCCAGCCGGCCGTGGTGCGGGTCTTCGGCAGGTAGTCCTTCTCGACATAGCTGGCCAGGCGATCCAGGGCCGGATTGAGCTTGCCGATCGTCGTGCGATAGGCGTCAAGCAGGTTGCGCTTGTCGGCGGCCGAGAAGCCTTCCGGCAGCTTCTTGATCGGGGTGTAGAAGATGCTGGCTTCCGCGCTCTTGGCCTGCAGCTGCTTGAGCTGCGGCAGCAGCGACTGGATCGGCTGGCGCGGATGCACGATGCCGCGCTTGACGCCTTCGCGCATGTTCGCGATCGACTGGTCGATGTAGGCGACCATCTGGTCGAGGCGGTTCAGGTAATTGCGATAGTCCTTCGGCGTGGCGAACGGCTGCGCGCCTTCGCCGCCGGCGTAGTTCGCGATGAAGGCCGGCATATTGAACATCTGGTCCATCGGCAGCAGGTGCTCGGGGAAGGCGCCCAGGCGCAGCGCGGTCTCGAGCTCGAACTTGACGATGTCGTAGCTGGCCTGCTCGTGCGCATTCAGGCGCTCGCGCGGGATCGATGCCAGGCGCTTCAGGTAGCCGCGGTACAGCGCAAACTGCGCGTCGCGGTTCTTCGGCGCGATCGACAGGCCGAGCTGGTCGAAGAAGCGGCCGTCGCCGCTCTCGGTCGCCCACACCGGCTCGAAGCGGGCATAGGCCTCGTAGTATTCGTCGACCAGCTTGTTGATCGCCTTGCCGGCTTCGGTCGTGGCGACCTTCTGCTTGGCGGGCGCGGTGTCGGGCGCCGGCGCGGCCTGGACGGATGCGCAGGCGAGCAGGGCGCCAATCGCCAGCGCGCCGAGCCTGAAGTTCTCTCTCATTTTTTTTCCTTGTTGGGTCAGTAGCTGGCCAGTGGCGTCAACGCGCCGTTCTTGAAGGTGTACACCGTCACCGCCGTCTTCTTGAGGTTGCCCTTGGCGTCGTAGCCGTAAGCGCCGACCACGCCCTGGTAGCTGATCGCGTGCATCGCGGCGCCGACCTGCCTGGCGTCGACCGACTTCGCCTGCTGGATCGCCTGGGCGATGAACCTGGTCTGGTCGTAGAACGACGGCGCGTAGACGTCCGGATCGCGGCCGAAGCGCTTCTTGTAGCTGGCCAGGAAGGCCGGGCCGCCCGGCTGCTTGGCGACGATGGCGCCGGCCTGCGCGCAGCGCACGTTCTCGCCGACCGCCTCGCCGCCCAGCCGGGCCATCTCTGGGCTGCACAGGGTGTCGCCGCCAAGCAGCGGCACGTTCAGGCCCAACTGCTTCATCTGGCGCGCCATCGGGGCGCCTTGCGGGGCGTAGCCGCCGAAGAAGATCGCGTCCACCTTCTTGGCGCGCAGCGAGGTCAGGATGGCGGCGAAGTCGCTCGCCTTGTCGTTGGTGAATTCGTGGCCCGCGACCTTGATGCCGGCCTTTTGCGCTTGGCGCTTGAACTCCATCGCGATGCCCTGGCCGAACGCGGTGCGGTCGTCGATCACGCCGACGTTCTTGACCTTGAGCTCCTTGGCGGCATAGCCGGCGACCGAGGCGCCCACCTGGGTGTCGCTGGCCACGATGCGGAACACCGTCGGGTAGCCGGCGGCCGTGATCTTGGGATTGGTGCCGACGGTCGACATCAGGATGCCGTTGTCGTTGTAGACGCGCGAAGCGGGAATCGCCACGCCCGAGTTGTACGGGCCGAGCACGTACTTGACGCCGGAATCGGCGAATTTCTGGGCCACCGTCACGCCCTGTTTCGGGTCGCCCGCATCGTCTTCGGACTGCAGCACGAAGCGCAGCACATTGCCGCCCACCTGGATCTTCTGCGCGTTGAGTTCCTCGATGGCGAGGCGCACGCCGTTCTCATTGTCCTTGCCGGCGAAGGCGTTGGAACCCGACAGCGGGCCGCTCACGCCGATCTTCACGATTTGCTCCGCGGCGGTTGCCTGAGTGCCGATCAACGCTATTAACGCCGCCAGCGCCAGCGGCGCCATCCTAATTTTCGATCGCATTCCCTTGGTCTCCGTTGATGTCAACGGCCGCCATCATCGCACGATTCGCACGGCCGGCGAAAGCGTTAAGCGACAGCGTAAAGACCCGGCGTAAGGATTCGGAGCGACCTCAGGCCGGCACGCCGTGCGAGATCAGCTCGAGCGGCAGGGCGGTGGTCGACTTGATCTGTTCCATCGAAAACGCGGACGACACGCCGGTCAGGCGCGCGGCCTTGATCAGCTTTTTATAGAAGCGGTCGTAGCCGGCGATGTCGGTGGTGACGACCTTGAGCAGGTAGTCGACGTCGCCGCTCATGCGATGGAATTCCAGCACTTCGGGCAGGGCGACCACGGCGGCGGCGAAGCGCGCCAGCCATTTCTCGTCGTGCTCGGTGGTCTTGATGCTGACGAACACGGTGACCGGCAGGCCGACCTTTTCGCGGTTGACGATGCTGACGCGGCTTTCGATATAGCCTTCTTCTTCGAGGCGCTTGACGCGTTTCCAGCAGGGCGTGCTGGAAAGGCCGACCTTTTCGCTCAGACCCGAGATGGAAAGGGTTGCATCCGCCTGCAAGGCGGCGAGAATCGCACAATCAAACTTGTCGAGTGAGTTCATATTCCGTAAAGCGTGTTTATAAGAATAATTATTCTATTAACAGCCCACAAATCGAGAAATTTGGGACGTTTCGATTGGCGTAATTCCGTACCATATTACTGGACAATAACGTGTTGTGCGACACCTTTTTTTATGTCTTTGGCAGCTAATCCATGATCACCGAAATCTACCTCGACGCCAACGCGACTTCGCCGGTGCTGCCTGCCGCCGCCGCTGCCGCCATGGCCGCGCTGCAGGAGTGCTTCGGTAATCCGAGCAGCAGCCATGCGAGCGGCCTGCGCGCCCGGGCGCTGCGCGAGGGCGCGCGCGCCTGCGCACGGCGGGTGCTGGGCGCCCCGAACGGACGGCTGATGTTCAACAGCGGCGCCACCGAAGGCATCCAGACCGCGGCGCTGTCGGCGCTGTGCGCGGTGCGCGAACGGCGCGCGCGCGGCGAAGCATGCGGGGACGTGGTGCTGATTGGCGCCACCGAGCACAAGGCGGTGTCCGAAAGCCTGGCGCACTGGAACCGGCTGCTGGGCACGGGCCTCGAACTGCGCGTGCTGCCGGTCGACGCCGACGGCCGCCATCGCCTGGACGTGCTGCGCGCGCTGGCGCCGCGCCTCGCCTTTGTCTGCACCATGGCCGCCAACAACGAGACCGGCGTGGTGTCCGACCTGGACGGCATCGCGGCGGCGCTGATCGAAACGGCCAGCCCGGCGCTGTGGATGGTCGACTGCGTGCAGGCGCTCGGCAAGCTGCCCTTGAACCTGGGCGCCAGCCGCATCGACTACGCGCCGTTCTCGGGCCACAAGCTGCATGCGCCGAAGGGCATCGGCATGCTGTACGTGCGCGAAGGCGCGCCGTTCACGCCGCTGATCTGCGGCGGCGGCCAGGAAGACAATGGGCGCTCGGGCACCGAGAACATGGCCGGCATCGCGGCGCTGGGCGCGGTGCTGGAAGCGCTGGAGCGCGGCGACACCTTCCATGCCGCCGAGGCGCTGCAAGCCTGCCGCGCGCGCCTGGCCGAGGCCTTGACCCGCGCCTTTCCCGGCATCGTGTTCAACGCGCCGCTGGCGCACACCTTGCCGACCACGCTCAATTTCTCGATCCCGGGCGTCGCCAGCGCCGAGTTGCTCGACCTGTTCGATGCCGCCGGCATGCGCGTCAGCGCCGGCTCGGCCTGCGCCGCGTCGAAGGCGGCGCCGAGCCATGTGCTCGACGCGATGGGCTTGCCGGCTTGGCGCAGCGCGTCGGCGGTGCGCCTGTCGATCGGGCCGCTGCTGGACGACGCCGTGCTGGCGCTGGCCTGCGAACGGATCGCGCGCTGCGGGGCGGCGCTGGCAATGCCGCCGGCGCCGGCGGCGGCGCCCGATGCGCCGCCGCCTGACGCCGCGCTGGACGCGGGCATGGAGCTCGACGCCGTCGCGGCCCGCGGCTGGCTGGCGGCCCATCCCGACGCCATCGTGGTCGACGTGCGCGATGCGCGCGAGCACTGCGTCGCCGGCCAGGTGGAACTGCATGGCCGCACGGCGCTCAACGTGCCGCTGGCGAGCGTGAAGGAACATGCCGCCGCCTGGCTGGGCGCCGAGGCCCGTCCCTTGCTGTTCGTGTGCCGCAGCGGCGCCCGCAGCGCCCGCGCCGCGCGCACCCTGCGCGCGCTGGGCCATCCGCGCGCCTGCTCGCTGGCCGGCGGTTTCGCGCTCGCCGTCTGATGATTCCCCGGCCGCCTGCCGGCTCGGCAGGCGGTGTGTACGCCAGCGCACGGTAACTTTTCGTACCTTTCCCTAGCATGGAGTCAGCCGTGCGCGCCCAGCATCGTTTGTCTGGTTTCTTGCCCTGATTACCTTAGGGTGTCCCGTCCTCCGGCGGTCCGCCGCGCACGCCTCCGTCCCGAGGTTCCCGTTGAAAGTTGAGAACGACAAGATGCCCGCGGGGCAGCATGCGCCACATGGCGCCGCCGCCGCCGCCTCCGTGCCGCTGCTGGCCGCGAATGCGGAGGGCATCGTTCGTTCCTGCGAAACGCTCGACCGCGCCATGCGCGCCGGGATCGACCTGCCTCCCGCCGGCGCGCGCCTGCTCGACGGCTACCACCTGCTCGACACCCAGCTGCGGCTGGCGCGCGCGCAATCGCGGCAGATCGCCGCCCAGGACGGCGCCGCGCGCGCCTGGGGCCTGGCGCTCGATACGGTGGCGCGCGCCGATGGCGTCGTCGACATCGAAGAACTGGCGCGCGTCCTCACCGCGGGCCAGGAACACGCGCCGTTGCGCGTCGCAGAACTCGATGCGCTGCCCGCGCTGCTGCGTCTCGCGCTGATCGACCGGCTGGCCGCGCTGGCCGCGCGCACCGCGCATGCCTGCGCCGGCCGCGAGCGCGCCGCCGCCTGGGCCGCGCGCTTCCTCGACACCGCCGAGGCCCGCCCGGGCGACCTGGTGCTGCTGTTCGCCGACATGGCGCGCAGCGCAGACGCGGACAACGGCGCTTTCATCGTCGAACTGGCGCGCCGCCTGCAGGGCCGCGGCGCGCCGCTGGCCCAGGTACTGGACTGGATCGATGCGCGCCTGGCCGATGGCCAGGGCAGCATCGCCGGGCTGACGCAGGACGAGAGGAGCAGCCAGGCGCAGGACGCCGTCGCCGCCGGCAACGCCCTGGCCAGCCTGCGCGCGCTGGGCGGCGTCGACTGGCGCGCCTTCGCCGAGCGCCTGGGCGTGGTCGACGCGCTGCTGCGCGACGATCCTGACGGCAGTTATGCGCGCATGGACGGCGCCACGCGCGACCGCTACCGCCACACGGTCGCGCGCCTGGCGCATTCCCTCGGCGTGAGCGAAGCCGCGGTGGCGCAAGAAGCGATCGCGCTGGCCGGCGTCCATCGCGCGCCGGGCGAGGGCGGGCTCGATATGCGCATCCGCCACGTGGGCCACTACCTGGCCGGCCCTGGCCTGGCGACGCTCGAGGCCAGGCTGCGCGGACGGCGCGGATGGGCGCCGCGCGTTCGCGCCGCATTGCAGGGCGCTTCCCCCGGCATGCAGACGGGCGCCACGGCGGCGCTGGCCCTGCTGTTCACGGGCGCGGGCCTGGTCCATGCCTGGCAGGGCGGGGCCGGGTCGCTGCTGCTGGTCCTGATGGGCATCCTGGCGCTGCCGGTTGCCGGCGCCCTGGCGCGCACCCTGATGGGCATGGCCGGGCGCTGGCTGGTCCGGCCCCAGGCCACGCCGCGCATCGATGTGGCGGCCGGCATTCCTGACGATGCACGCACGCTGGTGGCCGTGTCGGCGCAGCCGGCCGACGCCGCGCAGCTCGCGGCGCTGTGCGAAGACCTCGAAGTGCGCTACCTCGGCAACCGCGATCCGCGCCTGCGCTTCTGCCTGCTGCTCGACCTGCCCGACGCGCCTGAAGCGACGCTGCCTCTGGACGCCGCCCTGTTGGCCCAGGCGGGCGCCGCGATCGAGGCGCTCAACCGCAAGCACGGCGGCGAACGAGACGGCCCCTTCATGCTGCTGGCGCGTGCGCGCGCCTGGAGCGAAGACCAGCAGGCCTGGATCGGCCGCGAACGGCGGCGCGGCCAGCTGACCGACCTGAATGCCTGGCTGTGCGGCATGCGCGACCGCTTCGCGCACGCGGCCGGCAATCTCGGCGCCGCGGCCGAGATGCGCTATGTGATCGCGCTCGACGCCGATACCGGCCTGCCGCGCGACGCCGCGCGCGGCCTGGTGGCGGCGATGGCGCACCCGCTGCACCGGGCGCTGCAGGACGAAGCGGGGCGGGTGCTGGAAGGCCATGCCATGCTGCTGCCGCAAATCACGACCGCCTTGCCGGGCCGGGACGCCGTGCGCTACCAGCGCCTGTGGCCCGACGGTGGCCACGGCTGGGCCGCGATCTATGACGTCGATGCCTGGCGCCGCGCGATGGGTCTCGAGCTGCGCGACGAGGGGCGGGCGCAACCCGGCGCGGTCGAGGAAGACCGCCTGCGCGCCGCGCGCGTGAGCGACCTGCGGCTGGATGCCGCGCATCCGGGCAGTTATGGCGAACACGCGCTGCGCCGCCATCGCGCCTTGCGCGCCGCCTGGCAGGAAGCGCGCCGCCTCGGGCGCGGCGCCGAGCGCCTGCGCGCCGCGCGGGTGCGCCGGCGCCTGTTCGACGCATTGGCCGGGAGCCTAGCCGCGCCGGCGTCGATCGCGCTGCTCGTGTTGTGCTGGAGCCTGCTGGCCGCGCCCGTGTTCTGGACCGTGGCCATCCTGGCGCCGCTCTGGCTGCCGGCGCTGCTCGACATGCTGGCCACGCTGGCCGGCCGCGCGGTCGACGCGCCGCTGCGCCAGCACCTGGACGCCTGGACGCGCGGCGCGCGCGCGGCCCTGGTGCGCGCCGCGCTGGCGCTAGCCTTCCTGCCGCACCGGGCCTGGCTTGACGCCGACGCGGTCGTGCGCGGCCTGTGGCGGCGCGACGTGAGCCGCCGCAAGCTGCTCGAGCTGCGTCCTCCAGCGCTGGCGCGACCAAGCAGCGCGCTGGAGAACAACTGGCGCACGATGTGGTTCGCGCCGTTGCTGGCGGTCGGCGTCGCGGTGCTCCTGACCTTCGCCAACCCCTACGCCCTGTTCGCGACCGCGCCGCTGCTGCTGGTGTGGTTCCTGTCGCCGGTGCTGGCCTGGTGGGTCAGCCAGCCGGCGCGGCGCGGCATGCGCCTGGCGAAGGGGCAGACGCTGTTCCTGCGCACGCTGGCGCGCCGCAGCTGGGCCTTCTTCGAACAGCACGGCGCGGGCCGGCACGGCCTGGCGCCGGAAGCCGTGTTCGACCATTCCGAACCGACCGTCGACGAGCGCGTGTCGCCCGCCGGCATGGGCGCGACCCTGCTGGCGACCCTGAGCGCGCGCGACTTCGGCTATCTGCCGCTGGGCGGCCTGCTCGCGCGCAGCGAGCAGGCGTTGGCGTCGATGGCCTTGCTGGAGCGCTGGCATGGCCACCCCTTCCAATGGTATGACGGCGTCACGCTCGCTCCGCTCGAACCGGCCCGTGTCGACACCGCGGCCAGCGGGGGCCTGGCGCTGGCGCTGCGCACCTTCGCCGCCGGCCTCGATGAAGTGCCGGACCGGCCGATCGTTGACGCCGCCGCGCTGGACGGCATCCGCGTCACGCTATTGGTGGTGCGCGAGCATGCGCCGCCCGGCCTGCTGCCGGCGCTGGACGCGCTGGGCGACGCGCTGGCGCCGGGCCGCTGCCGCGCCACCGATACCCTGCCGGGCCTGGCCGACTGCCTGCGCACGGTCGCGGCCAGGGCGGCCGAGCTGGACGCCGGCCTGCCGGAAAAAGCAAACCCCGCCGACCCCGCGCTGCGCGCCTGGACGGCGCGCCTGGCGCGGCAATGCGCGGCGCAGCTGGACGACCTGCATGCGCTCACGCCCTGGACCCGCGCGGCGCAGGAATACGTGCTCGATGCCGGCCTGACCCGCATCCCGACCTTGCGCGAGCTGGCCGCGCTCGAACCGCCAGGCGACAACGAGGGCCTGGCCCAGCTGGTCGCACAGGGGCGCGACTGCGCGCGCGAACGCATGGAGAGCATCGCGCGCCTGGCCGCGCAGGCGCGGGACGCGGCGCGCGTGGATTTCGGCGCGCTGGTCGACCCGTCCACCGGCCTGCTGGCCACGGGCTGTCAAGTGCGCGAGGGACGCGGGGGGCGCCTGGACGGCGACAGCTGCGACCTGCTGGCGTCCGAGGCGCGCATGGCCAGCTTCGCCGCCGTCGCCCAGGACCAGCTGCCGCAGCAGCACTGGTGGTCGCTCGGCCGTCCCTTGCGCATGACGGGGGCAGGCGCGCTGCTGCTGTCGCGCGCGGGCGCGCTGGCGGACTATCTGGCGCCGCAGCTCGTGATGCCGTCGTGGCGCGACACCTTGCTGGACGACGCCGGCCGGGCTGTGGCGCGCCTGCAGGTGGCCCACGCCAAGGGCCGCGGGCTGCTGTGGGGCTATACGGAATCGGGCTGCAACGCGGTCGACGCGGCGGCGCGCTACCGCATCGGGCGCTTCGGCATCGACGCCGCGGCCCTGCGGCGGAGGGCGGCCGACGACCTGGTCGCCGCGCCCCATGGCGTGGCGCTGGCGCTCAGCGCGGCGCCGGCGCTGGCGGCGGCCAACCTGCGCCGCATGGCGGAGCAAGGCCTGCTGGGCGAGACCGGCTTCCACGAGGCGCTCGATTATGCGCCAGCGCGCCTGCCGCAAGGCGAACGCCAGGCGGTGGTGCGGGCCCAGCTCGCGCGCCACCAGGCCACGATCCTGCTGGCGCTGGCGCGCCACCTGCAGGGCGAACCGATGCAGCGCCGCTTCGCGCGCGATCCCGAACTGCGCGCCGCGCTCGGCCTGCTGCAAGAGGCGGCGCCGGCGGCCGGCGCCGAGCCGCCCCTGCGCATCGATGCCGGCGTGGCGCTCGACGGCGTCGCGGCGGCCCGCCCCTACGCGCGCGTGCTCCAGCCGGACGCTTCGCCGCTGCCGGAAGTCCAGCTGCTGTCGAACGGCCGCTATCACGTGGTCGTCGACAGCGCGGGCGCCGGCGCCAGCTGCTGGGAGGGAACCGTACTGACGCGAGTAGGGGCCGGCGAGAGCGGCCCGGCGCTTCACGTGCGCGACACGGCATCCGGCGCCACCTGGGCCAACGTCCTGCTGCCCGGCGCGCCGGCGCCCGACGAGGTCGAGGCGGTGCTGGCCGAAGGGCGGGCCAGCCTGCGCCGCATGGACCACGGCATCGAGATGCGCACTGACGCGGTGGTGGCCCCGGGCGACGACGTCGAGCTGCGCCGCATCCGCATCGTCAATCGCGCGTCTGAGACGCTCACCCTGGAGCTGACCGGCTGCGTGGCGCTGGCCGGGCCGCCGCTGGAAGAAGGCGGCCGCAGCAGCATCCGCATCGAGTTCGACGCGAGCGCCGACAGCCTGCTGTGCTTGACCGCACCAAGCGCGCCCGTGCTCGTGCATCGCATGACGGTGCGCGAGACGGCGGGGCAGCCGAGCGTGGAAACGAATCGCGCGCGCTTCATCGGGCGCGGCCATGAGCTGTGCCGGCCGCAGGCGGTGAGCCAGGGCGGCGCGCTGCCCGGCCTGGACCCGGAGCCCGACGAGGCGCTGCTGGCGCTGCGGCGCAGCGTGACCCTGGCGCCGCAGCAGGAGATCACGGTCGACCTGGTGCTCGGCGCCGCCTCCAGCCGCGCGCTGGCGCGCGAGCTGGCGGCGCGCTATGGGGTCGCTCACGAGGTCGACCACGCGATCGAGGCCGCCTGGACCCTGGCCCAGGCCGAGCTGCGCCGCGCCGAGATCGGCGAAGCCGACGCCCAGCTGATCAACCGCCTGGCCGGCTGCCTGCTGCAGCCCGCGCCGGCGCTGCGCGCCGATCCCGCCGTCATCGCGCGCAATCTGCGCGGGCGGGCCGACTTGCAGGCGTATGGCGTCACGGGCGACTTGCCGCTGCTGTTGCTGCAACTGGGCGAGGGGCCGGACACCGGCCTCGCGCGCCAGCTGCTGCAGGCCCACGGTTATTGGCGCGGCCACGGCCTGGCGGTCGACTTGCTGGTCCTGTGCGACAGCCGCGCGGCGCGCGAAGCCCTGATGCACCTGGCGGCGCCGCTGGTCGATCCGTCCAGCTTCGACCAGCCCGGCGGACTGCACCTGCACCTGAAGGAAGACGTGCCGCATGAAGACCGCATCCTGCTGCGCTCCGCCGCCAGCGTGCTGCTCTCCGGGGAGCGCGGCGACCTGGCCGACCAGCTGCGCCGCGCCGAGCGCGCGGGCAGCGCGGCGGCGGCGCCGTTCGTCGCCGCCACGCCGGCGCAGGCATGGACCGCGGCGAATCCGCCTTCGCCCGCGACCGAGGCCTTGCCGGACGGCCGCGAGGTCGTGGTGCGCAGCGGCGCCGGCATCGCCGCGCCTGCGGCGCCGTGGATCAACCTGCTGGCCAACGACGCCTTCGGCAGCATCGTCTCGGAGCGCGGCCATGCCGTCAGCTGGAGCGGCGAGCGCGCCACGCGCCTGACCGCAGGGGGAGAAGACGAAGTCGCGCCGCAGGGCGGCGAAGCCTTTTACCTGCGCGACGAGGACAGTGGCGACGTCTGGTCGCCGACGCCGTGGCCGGCGCCGTCATCAGAGACGTACACGACGCGCCATGGCATCGGCTACAGCGTGTTCGAACACCTTGTCCACGGCATCCATTCCGAGCTGCGCTGCTTCGTGGCCCAGGACGCGCCGCTCAAGTACAGCGTGCTGCGCCTGCGCAACGACAGCGATGCGCCGCGCCGCCTGAACGCGACGGGGTATGTGGAGTGGCTGCTGGACGAGCGCCACGCGCCGCCCGGTCTGCAGGTGGTGACCGGACGCGATCTCGCCAGCGGCGCGCTGTTGGCGCGCAACGTCTTCGGCGCGGGTTTCCATGACAAGGTCGCGTTCTTCCACGTCGACGCCGAGCAGGTCGCCGTGACCTGCGACCGCCAGGAATTCATCGGCCGTTCCGGGGCCATCGCACGCCCGGCGGCGTTGGGGCGCGCCGGGTTGTCGGGCATTGCCGGCGCCGGTTTCGACCCGTGCGCCGCGTTGCAGGTCGGCGTCACGTTGGCGCCGGGCGCCGAGTGCGAACTGGTCTTCGTGCTCGGCGTGGCCGGTCCCGGGAGCCTGGACGCCAGCGCGGTCGTGCAGCGCCATGGCACGGCGCAGGCCGCCGCCGCCGCATGGCAGCGCCTGCGCGACTGGTGGGATGGCACGCTCGGCGCCCTCACCGTGCACACGCCCGACCCCGGGTTCGACCTGCGCGTCAACGCCTGGCTGCCCTGGCAGGCGATCGGCGCCATGATGGGCGAGCGCGATCCGGCGCTGCGCCTGCAGTCGGCCCTGGCCTGCGTCCACGCCCGCCCCGAACTGCTGCGCGAGGCCTTGCTGCGCGCCGCGCCCGCGTTCACGACGGGGGCCCATGTCGAGGACTTCCTGTGGCTGCCCTATGCGCTGACGCGCTATCTCGCAGTGACGGACGACCATGCGCTGCTGGCCGTGCGCCTGTCGGAACGTGACGATCTGTACCAGCACTGCGTGCACGGCCTGCGCGGTTGCCTGCGCTTCGGGCCGCGCGGCCTGCCGCCGGCGGCGGGGCGCCTGCATGAGGAAGGGGTGGCCGGTCGCGTCGAGAGCGTGCGCCTGGGCTTCTTCATGGTGGCCGTGCTGCAGCGCTTCGCCGAGGTGGCCGACCGGCGCGGCGACTTCGGTTTCGCCACCACCTGCCGCGGCGCGGCGCTGGCGCTGGGCGCGCAGTGCGAGGAGCACGGCTGGGACGGCGACTGGTACCGCTGGACCTGGCTGGACAGCAGCACAGCCCTCGGCTCGATCGCCAATGCGGCCTGCCGCGTCGAGCTGTCGACCCAGTGCTGGGCGCTGGAGGCCGGGGCGGCGCAAGGCCCGCAGGCGCTGCGCGCGGCGGTGCGGCGCCTGCGCACGGGCGGCGCTCTGCCGCGCTGCGATCCGCCGGTGGATGGCGAATGGAGCGAACGGGTGCCGTCGAGCCCAGGCCAGGACCACCGCGCCACCGCCTGGGCCGCGGCCGGACTCGCACGGCTGGGCGACGCCGGCCACGCATGGCAGCTGGCGCGCATGCTCGACCCGACGGCGCATGACGACGGACCGCCTTACCTGATGAGCGGCGGCCTGCGCACGATCGCCCCGCATGCCGGCCGCGCCATCGGCGGTGTCGCTACTCCTGCGGCGGCGTGGACCTGGTTGCTGTTCGTCGAAGCGCTGCTGGGCCTGGAGCGCCACGGCGATGCGCTGACATTGAGGCCGCGCCTGGCGCCGGGCTGGGAGGGCTTCGGCCTGCGCTACCGTCATCGCGGCGCCTTCTACGAGATCACGGTGCGCGCCACCGAAGGACCCGAAGAAATGCTGCTGGACGGCCAACCCTGTCCGGATTGGACCATCATGCTGCGCGACGACCGGCGTGACCACAAGGTAGAATTGCGGGTTGCGCGCGACCCGAGAGCGCCCGAAGCATAGGATCAAGATCATGAACATCATCACCCGCGCCCTCGGCTGCGGCGCCTGCCTGCTGGCCGCGGGGTTCGCGGCCGGTCCGGCACAGGCGCTCGACTGGAGCGACACCGCCATCAGCTGGCGCTACGGCAGCCGCTTCGCCGAGCCCTTCAATCCGGAACACATCGACAAGCACGTCCTGGCGCTGACCCACGCCAGCGGCTACAAGTACGGCAGCAACTACTTCAACCTGGATTGGCTCAAGTCCGACCGCAACGATCCGCGCTCGCTCGGCGGCAGTTCCGGCGCCGAGGAAGCCTACCTGCTGTATCGCCACACGCTCGACATCGGCGCGCTGAGCGGGCGCGAGCTGCGCTTCGGGAAGGTGAAGGGCGTCGGGCTCACCGCCGGCTTCGACCTGAACACCAAGCGCGACGTCGGCTACAACTCGCGCAAGCGCATGCTGGTGGTCGGGCCGACCCTGATGTGGGACGTGCCGGGCTTCCTCAGCACCAGCATCCTCCTGATCCGCGAAAGCAATGCGCCGAGCGGCGCCTTCGCCCCGATCTCCGACGTGCGCGGGCGCTACAAGTACGAGAACCACCCGATGCTCAACGTCAGCTGGGGCATTCCGCTGAACGAACGCTGGGCCTTCGAGGGCTATGCCAACTTCATCGCCGAGAAGGGGCTGGACGAAACCGGCAACCCGACCGGGGCCGAAACCAATATCGACATGCAGCTGATGTACGACGTCGGCGCCCACTTCGGCCAGAAGAAGAACCGCTTCCGTGTCGGCGTCGAATACCAGTTCTGGAACAACAAGTTCGGCAATACCCGCGCCACGACGGGCGGGCGCGGACAGCGCGCCAGCACGCCGATGATCCGCGCCGAGTATCACTTCTGACGTCTCACATCAAGCCTTGTTGGTGCCGTCATCCTCCTCCAGCAAGGTGCGTTCGATCGTGCGCGCCACGTCGTCGATGCACGTCAGGAGTGCGGGAGAGGTCAGTTCCTCGGCAAGCGTTGCAACGTTCCGGCCCTTGAGCTCCCACTTGAGCAATGAGAAAAACGTGGCCGTGATGGCTGCATGGCGCACAGTGGGAATGCCGGCACCGGCCCTGGTCGAAAAATGGCCATTGAGCGTCTTGCGCAGCCGCGTGATCCAGGCATGGCGATCGATGCCTTCGAGAGGGCCGATGACGAGAAACAGGTTCCAACCGTACTCAGCCTCATCAGTGTCCCTGGACTGCGGACGCTCGGTGACATAGGAACGCAGCTCGAAGAGCACCGCGTGCTTGCCGGATGTCCAGGCGTGTTTCTTGTTCTCTTTCGTCTTTACCGCATATTTCCGGGACAGTTCGGCTAGTGCCGAACCAGCGGGCCATGCCAGGAAGCGCATGATGCTGCGTCCGGAGTCGTCAATGAAGATACTGGGTGTAACAGAGCCGTCGGCAACCTGGTTTGGCCACTTGTTCTTGAACCAGCGCAGGACTTTCGCGCGCTCATCCGAATCGTATCCCGCAAGGAAAGAAAACGCGTTCTTGTAACGATTATAAAGTCCCCAGCTCGAATCCACCGCCTCCAGGCCAAGCCGGCCACCCCACCGGCTGCACGTCGCATCGATGAATTTTTTGGCGTCAGGGTAGTTGTCGACCAGTTCCAGCGCGAGACTGTCGGCGTCGGCATTTGCGGCATCCCCTTCGACCTTGTCGCGCAAGATCGACTTGTAGTGGTCGATGAGCATGGCCGGGCCAGGGCCCAGCGTGTCACAGGACTGCGCGGTCAGTTCCAGGGCTGGATACACGACATTGCTGTAAGTGACGCAGTTCCAGTCTTCGCGCGGCTCTTCTTCATTCACGGTCAAGAACACCAGTACCGAGTTCCCTGCACCAAAACGCGTATGCATCCAGCGCCTGTAACGAGGAAGTTGTCCATCCCCTTCCCTGGCATTGACCTTGTTTTCAATGGCGATGACAACCTCGCCGCCGCCACGGCGTGGGATCTGCAGAACGATGTCCAGGCGGCCGCTGTCGGCGCTGGACCCCGCTCCGTCAGTGGTTTCTATCGAAAGCTCATCCCTTCCACCTTTGAATGAAATTTCGGGAGTGACACGGGCCAGGTCGAGATCCAGTTGGTGAACTTCACGCAGCAGGCCTCCTCCCGCGTCAGCGCCAAGTTGCACGCTGAGCTGCAACAGGAAATTGCGCAGGAAGGCGTTGCCCAATCCGTGTGTTCCATAGGGGTCGAGCATGTGCGCCAGAAAGCGGGTATGGCGTATTTCGTACTCACGCACGTTCAGTACGTCGAAGATATTGAAGGCATTGAGCTGACGGTCGAGTTCGAGGAAAGACTTGTCGACCAACAGATTCTGAATCGTGGACATTTGTACCTTTTGAAAGTGGTTGTTTATTTTCCGGCGAAGTAGCGCCACAGCCGCACCATGGCCAAGGTATCGAGTTCGCAGTAAGCGAGTAACTGCGTCTCGATCGCGCGCTTGCGCTCCGGCGCCGTGCCGACCGCGATCGCCTCCAGGTAGGCCTGCATTGCGGCGCCGCCGTCCTGCACGCCCTCGAGGTCGTCGTAGCGCAGGTCGGGCGCGACCGCCGGCAGCACCTTCTTGATGCTCCAGCTGCCCTCTTGCGACGGGTGGTAGTAGCGCTCGCGCGCCACCGGCAGCAGGTCGACCACGCGTGCATTGATCGCCAGCAGCGCATCGTGCAGTGGCGGGAAGCGCTCGGCCAGTTCCTGGATGCGCGACTTCTCGAAGCTGGCGTTGTACACGAACACGGGGCCGTGCCCGCCGCAGGCCGCGATCAGTGCGACGGCGAAGGCGTGCGACGGATCGTCGCCAGAGAGGTCGAGGAAGGCGGCGTGTTCGATCCCGCCCTCGCTGTCCAGCCGGTGCACGCTGAACTGGAAGGGGATCATCTGGAACGGCCGCGTGCCTTGCCAGACCGGCACCGCGAAGGCGATGGTCTCGAAGTCGAGGAAATACCCCGGCAGCGGATGCGGCGCCAGGTCGGCGGCGGCGCCCGCGGCATCGAAATAGGCCTGTCCCGAGATGGTGTGCTGCTTCACGCGCAACTGCTTGTCGCTCAGCAGTGCATCCGGGATATCGCGCATGTCCAGCGCGCCATCGTCCACGCATTGCCTGGCCGCCTTGCTGCGCAGCTGCGGCAGCCAGGCGACCGGGAAATCGGCCTGCGGCATGCCGCTGGCGCAATGGGCGGTAAAGCCGCAATCGTAGGGGCTCGCGCAATGCTTGCCGGGCTGTATATCGGGTTCGTCGACCGAGGCGGCCACGGCGCGCGCCCCGGCCACCCAGGCCGCGACTTCGTCCGCGCGGCCGAAGGCTTCCTGGGTCAGGTCTTCCTCGACCAGCAGGCCGCGGTAGTCGCCGCCTCCCGGATAGACCCAGCTGCTGTCGATATGGGCCAGCGCGATGCCTTCCAGGGCCACGCCGGCGTCCAGCGCCATCCGCGCCTGGATCGCGGCGTCGTCGCGGTGGTAGTCCTTGACCGAGGTCGACGACTTGACCTCGACCATGCGCCAGCGGCGCGGGCCCTGGCCAGGCAAGGGAAGCAGGACGTCGGCGAAGGCCATGGCGCCGCCGGCGACGAAGCCGGCCTCGAAGATCGGCTGGCCTGAATCGAGCAGCGCCAGGCTGCGCGCCAGCGCCGCATCGAAGCCTTCGGTGTGCGGATCGAGCAGGGCGCCCGTGCCGTGCGGGTCGTACAGGCGGCGCGCCAGGTCGCCCACCTGGTGGCCGGCGGCGAAGGCCGCCATGCTCGCCGCATTGTCCACGCGCAGCTCGGGACGGTGCAGCTCGAGCCACAGGCGGCGCTCGCACTGGCGATAGGCCATCAGCCTGGATTTCGAAAAACGTCGCATCGGTTCGCTCCTGGAGAATGGTGAGTATGGCATCGCAGGTTTAGGCCAGGAAGCCGATCGCTGCCTGCCGGCCGCGTTTCCCCGCGGATTCCTGCTCGAGCGCCGTCACCAGTTGCGCGCAGACAACAAAGGGGGCGAAACGGTGGCGCCGCGCCAGGGCGGCGAAGTCGCCCGGGGTCAGCTGCGGCAGACCGCGCAGGCGTTCGGCGTCGCATGCGTCGGGCGGCGCCAGGCCGAGGGCGGCGCACTGGCGTTCCAGCATCAGGAGCGCCTGTTCCGGGCGCAGGTAGCCGAAGCGCAGCTTGAGGTCGAAGCGGCGCAGCGCGGCCGGGTCGATGTCGTCCATCAGATTGGTCGAGGCGATGAACACGCCGCCGAAGGCTTCCATCCGGGTCAGCATCTCGTTCACGCGCGTGACTTCCCACGAGGCGCGCGCGCCTTCGCGGTCGCGCAGGAAGCTGTCGACTTCGTCGATCATCAGGAGCGCGCCTTCGCGCTCGGCCTGGCGGAAGGCCTGGGCGATCGCCTTTTCGCTCTCGCCGACGTATTTCGACATCAGTTCCGAGGCGCTGCGCAGCATCAGCGGCATCTCGAGCTGTTCGGACAGCCAGCGTCCGAAGGCGCTCTTGCCGGTGCCGGGCGGACCGTACAGGCAGATGCGGCCCGAGCGCGCATGCTGCAGGCCCGGCAGCAGCGCCGCCAGCTCGGTGTCGGCATTCAGGATGGCCGGGTCGTAATCGGGCGGCAGCCGGCTGGCGGCGCCGGCATCCAGGCCCGCATGGCCTTGCGCCTCGAGCGAGCGGTTGGCGAGCCAGGCGACGGCGCGCGCGGCGCCTGGCTGGTCGAACTGGTCGCGGATCGTGCGCACCACCGAGGCCACGCGGTCGACCACGGCCGGGGCCAGGGTCTCGACCTGCGCCATGCGCGCCAGGGTCGGGGGATCGACCAGGTCGCCGCAGGCGGCCTGCAGGATGCGTTCGCGCTGGGCGCGCGGCGGCACCTGCACTTCGACCAGCACGTCGAAGCGGCGCAGGAAGGCCGGGTCGATGCCGGCGATCGAGTTCGACAGCCACAGGGTCGGCACCTGGTTCTGTTCCAGCGTGCGGTTGATCCATGCCTTGCGTCGCTGGGCGGTGCTGCGCTGCCCGAACATGCCGTCGTCGGCGAACACGTCCTCGACCTCGTCGAACAGCAGCAGCGCGCGGCGGCGGTCGAAGAAGCTCTGGGCGGCGCGGTAGGCGCGCAGCCGGCGTTCGCCGCCGACCGGGTCGCCGTCCTCGTCTTCGCTGGCCACTTCGAACAGCTCGCAGCCCAGCTCCGCCGCCAGGGCGCGCGCCAGCTCGCTTTTTCCCGTGCCGGGCGCGCCGTAGACGAATACGTTCACGCCCTGGTGGATGCCGTCCCGCGCTACCGTGCGCGCCAGGTAGGGGCGCAGGATGGCCAGTTCCTGTTCCAGGTGGGGAAAGTCGTCCAGCGTCAGGCGCGCCGGGGCGCTCGGCGCCACCGTGTCGCGCAGCAGCGAGATCGGATCGGCGTCGAGGCCGACGACCGAGTCGGCGAAGCGGTTCGACAGCAGGTCGAGCTTGCTGCGCAGCGAGCCGTTGATGGCGCGGTCGACGGTGAGCAGGCCCGAGCGCGCCAGCACGCCGCCCGCGCCCAGCGCGGCGCGCACCTCGTCGGGCTGCAGCTCGAGCAGCGTGGACAGCACGTCGACGATCTTCGCGGCCGACAGGTTGCCCAGCGTCTCGGCGGCGTCGTCGAGGATGCGCTCGTGGTGCAGCATGGTGGCGAATTCGAGGATGCGGCATTCGGCGCCGGACATGCCGACCAGGGCCGCCAGGCGCGCCACGTTGGCGTGCAGGATCGTGGGCACCTTGCGCTCGGCGTCGCGTTCAGCCTCGCGGTGCAGTTCGCGCAGGCGCGCGCGCACCAGCGCCGCATCGAAGTCGCGCTCGTCGTCGATCCAGTCGCCCAGTCCCAGCGCGCGCGCCACGTGATCGTTGGAAAAGCACATCGACCCGACCAGGTCGCGGTGGCCGCCGAGCGGCATCATGATGCGCAAAACCCACAGGGTGACGGCCGGGGCGAGTTCCTGGGGCACGGGGCGGATGCGACGGCGGCGTACGGTCAAATTGGCTCTCCTGGTGATGGGATGACGTCATTGTGCGGCAGGGGTGCGACAGCTTGTGTCGCGCATTACTTGACGCGGGTGAGCCGCGGCGCGGCGCCCAGGGGCCGTGCCGGCAGGCCGGCGCCGGCCAGGCCGCGCCGCTGCGCCATCTCGGCGTAGCGCTTGCGGAATGCGCCCTTCCACGGCGCGACCCCGGTCCCGTCCTGGGCCAGGGCGTCGCGCAGGCCGGCCAGGCGGCCGACCACGAAGGCGCCGAGCCAGTCGCGGCGGCTGGCCACCTGCATCGCCGGTCCGTTGCCGGCCACCGCATCCTGCACCGAACCGGGCCACGGCGCGCGGCTGGCGCTCACCTGGTCGTCGAGCGCGCCGAGGGCCAGGCGCAGGTCGAAGTCGCGGCTGTCGACGCAGGCCAGCAGCGCCGCCAGCTTCAGGTGAGGGGGCAGGGCCGACATGCCGATGAAGGCCAGCAGCGCATCGTGGTGGCGGACCGGGTCCTGTCCGGGCAGGCTTGCGGCCCGCTCGAGGAGGGGATGCCACTGGCGGCGGATGGCGTCGAGGCTGCGGCACCGTTCGAGCGGGAGATACCAGCGCAGGTCGGTCATTGATTCCTTGTCGGCTGTGAAAGACGGAACACAGCATAGGAGACCCCGGCGACAGGATGTGTCGCAGCCGGCCGAGGACATGGCGCGACGCATGCTGTCGCATGCGCATGCCAATCTGCGTCTGCCCGGCCGGTCTTTAATTTCCTGACGGTAATTTATTTGCTAATATCACATCTTGAACGCGCCACGTCGGCGCGGCGAAAGCCACCATGCCTGCACTGATCGAACACATCGACGCCATCGCGCGCCAGAAGGGGCGCGCCGCGCTCTACCTCGAATTCCATCCGCAAGCCGCCGCCGAACGGCGCGCCTACCACCACGAACAAGACCCGATGCGCGCCCAGGTGCTGGCCTGGCTGGACGCCAACGGGGTGCCGTGGCGGCCCTGCGGCCCGCTGGCCAATCCGTCGGTGATGGCGTCCTGGCGCGGCCAGGTCTACCTCGACCTGCCGTGGGACGAGGATCTGCCGGCCTACCGGGTGCTGCGCGACTATCTCGAACTGCCCGACGGCAGCATGCGCCATGCCGGCGTGCGCTTCTACGCCATGCCGCTCGAGCTGGCGATGGAAAACGCGGAGCACGACGAGCCTGGATACTGGCAGCGCTGGGCGGAGGAGTTCTGATGGCGAGCAACCAGCAAGCCCTCCTGCGCCAATGGCATATGCTGCAGCTGGTGCCGCGCGCGCCGCTGTCGATCGAGGCCGGCGAATTGTGCAAGCGACTGGATGCGCTCGAATTCCCGGTCACCAAGCGCACCGTCGAGCGCGACCTGAACGCCTTGTCCGAAGTGTTCCCGCTGGTGTGCGACGACGCCGAGAAACCCTTCAAGTGGAGCTGGCTGCGCGGCGCCCAGCGCTTCGACCTGCCCGGCCTGACGGTACCCGAGGCGCTCACCATGACCCTGGTCGAGCAGCATCTGCGCCACCATCTGCCGCCCAGCACCGCCGAAGCGCTGCAGCCGTATTTCGCATCGGCCGCGCGCACCTTGTCGACCGACGACGATCCGGCGCCGTCCAAGGCGTGGCTGCGCAAGGTGCGCAGCGTGCCGCCGCAGCAACCGCTGATTGCGCCGCGCCTGGACCCCGACTGTCAGCGCACCGTCTACCTGGCGCTGATGGAAGATCGCCAGCTCACGCTGCATTACCGCAAGCGCGACGCCACCGAACTCACGCTCTACGAGACGGTGCATCCGCTGGCGATCGTCCAGCGCGGCGGCATCGTCTACCTGGTCTGCATGTTTGGAGACTACGAGGACGTGCGCACTATCCCGCTGCACCGCATCGTGGCGGCCGAGGCGCGCTACGAGGATGCGCGCAAGAAGATGGGATTCGACCTCGACGCCTACATCGCCTCGGGCCAGTTCGGCGTGATCGCCGGCGAGCCGCTGCGCCTGCGCGCCGTGTTTACACGCGCGGCCGGCGAACACCTGTATGAAACGCCGCTCAGCGAAGACCAGCAGCTCACGGCGCACGGCGATGGACACCTGCGTCTCGCGGCCACGGTGCCGCATACGCGTTCGCTGGTGTGGTGGCTGCTGGGCTTCGGCGACGGCGTGGTGGTCGAGGAGCCGGCCGGCCTGCGCCAGGAGATGGCGGAGACTGCGGCGAGGATGGCGCAGGCTTATGTCTGAGGCGCGGACGCGGCGGGCGTGACGCGCGCCCGCTCATCGCCAGCCGCCTCCTGCAGCGCCGCATACAGGCAGCGCTCGGCCTCGGGCGACAGCACCAGCTCGACCGCCATCTGCGCCCGCGTGAGGGCGACGAACAGCATGCGGCGCGCCTTGTCGTCGAGGGCGTCGAGGTCGAATTCGGTCACCACCACCGCGGGCGCGCTCTGGCCCTTGTAGCGGTACACCGACTCGACCAGCAGCTCGCCCTCGCTCCAGCGCTGCGCGCCGTCGCGCCCGTACTCGCCGGTGAAGCGGCGCGTCAGCCAGGGGCCGATGGTGGCCCGGTTCAGCAATTGCGAGCTGCCGCGCCCGCGGCCGCACACGACCGCGATATCGTCCAGGGCAAAGCCGCGCGCCAGCAGCGCCGCGACCGCCGCCTCGGTCGCCGCCAGCAGCTCCTCGCCGCAGGCATAGCCGCGGATGCCCGGCACCTCGCCGGCGTAGGGATTCATGCTGCGCACCGGCGGGCGCACCAGGTCGAGCGCATTGATCATGTCGCACAGGATGCGCGGGGTGCGGAAGTTGTCGCTGCAGCGGATCACGACCGCCTCGTCCAGCTCGAAGCCTTCCTTGCCGTACAGGCGCTGCGCCTCGTCCTCCAGCACGTACAGGCGTCCGTTCTTGCGCAGCTGGCCGCCCAGGCTGGCCACCCACTCGGCGCTGAAGTCCTGGGCTTCGTCGATGACCAGCAGGTCGAAGCGCGCCGCGACGCCGTCACTGTCGTCCAGGTAGGCCTGGGCCATGCGCTCGAAGCCCTCGGGCGAGAACTCCGGCTCGCCGTGATGGCGACGGTAATGCTCGACGCACAGCTCGTGATAGTTGACGACCTCGCTCGATGGCGGCGCCAGCACGCGCACGTGGTCGGCCAGGCTCCGGTTGTAGCAGACGTAGAGCGCGTCCAGGCGCGCGGCGCGCGCATCCTCCAGCAGCTGCAGGGCCAGCTGGGTCTTGCCGGAGCCGGCCGTCGCCTGGACCCGCACGATCCCGGATGCCGCCTCGACCCGCGGCACCCAGGTCGCCAGTCCGTCCGACAGCCGGCGCACCGTGCCCTGCAGCTGGTCGCGCAGCACGTCCAGCACCGGCATCACCTGGAACTGGTTGAGCAGCAGGCGGCGCAGCGCCTCGCGATCGACCTCGCGCGGGGTCGGCGCCAGCCAGTCGCACACCGAACCGATCATGCGGTCATAGCCGTGGGCGTCGATGATGCGCTCGCGCGGGATCGCCGAGACCTGGCCGTCGCCCAGCGCATAGTCGGGCAGCACCAGGCAGCTGATGAGTTCCGGATGGATGCCGGCCTGCTGCAGGCGGTTCTGCATCGCGCCGCGCTGCACCGTGGTCTGGCGCGCCACATCGCATTCGCGCTTGCCGTACAGCTTGTAGATGCCGCCTGCGCGCAGCACGACGTCGCCGGCCTTCACTTCCATCAGCAGCAGGTTGCCGTTCGGCGCCAGCACCACGATGTCGATTTCGCCGTAGCGGTCGCGCCCATGATGGAGCGTGTGCAGCGTTACGCTGTGGAAGACCTCGAAGCCGGCCGGCAGATGGTCGCGCAAGCGCTCGAGGACCTCGAGTTCGCGGTAAAGTCCGGCATCGGTGCGCAGTGGCGGGAGCAGGTGGGGCGACAGGGTGGCCATGGCGGGAGCAATCGTCAGAAGTTGTCTATTATTAAGCAACCAGCCGGATGACACCATGGCCTGTCGTTTTTTTGCCCCAGCCGGAACGGCAAGTCAGTCGTCGTTGCTGCTTTCGCGCACCATCAGCTGGACCGCGAGCGTCTGTTCCAGGCTGGCGCTGTCCACCCTCTCGAGCAGCGAATCGACGCCCATCCGTCCCAGCAAGTCCTTGTCGATCCCGATGCTGGTCAGCGGCGGGATCGCGCTGGAGGCGGCGCTGATGTCGTCGAAGCCGACGATCGCGATGTCGTGCGGGATCTTCAGGCCGCGCTCCAGGCAGTGGCGCATGGCGGCCAGCGCCGTGCTGTCGTTGTAGCAGAACAGCGCGTCCGGCCGCGGCTCGCGCGCCAGCAGGGCGTCGACCGCCTGGCGCACGTTGTCGAGGCTGTTGCCGATGCTGGGCAGCTGGACCTCGAGGTCGGGATTGGCCAGCATGCGCGCCTCGAACAAGGCCTTGCGAAAGCCGCGGTAGCGTTCCAGGATGCTGTGGTGGGCCAGCGGGCCGGTGAGCATGGCGATGCGGCGCCGGCCCTGCCGGATCAGGTGGCGCGTTGCCAGGTAGCCGCCCAGCGCATGGTCGGGATTGACCGAGCGGTAGCCGGGCAGGCGCATGTCGAGCAGCACCAGGGGCTTGCCGGTGTCGCGCAGCGCCGCCACCAGTTCGGGCTCGAAGAAGCCGGCGCACAGCAGGGCGTCGGGCTGGTGCAGGCGCACCAGGTCGAGCACCGGCTCGGCCGGGCCCACCACCACGAACGACAACGCGATGCCGCGCTTGCGGCAGGCATCCTCGGCGCCGTGCAGCACCGGCAGGTAGAACGGGCTGGCCGACTGCGTGTTGTGCTGGCGGTGCAGCAAAAACGCGATACGGCGCACATCGCCCTCGCGGAGCTTGGCGAAGTCGTAGCCCATCTCGCGCGCCACCGCGCAGATGCGTTCGCGCGTCTTGTCGGTCAGGCCGTCCTGGTTCTTCAGCGCGCGCGAGACCGTGCCGATCGAGTAGCCCGTGGCGCGGGCGATGTCGCGGATCGTGACGGCCATGGCGCGCTTTCCTTCGTCAATACCTGGTCTGCGTGTAGGGACGGGCGTTCTGTTCCTTGCCCCAGTCCTTGTTCGGCGTGGCCTGCATGGTGAACACCAGTTCGCCGCCGGCCATGATGTCCTCGTGGCGGATGAAGGTGCGCATCAAGGGCTTGCCGTTCAGGGTCACGCGGCCGATGTAGCCGTTGGCAGTCGACAGGTTATCGGCGCGCACCGTGAAGCGCTTCCCGTTCGGCAGGTTCAGGGTCGCCTTGTCCAGGAAGGGACGGCCGATCACGTACTCGTTGCTGGCCGGGGCCACCGGGTAGAAGCCGAGCGCGGTGAAGGCGAACCAGGCCGACATCTGGCCCAGGTCGTCGTTGCCCGACAGGCCGTCCGGCTTGTCGCTGTACTGGGTGGCCATGATGTTGGCCAGGCGTTCCTGGGTGCGCCATGGCGCGCCGGCGTAGTTGTACAGGTAGGCCACGTGGTGCGAAGGCTCGTTGCCGTGGGCGTAGTGGCCGATCAGGCCCGAGATGTCTTCCATGTGGGCGTACACGGTCTCGTCGACCTTGGCGTCGAACACCTGGTCGATCTTGCTCACCAGCTTGGTGTCGCCGCCCAGGAAGGAGATCAGGCCGGCGTTATCGTGCGGCATATACCAGGAATACTGCCAGGCGCTGCCCTCGGTATAGTCGCTGCCGAAGTTCGACTGCTCCGGATTGAACGGGGTGCGGAATTCGCCGGTGGACTTGCGGGCGCGGATGAAGCCGGTCTCCCTGTCGAACACGTTGCGGTAGTTCTGGGCGCGTTTGTAGTAGCGGGCCGCGACGTCCTTCTTGCCCATCTTCTCGGCCATGCGCGCGATGGTCCAGTCATCGAAGGCGTATTCGACGGTCTTCGACGCCGCTTCCTTCTCGAGGTCGATCGGCACGTAGCCCAGCTTCATATAGTGTTCCAGGCCGCCGTAGGGACCGTATTCGGCGCTGGCCGTCATCGCCGCCAGGGCCTTGTCGGCGTCGAAGCCGCGGATGCCCTTCATGTAGGCGTCGGCGATCACCGGCACCGCGTGGTAGCCGATCATGCACCAGGTTTCCAGGCCGTGGAACTGCCATACCGGCAGGATGCCGTAGGGGCTGTGCTGCGTTGATGCGATCAGCGAGTTCACGAAGTCGGCGTTGCGCTGCTCGGGCGCGACGATGGTGAGCAGCGGGTGCAGCGCGCGGTAGGTGTCCCACAGCGAGAAGGTCGAGTGGAAGCGGAAGTTCTTCGCCTTGTGCACCTGGTTGTCCGGACCGCGGTAGCTGCCGTCGAGGTCCATGAACAGCGACGGCGCCAGCATGGTGTGGTACAGGGCGGTGTAGAACTTGGTGCGCATCGGGCCTTCGGCCTCGACCTTCACCGCGCCCAGCGCGTCGTTCCAGGCCTTGCCGGCGCGCTCGCGCTCCTGGTCGAAGTCCCAGCCCGGCATCTCGGCCAGGTTGGCGATCGCATTGTCTTCGCTCACCGCCGACAGGGCGACCTTGACCAGCAGCGTGCCGTCCTGCGGCACGCCGAAGTTGAAGTCGGCCATCAGCTGCTTGCCTTCGACCAGCGCCTTGTCGGCCGGGGTCTTGCCGGGCGGGGCGAAGCCGCGGTAGGGGATCGATTCTTCGCGGTTCAGGAGTTGGCGGGTGTCGATCGGGCGCGAGAACTGGATCGCGAAGTGCACCTGGCGGCCGGGCGCCCAGCCGCGCGTCTCGCGCATGCCGGTGATGGTGGTGCTGCTCCGCACGCGCAGGCGCGCCCACAGGTTCTTCTCGTCGTAGTTGTAGATGCTGGTGCGCAGGTCGAGCAGCACCTTGGCCGGCTCGCCGGCCTTGAATTTATAACGGTGCAGGCCCACGCGCTCGCTGGCGGTCAGCTCGACGTCGACTTCATGGTCCTTCAGGCGCACCGCGTAGTAGCCCGGCTCGGCCTTTTCCTGGTCGTGCGAGAAGCGCGAACGGTAGCCCGAGAACGGACGCTCCGGATAGCCCGGTTCCAGCTTGGTCTCGCCGCTGTAGGGCATCAGGAGCACGTCGCCCAGGTCGGAGTGGCCGCTGCCCGAGAAGTGGGTGTGCGAGAAGCCGAGGATCGAGCTGTCGGCGTAGTTGTAGCCCGAGGCCCAGGGATAGCTCTGGCGGAAATGGCGGTGCTGGGTGTCGGGGCTGAGCTGCACCATGCCGAAGGGGCGGCTGGCGCCGGGGAAGGTGTGGCCGTCGCCGCCGGTGCCGATGAAGACGTTCACGGCTTCGGCCGGGCTGCCCGGCGGGGCGGCGAGGGCGGGAATTGCGCTAAACAGGAATGCCGCACTGGCGGCGATCGAGAGTTGTCCGAAATTGAGTCTGGCCGTCATGAGGTCTCCACACGTGGCGGCAGCGACGGGCGCCGCCTTTTAGTTGCACTATACCCAAGCGAAACTTATATGTGGAGACTGGTTTATAAGCAATCTTTACCGTGTTTCAACCCATCTGTTTAGGCGGTTTACTAAACATTTCGTGCACGGCGCTTGGCCACCGCTTCGATTTCGACCAGGGTGTCGGGAGACGCCAGCGAGGCCACGCCGATGCCGGTCAGGGCCGGGCGCGGCAGGCCGAGGTGGCGCAGCAGGATCGGCGCCACGGTCTCGAGGTGCTCGCCGATCTCGCCGCGCACGTAGACGCGCAGCTGCAGGATGTGCTCGACCGAGGACCCGGCGGCCTCCAGGACCGCGATCAGGTTGCGCGCCGCGCCTTCGGTCTGCTCGGCCAGGGTGGCGTGCTTCACCAGGTAGTCACGGTCCCAGTCGACCTGGCCGGACACGAACACCAGGCCGGTATCGAGGTCGATGGTCGCATGGGACAGGCCGTGCGGGGCGCCGTCGTACAGCGCGGGAGGGTTGATGCGTTCGATGCTCATGGGATTCCTTTGCCGGTGAAAAGCGCCAGCTTAGGCATGCGCACGCGCCGCGGCAATCAAGCGCGGCTTGTAGCCGATACAAGTCTGGCCTTGGCCCGCTCCAGCACCCAGGCAATGAAGGGATCGTTCTGCGCATTCGGATGGTGGGCGGCCACGACCTGGTAGCCAGGCGGGTACTTGGGCAGCGCGATCTCGAACACGTCGTCGCAGGGCAGCAGGCGCGCGGGCATGAAGGCGACCAGGTCCGATCCCCTCAGACAGGCCAAGGCCATGAAGAAGGACGGCGCCGACGCCACCACGCGCCGCTGCAATCCCTGGCGCGCGAGCCAGCCGTCGGCCGACCCCGTGAAACTGGCCGCGCCCGGATTGGTGACGATGAAGTCGTGCGCCATCAGCGCTTCGAGCGACATGACGCCGCCCCCGGCCAGCGCGCGGTTGCCGGTGACGCAGCGGTACTGCTCGAGGAACAGGGGCTGCGTCACCAGTCCGGACGCGACGTATCTATCCACCGTGAAGATCAGGTCGATTTCACCCTGGTGCAGCTTGCGGGTGAGGGCGCTGACCTCGATGTCGACCACCGCCACCTTCACCTTCGGCGCCTCGCGCCGCAAGGTACGCACCAGGTCGGCCACGATCACCTTCTGGGTGTAGTCGGTGCCCGAGATCACCAGCGTGCGTTCGGCCTGTTCGGGGCGGACCTCGGAGGGCAGGGGAATCGCGTTCAAGCCGGCCAGCACCTGGCCGATGCGGGGCGCGATCAGCTTCGCATACGGCGTCGGCGCCATGCCCTGGCCGGTGCGCACGAACAGCGGGTCGCCCAGGATGGTGCGCAGCTTCTTCAGCTGCAGGCTGACCGCCTGCTGCGAGACGTCCAGGTGCTCGGCCGCCGCCGAGATGGTGGCGAAGCGGTTCAGGGCGTCGAGCGTGCGCAGGTGGGTGAGTTCGAGCTTGTCGATCATGAGGCTGCCAACATAAACGGCTATCCCGCCCGTTGCAAGTTGTCATGATTGAAATTCATCAGAATAAATGGATGAAATGACAATTTTCATGGGAGGCGGGTCAATATGACTGAGGCATGAAATTGCAAAAATTGCATCATGAAAACCTCATTCACCTCCCCCCTCCTGGCCCTGTCGCTGTGCTGCGGCCTGGCGCAAGCCGCCCCCGCAGAACACCAGGAATTCGAAGCCACCCTGCTCGCGCCGTTCCAGGCCGGCGCGGCCCAAGGGCGGACCTTCACGCTGCATTTTGCCTATCCCGGCCTGGCGCGCGCGGCCACCGTCGACTGGCGGGTGGAGCTGGTACGGCCCGACGGCCGCGTCGCCCTGCGCTGGCGCGGCGCGGCGCCGTTCACGGGCGAGGCCATGACGGTTGCCGTGCCATGGTCCGGCCGCCTGGGATTGTCTCCGGCGCCGAGCGGCATCTATCGCGTCCGGCTGCGCGCGACCGTGCGCGGCGACGCGCATGAGGAAGTCGAGCAGGACTGGGAGATCGCGGTCGGCGCGCCGCCGCTGCCAGCCATGCCGGCATTCTCGCCGCTGGCGCGCGCCTTCGCGCCGGCCGCCGTGCCGGCGCCCGGGGCGCTGCCCTACACGGTCTATCTCGGCAACCTGCACAGCCAGACCAACCACAGCGACGGCGGCGCCGACGTCGCCGAGTGCAAGGGCGCCCAGTCGCCATTGAAGTCGCCGCACGGCCCGGACCATGCCTTCGCCTATGCGCGCGAGCGCGGCCTCGACATCCTGGTCGCCTCGGAACACAACCACATGTACGACGGCTCGGAAGGCAGCGCGCCGGACGCCGACCCCGCAGCCGCCAAGGGCTTGTACCGCGCCGGCCTGGAAAGCGCCGCCAGCTTCTCGAAAAAGCACCCTGACTTTCTCGCAGTGTACGGTCTGGAATGGGGCGTCATCAACAACGGCGGCCATATCAACATCTTCAACAGCGACGAGCTGCTGGGATGGGAGACCAATGCCAAAGGCGAGCTGATGGCCGACACGCGCACTCCCAAGGGCGACTATGCGGCGCTGTACACGCTGATGCGCGAGCGCGGCTGGGTGGGGCAGTTCAACCATCCGGCGCACTCGGGCCAGTTCCAGGTCGATGGCGTGCCGCTCGCCTATACCGAGGACGGCGGCGAAGCGATGGCGCTGTGCGAGGTGATGAACAGCACCGCGTTCTCGACCAACGTCAGCGAGACCGAGACCCGCCGCAGCAATTTCGAAGGCGCCTGCAACCGCCTGCTGGAAGCGGGTTACCGCCTGGCCTTCAGCACCAACCAGGACAACCACTGCGCCAACTGGGGCGCGTCGTTCACCAACCGCACCGGCGTGCTGCTGCCGAACGGCGCGGCCCTGAGCCGCGCCACCTTCGTCGAAGCGCTCAAGGCGCGCCGCGTGTTCGCGACGATGGACAAGGATTCGCAGCTGGTCCTGACCGCGAACGGACGGATGATGGGCGAGCGCTTCACCAATCGCGGACCGCTCGCGCTGGTGGCGAATTTTGCGAGTTCAACCGGCCGGAAGGCAGCCTCGGTCGCGATCATGGAAGGCGTCCCGGGCCGCAAGGGCACGGTCACCCAGATGTCGGACCAGGCCGAGACCACCTTCACCCCGAGTCCGGGCGCGCACTTCTATTATGCGAAGGTGACCCAGGACGACGGCAACGTGCTGTGGTCGGCGCCGGTGTGGGTCATGCAGGAGGAATGAGGATTAGAACCCCAGGCCTTCGCCCATCCCCAGCAGGGTCGCGATGCCGAGCACCGCGAAGATCAGCGCCGCGATGCCGTGCACGAGCTTGAGCGGCACGCGGTTCGCGATGCGTTCGCCGAAGTACACCGCCGGCACGTTGGCCAGCATCATGCCGAAGGTGGTGCCGGCGACGATGGCGGCCATCGATTCATAGCGCGCGGCCAGCGCCACGGTGGCGACCTGCGTCTTGTCGCCCATCTCGGCCACGAAGAAGGCGATCAGGGTGGTCAGGAACACGCCGTACTTCGCCAGTTGCGCTTCCTCGGCGTCGATTTCGTCGGGCGTCAATACCCACGCGGCCATCCCGAGGAAGGACAGGCCCAGCACCCAGCGCATCACGCCAGGGCCCAGCAGCTCGCTGACGAGGGCGCCGACGGCGGCGGCGAAGGCGTGGTTGGCCACCGTCGCGACAAGGATGCCGAACACGATCGGCAGGGGGCGGCGAAAGCGCGCGGCGAGCAGGAAAGCCAGCAACTGGGTCTTGTCGCCGATCTCGGCGAGGCCCACGATGCCGGTCGAGACGAGAAAGGCGTCCATCAGTCGGGTGAAGCAGGAGGAAGGCCGCGATCATAGCAGACGCGGCAAGTCGCTGCGCCGGCATGTGTATTTATCGCGCGGGCGGCGCGCTTTCGCTGGCCAGGCGTGCATGCTATCCTGCACCCGCCTCGGCCTGCCGGGCCGACCTTCCCTGCGAGAGACCATGAACAAAAGTACCCTGCTGCGCGCCAGCACCGCAGCCTTCCTGGGCGCCTGGAGCGCCTACGCCTTCGCACTCGATCCCCTCAGCTACGCCAAATACGACCAGGTCAAGACCACCGCCCTGCACCTGGACCTGAAGGCCGACTTCGCGAAGAAAAGCCTGGACGGCTATGCCGAGCTGACCCTCGACTGGCTGGACAAGAAGGCGACCACGCTCGACCTGGACACGCGCGAGCTGACGATCGCGAAGATCGAGGCGCAGGATGCGAAAGGCGCCTGGCGCCGCGCCGACTACTCGCTCGGCAAGTTCGACGAGGAGAAGGGCCAGCCGCTGCACGTCAAGCTGCCGGGCCAGCAGAAGAAGGTGCGCATCCATTACCGCACCGCGCCGACCGCCACCGCGCTGCAATGGCTGCAGCCGGTGCAGACGATGTCGGGCAAGTATCCGTTCATGTTCAGCCAGTCGCAGGCGATCAATGCCCGCTCCTGGGTGCCGATCCAGGATACGCCGGCGGTGCGCTTCACCTACAGCGCGCGCATCGAGGCGCCCGAAGGCCTGCGCGTGGTGATGAGCGCCGATAACGACATGAAGGCCACCGGCAAGGGAGGCTGGAAGTTCAATATGCCGCAGCCGATTCCGTCCTACCTGCTGGCGATCGGCATCGGCGAGCTCGAGGCGCGCACGCTCGGCGGACGCACCGGCGTCTACGCCGAGCCGCAACGCATCAAGGCCGCCGAGTACGAGCTGGCCGACACCGAGAAGATGGTGGAAGCGGCCGAGAAGCTGTACGGCCCGTATCGCTGGGGACGCTACGACATGCTGGTCCTGCCGCCGTCGTTCCCGATCGGCGGCATGGAAAACCCGCGCCTTACTTTTCTTACCCCGACCATGATCGCGGGCGACCGCAGCCTGGTCGACCTGATCGCCCACGAACTGGCGCACAGCTGGTCGGGCAACCTGGTGACCAACGCCTCATGGAAGCACTGGTGGCTCAACGAAGGCTTCACCACCTACGTCACCACCCGCATCCTGGAAGAGATCTACGGCAAGGAAGTCGCCCTCATGAACCTGCAGCTGGAGCAGGAAGAGGCGCTGGAGATGCTGAAGGACCTGCCGCCGGCGAAGCAGGCGCTGGTCTCGCGCCAGCCGGACACGTCGGCCGAATACTATCCGGACACCTCGCTGGCCTATCCGAAGGGCGCCTGGTTCCTGCACACGCTCGAGCAGCGCGCCGGCCGCGCCGCCTTCGACACCTTCCTGCGCGGCTGGTTCGACGGCCACGCCTTCCAGAGCGTAACCAACGACCAGTTCCTGGACTACCTGCGCAAGAACCTGCTGGCGAAGAATCCGAAGATCATGAGCGAGGCCGAGCTGGACGAGTGGATCTACGGTCCCGGCATCCCGCAAAGCGGCCAACGCGCCGTCTCGCAGCGCCTGGCGCAGCTGAATGCCTCGATCGACGGCTGGATCAAGGGCACGGTCTCGACCGATCAACTGAAGGCCAGGGACTGGAACGCCGCCGAGTGGATGAAGTTCCTGAACGACATCGACAACAAAGCCGATGCGAAAAAGCTGGAAGAACTCGACCGCGCCTACGGCCTGGCCAACACGAAGAACAACGAAGTCGCGTTCCGCTTCTATCGCGCCTCGGTGCACGCCGGCTACCGCGCCGTGCGTCCGCAGCTCGAAGCCTTCCTGATGAGCGTCGGCCGCCAGAAGTTCGTGGTGCCGCTGTACGCCGCGCTGCGCGAGAAACCGGACGACCGCGCCTGGGCCGAAGGCATCTACAAGAAGGCGCGCGAGCGTTACCACCCCGAGACGCAATCGAGCGTCGACAAGGCGATGGGCAAGCAATGATGACCATGAACCGACTCGCCGGCGCGCTGCTGCTCGCGGTGTGCGCGACCGCCGCTGTTGCACAGACCGCCGCCGCGCCAGCCGCCACCGCGGCGGCGCCCGCCTACGACCTGGAAGCCGACGTCAACCGCGTCCTGAAGACCTTCGACGTCCCCGGCATCGCCATCGCGGTGGTCAAGGACGGCAAGGTCGTCGTCACCCAGGGCTTCGGCGTGCGCAAGCTGGGCGACCCGACGCCGGTCGACGGCAAGACCATCTTCGAGATCGCGTCCAACTCCAAGGCCTTCACGGCGGCGGGGCTGGCGATGCTGGTCGACCAGGGCAAGCTGGAATGGGACGACCCGGTCATCAAGCACCTGCCGGACTTTCGCATGTACGATGCATATGTGACGGCCGAGATGACGGTGCGCGACCTGCTCACGCACCGCAGCGGCCTGGGACTCGGCGCCGGTGACCTGATGTGGTGGCCCACCACCACCTTCAGCACCGACGAGATCATCCACAACCTCCGCTACATCAAGCCGGCGACGAGCTTCCGCAACAGCTACGCCTACGACAACCTGCTGTACATCGTGGCCGGCAAGATCATCGCCCGGAAATCCGGCAAGGACTGGGGCGCGACCATGCGCGAGTGGATCCTCGATCCGGTCGGCATGGAGGCCACCACCACCAGCCTGGACCAGCACAAGCCGGGCATGAACGTGTCGGCGCCGCACAGCAAGATCGATGGCAAGGCGGCGGTGGTGAAGCCGATGCCGGTGGCGAACGCGATCGGCGCGGTGGGCATCAACACCAATGCCGAGGACATCGCGCGCTGGATGAACGTGCTGCTCGACCACGGGCGCGTGAAAACGGACGCCGGCGGCAAGGAAGTGCGGCTGTGGTCCGAGAAACAGGCGCGCGAGATGTGGACCGCGCAGACGCCGATGAAGATCAACCAGCCGCGCCCACCGCTGGCGGCGACCAAGCCGAACTTCTTCGCCTATGGCCTGGGCTTCCAGCTGCGCGACTACCAGGGCAAGCTGGTGGCGATGCATGGCGGCGCGCTGCAGGGCTTCTATTCGCGCGTCATGCTGGTGCCGGAAGCGAAGCTGGGCATCGCGATCTTCACCAATGCCGAAAGCGGTCCGTCGCTCAATGCGCTGCAATACCGCCTGCTGGACCAGTACCTGGGCGTGGCGCCGACCGACTGGATCGGCCGCATCGCCGAGGTCGACCGCGAAGCGCGCGAAAAGGAAGCAGCGCGCGTAAAGGGTGAAAGCGCCAGCCGCGCCAAGGCCTCGAAGCCGTCGCTGCCGCTGTGGGACTACGAAGGCGAGTACGAGGACGCCTGGTATGGCAAGGCGACCGTCAAGCGCCAGGGCAGCAAGCTGGTGATGTCGTTCTCGCGCACCCCCGACCTGACCGGCGAGATGGAGCACTTCCAGCACGACACCTTCATCGTGCGCTGGAAGGAACGCAACTTCAATGCCGACGCCTATGCGACCTTCTCGCTGGACCACGACGGCTCGATCGAGCGGATGCGCATGAAGCCGGTATCGACCGAGACCGACTTCAGCTACGACTTCCAGGACCTGCTGTTCACGCCGGTGAAAAAGGCGAAGTAAGAAAAAAAAACGCCCGCATGTTCGCGGGCGTTTTTCGTGGTGGGGAGCTTATTTGCGCTCCCACACCTTCATCATGTCTTCCGACCCCTGCGTCCTGATCCCGTTGTCCGACAGGATGGACTCGGTCGCCGCCAGCGTCGCCTGGCGCGGCAGGATCATGGTTTCGCCGTAGCGCTGGTCGAAGCGCAGCACCACCTGCTCGTCCTTCAGGTCGCGCAGCAGTTCCACCAGGTGGCGCAGGCTGCGCACCTTCTCGCCGTTCACCGACTCGACCACCGAGCCGAAGCGGTTGTTGTAGCCGCTCACCAGCTTGTGCGGGAAGAACGGCGCGCTGATCACCACCAGCTCTTCGCGCTCCGGCGTCGGCGAGTCGCCACGCTGAGTGACCAGCGGGCTGGCGTTGAAGGCGTAGGCGTTCATCCCCGGCGCGCTGCCGGCGACAAAGCTCATGAATTCGCTGGTGGCGCGCGAGAAGGCGATCGGGCCATAGATGAAGTAGGACGGATAGCCGCCGTCCAGGTCCGAGATCAGGAGCGGACGCGGGCCGGTGGCCGGCACCTCGACCTTCATCTGCTTGCCGCCGCGGATGATGGTCATCAAGACCTTGCCGTTCTTCGCCACCTGCTGGATGCGGTACTGGAAGCGCACGCGCAGGTTCGAGTCCAGCTTGACCATGCCCTGGTTGTCGACCGCGTGCTCGCCGATATGGGTGATTACGTCCCACTCCTTCAGCGGCCAGCTGGCGTCGACCCGGTAGGGGCGGTGCACCACCGCGCCTTCGACCGATTTATCCAGCTTGAGGAACTGGCGCAGCGCCGGATTCTCCAGCGTCTGCACGCTGTCGTGCAGCAGCGGCTTGCCGTCGTAGCGGCCGTCGGCGACGTCGCGCAGGAACAGTTCGATTTCCTCGTTGGGGATCACGTAGCCGATATTCTGCGCATTGGCCGCGCCGGCGAAGGCCAGGCCGACCATGCGCTCGCCCGACACCACCGGGCCGCCGCTGTTGCCGGGATTGATCGGGGCGTCGATCTGGATCCGCAGGCCCGAGCTGAAGGCGCCGTAGTTGACGAACTCCACGCGCGAGACGATGCCGGTGGTGGTCGACAGCGAATTGCCGCCGACCGGATAGCCGTAGGCGAACACCTGCTGGCGCACGTCGGGCAGCACGGGCGCCCTCGGCACCGGCGGACGCCTGTCGAAGAAGGACGGGTCTTCCAGTTCCAGCACGGCCAGGTCGATGCCGCGCGCCAGCGCGATCACCCTGGCCGCCACCTTGTCGCCGGACTGGCTGGCCTGCACCTCGACCTGGCTCGCATAGCCGACCACGTGGGCATTGGTCAGGATGCGCTTGCCCTCGATGATGACGCCGGAACCGGTGACCGAGCTTGGGGCCGCCTTGGTCCAGGGTTTATAGGGTTCGGGGCGGCGGATCGTGGCGAAGATCTTCACGACCGAGTTCTCGACCGCGGGCAGGACCGGCGCCGGCACGGCGCTCTTGGCGGCAGGGGGAGCAACTGCGGGAGCGACGGCGGGCGCGACGGCGGGCGCCGTGGCAGGAGCGGGAGCGGGAGCAGGAGCAGGAGCAGGCATGGCCTGGGCCTCGGGCGGCACGGTGTCCTGGGCGTGCGCGGCGCCGCAGGCGCCAAGGAGGAGGGCGGCCAGGCGCAATGTCGGCAGAGTCTTCATGGTTTCCTTCGAATGGACGGTTCAGGATGCATCCAGAAGAATAACCACAGGCGGCGCAAAAGGAAATACGGGAATCGTCGCGAAGGAATACCGGCCCTCCTTCGCGACGTGGCGCTTATGCCTACTGCTTGACGAACTTGAGCGTCATGCGGTCGCTCTCGCCGATGGCGAGGTACTTCTCGCGGTCCTTGTCCTTGTTGGCCAGCACCGGCGGCAGGGTCCACACGCCTTTTTCATGGTCGGCGGTGTCCTTCGGATTGGCGTTCACCTCCGACTTGGCGGCCAGCTTGAAGCCGGCGCGTTCGGCCATGCGGATCACGTATGCCTCGTGCATATAGCCGCTCGAGGCCTTGGCGTCCTGCTCCATCTTCGCCGGCAGGCGGTGCTCGACCACGCCCAGCACGCCGCCCGGCTTCAAGACCTTGTGCGCTTCCTTCAGCACGGTGAGCACGGCGTCGTCGCCATTGCCCAGCCAGTTGTGCAGGTTGCGGAAGGTGACCACCATGTCGACGCTGTTCGGCGCGCCCAGCGCGATGCTGCCCGGTGGCGCGAACTGGACCGGGCTCACCTTGCCGTACACGGCGCCATTGGCCGCCAGCCTGTCGCGGAAGGCCTTGCCGCCGCGGCTCTCGGCGTCCGGCACGGCGCCATACAGCTTGCCCTGGTCGCGCAGGTAGGGCGCCAGGATCTCGGTGTACCAGCCGCCGCCCGGCGACAGCTCGATCACCGTCATGTTCGGCTTGATGCCGAAGAAGGTCAGGGTTTCGTAAGGGTGGCGGTAGGTGTCGCGGGCCTTGCTGGCGGCGGCGCGGTGTTCGCCGGCGATGGCGGATTTCAGGGCGTCGTCCGCGTGCGCGGCGCCGGCAAGGCCGGTTGCCAGCATCGCGGCCAGGATCAGTCGTTTCATCGTGCGAGGTCTCCTTGGTGGGTGGGACGGCAGGCGGTTCGCCGCCGTCAGCCCGAGGATGATCGAACAGGCAACCTCCATAGTCAAGCGTTCGCCGTATATGCATATGCGTGGAATATTCATTGTACTGACAGTGCCTTGCACAGGCAGAGAACATTGCATTGAGGTGGCACAAAGATTGCCTATTCAAAACGTTAAGTCGATGCTATCGTTGAGAGGTTTGCCGCGTGGCACACAGGCAAATCCAAAACAATAGCGATGTACATACAAGAGCGGCGCCGAGCTGTTTGCGGAACCGCTGCCCGGAAGTAGGTCATTCAGGAGAACACATGGAACGCCGTACCTTTCTCAATCTCAGCAGCCTGGCCGCCGCCTCGATGCTGTTGCCATTCGGTCGCGCGATCGCTGCCGAGGAACTGGTCAGCACGATGCCCGTCGCCGCCAAGAAGGCCCTGGCCGACGTCGCGCTGAACGCCGCCACCAAGGCCGGCGCCAGCTACGCCGACGTGCGCATCGGACGCTATCTCAACCAGTTCATCACCACGCGCGACCTGAACGTCGAGAACGTGGCCAATACCGAATCGGCCGGCGTCGGCGTGCGCGTCATCGTGAACGGCGCCTACGGCTTCGCCGCGACCTCGGACATGTCGAACGACGGCATCGCCAACGCGGCGCGCCAGGCGGTGGCGATCGCCAAAGCGAACGCCAGGCTGCAGACCGAACCGGTGCAGCTTGCACCAGTCAAGGGCGTCGGTGAGGTTTCGTGGAGCACGCCGTACACCAAGGACTGGCGCACGGTGCCGATCGCCGAGAAGACCGACATGCTGATCGCCGCCAACAAGGCAGGCATGGAAGGCGGCGCCAACTTCATGCGCACGATGCTGTTCCAGGTGAACCAGCAGAAGTACTTCGCGTCGACCGACGGCTCGTATATCGACCAGGACGTGCATCGCCTGTGGGCGCCGCTGTCGGCCACGGCGGTCGACAAGGCCACCGGCAAGTTCCGCTCGCGCGACGGCCTGAGCTCCCCGGTGGGCAAGGGCTATGAATACTTCGACGCCCGCCCCGAGCACAAGATCAAGGCCGCCGGCGGCGTCGCCACGCTGTACACCGAGACCTACGACATCGTCGAGGACGCGCGCGCCGCGGGCCGCGACGCCAAGCGCAAGCTGACCGCCAAGTCGGTCCAGCCGGGCAAGTACGACCTGATGCTGTCGCCGGAACACCTGTGGCTGACCATCCACGAAAACGTCGGCCACCCGACCGAGCTCGATCGCGTGCTGGGCTACGAGGCCAACTACGCCGGCACCAGCTTCGCCACGGTCGACAAGCTGAAGTCGAAGAGCTTCAAGTACGGCGCCCCGATCGTCAACATCTTCGCCGACAAGACCACCCCGGGTTCGCTGGGCGCGATCGGCTACGACGACGAAGGCGTCAAGACCAAGCGCTGGGACATCATCAAGGACGGCATCCTGGTCAACTTCCAGGCCACGCGCGACCAGGCCCACATCATCGGCGAGAAGGAATCGCACGGCTGCTCGTACGCGGACGGCTGGAACACGGTGCAATTCCAGCGCATGCCGAACGTGTCGCTGGCGCCGGGCAAGGCCAGGCTGACCCCGGACGAGATGGTCAAGGGCATCAAGAAGGGCATCTACATCATCGGCGACGGCTCGTTCTCGATCGACCAGCAGCGCTACAACTCGCAGTTTGGCGGCCAGCTGTTCTTCGAGATCAAGGACGGCAAGATCGGCCAGATGCTGGAAGACGTGGCCTATCAGTCGAACACCCAGGAATTCTGGGGCGGCTGCAGCGCGATCTGCGACGAGCGCGACTGGCGCATGGGCGGCTCCTTCTTCGACGGCAAGGGACAGCCGCCGCAGATCAGCATCGTCTCGCACGGTTCGTCGACCGCGCGCTTCAACGGCATCAACGTGATCAACACCGCTCGCAAGATCGGCTAAGGCAGGGACGCACATGAGCATCTTGACCCAGGAACAAACCAGGAAGATCAGCGATCGCGTGATGTCGCTGACCAAGGCCGACGAGTGCATCGTCAACATCGAAGGCAGCACCATCGGCAACATCCGCTTCGCCCGCAACGCCGTCTCGACCGCCGGCCTGGCCGACGACACCCGCGTGCAGGTGCAGGTCGCATTCGGCAAGAAGCAGGGCACGGCCACCATCAACGAGTTCGACGACAAGTCGATCGAGCGCGCCGTGCGCCGCGCCGAAGACCTGGCGAAGCTGGCGCCGGACAATCCGGAATTCATCCCGGCGATCGCCAAGACCGCCTACAAGCCGTCCGACACCTTCGTGCAGAAGACCGCCGACATCGATCCGGAGTACCGCGCGCAGGCCGCCGCCTACGCGATCGAGGGGTGCCGCAAGCGCGGCCTGGTCTCGGCCGGCTTCTTCACCGACCGCACCAGCTTCGAGACCGTCGCCAACTCGAACGGCCTGTTCGGCCACCAGGTCGCGACCTCGCTCGACTTCACCCTGACCGTGCGCACCGAAGACGGCCGCGGTTCGGGCTGGGTCAAGCGCTCGGCGCGCGACGTCACCAAGTTCGACCCGCGCGAAGCGGCCGAGATCGCGATCGAGAAGGCCTTGCGCTCGGTCGACGCCAAGGCGCTGGAGCCGGGCCGCTACACCGTGATCATGGAGCCGGCGGCGACGTCGGACCTGCTGTCCTTCATGCTGGGCGGCTTCGACGCGCGCCGCGCCGACGAGGGCCGCAGCTTCCTGTCGAAGGCCGGCGGCAAGAACCGGCTGGGCGACAAGCTGTTCGACAGCCAGGTCAACATCTGGTCCGACCCATGGGACAAGGACGTCGCCGTGCTGCCATGGGATAACGACATGCTGCCGCGCGAACGCGTGGAGCTGGTCAAGGACGGCAAGATCAACGCCCTCGACTACTCGCGCTACTGGGCGCAGCAGAAGAAGCAGCGCGCGGTGGGCGCGGCCGGCAACATCATCATGGCCGGCACCAACAAGACCACCGAGGAGCTGATCGCCAACACCAGGAAGGGCGTGCTGGTCACCCGCACCTGGTACATCCGCATGGTGGACCCGCAATCGGTGCTGCTGACCGGCCTGACCCGCGACGGCACCTTCTACGTCGAGAACGGCAAGATCAAGCATCCGATCAAGAACTTCCGTTTCAACGAAAGCCCGGTGACGATGCTGAACAATATCGAAGAGATCGGCAAGCCGGTGGTGATCGGCGCCGACGAAGCGCGCTACTCGATGCTGATCCCGTCGATGAAGATCCGCGACTTCAACTTCACGTCGCTGTCGGACGCCGTTTAACGTAGGGTGGGCGGCTTGTCCGCCCACGCGGATGCCACCCGAGGGCACCGCACCTGGAGAATTCATGGAACGTCGACAATTCCTGCAGATCGGCGCCGGCACTGCCGGCGCCATGCTCATTCCGGTGTTCGGCAACGCGATCGCGGCCGAAGACCTGCTCAAGCCGATGGCGGCAAGCGCCAAGAAGGTCCTGGCCGACACCGCCATGGGCGCGGCCACCCAGGCCGGCGCGTCGTATTGCGACGTGCGCATCGGCCGCTACCTGAACCAGTTCATCGTCACGCGCGACCTGAACGTCGAAAGCATCAACAATACCGAATCGAGCGGCGTGGGCGTGCGCGTGATCGCCGACGGCGCCTACGGCTTCGCCTCGACCAACAGCATGACCGCGGACGGCGTCGCCCAGGCCGCGCGCCAGGCGGTGGCGATCGCCAAGGCCAACGCCAGGCTGCAGATCGAGCCGGTGCGCCTGGCGCCGGTCAAGGGCGTGGGCGAAGTGGCATGGGCCACGCCGATCAAGAAGGATTGGCGCACCCTGCCGGTCAAGGAAAAGGCCGACATGCTGATCGCCGCCAACAAGGCCGGCCTGGATGCGGGCGCGAACTTCATGACCGCCTCGCTGTTCCAGATCAACCAGCAAAAATACTTCGCCTCGACCGACGGCTCCTATATCGACCAGGACGTGCACCGCCTGTGGGCCCCGATCAATGCCACCGCGGTCGACAAGGCCACCGGCAAGTTCCGCTCGCGCGGCGGCCTGGGCGCCCCGGCCTCGATGGGCTATGAATATTTCGACGCGCGTCCCGAAGACAAGGTGCGCGCCGCCGGCGGCGTCACCACGCTGTACACCAAGTCCTACGACATCGTCGAGGATGCGCGCCTGGCCGGCAGGCAGGCGCGCGAGAAGCTCAGCGCCAAGTCGGTCGAGCCGGGCAAGTACGACCTCGTGCTCAGTCCCGAACACTTGTTCCTGACCATCCACGAAAACGTCGGCCACCCGACGGAACTGGACCGCGTGCTCGGTTACGAAGCCAACTATGCCGGCACCAGCTTCGTGGGTCTCGACAAGTGGCAGAGCAAGAAATTCAAGTACGGCGCCGAGCGCGTCAATTTTGTCGCGGACCGCACCACGCCGGGCTCGCTGGGCCTGATCGGCTACGACGACGAGGGCGTGCCGGCCAAGCAGTGGGACATCATCCGCAACGGCGTCCTGGTCAACTACCAGGCCACGCGCGACCAGGCCCACATCATCGGCGAGAAGGAATCGCACGGCTGCTCGTACGCCGACAGCTGGAGCACGGTGCAGTTCCAGCGCATGCCGAACGTTTCGCTGGAGCCGGGCAAGGCGCGCCTGACGCCGGACGAGATGGTCAAGGACGTCAAGAAGGGCATCTATATCCTGGGCCGCGGCTCCTACTCGATCGACCAGCAGCGCTACAACTTCCAGTTCGGCGGCACGCTGTACTACGAGATCAAGAACGGCAAGATCACCGGCCCGCTCGAGGACGTGGCCTACCAGGCGAATACCCAGGAATTCTGGAATGCCTGCTCGGCCATCTGCGACGAGCGCGACTGGCGCATGGGCGGCTCCTTCTTCGACGGCAAGGGCCAGCCGAGCCAGGTGAGCGCGGTGTCGCACGGATCGAGCACCACCCGCTTCAACGGCATCAACGTCATCAATACCGCACGCAAGATCGGATAAGGAGACCAGGATGAAATCCCTGAATCAGGAACAAGCAAAACGTATCACCGATCGCGTGCTGTCGCTGTCGAAAGCCGACGAGTGCACCGTGGGGATCGAAGGCAGCCGCGTCGGCAACGTGCGCTTCGCGCGCAACAGCGTGTCGACCGCCGGCCTGACCGAAGACATGCAGCTGGTCGTGCGCGTGGCCTTCGGCAAGCGCAGCGGCACCGCCGTGATCAACGAATTCGACGACAAGTCGCTGGAAAAGGCCGTGCGCCGCGCCGAGGAACTGGCGAAGCTGGCGCCGGAGAATCCGGAATTCATGCCCGCCATCGCCAAGCAGGAATACCGCGCCACCACCACCTTCGTGCCCAAGACCGCGGCGATCGACCCGGACTTCCGGGCCGAGGTGGCGGCGACCTGCATCGAGCTGGCGCGCAAGAACAAGCTGGTCACCGCCGGCTTCTTCACCGACAGCACCCGTTTCTCGACCATCGCCAACTCGAACGGCGTGTTCGGCCACCAGGACTTCACCGACCTGTCGTTCAGCCTCACCGCGCGCACCGAGGACGGCCGCGGTTCCGGCTGGGTGACCCGCTCGGCGGTCGACGCCGCGCGCTTCGACGCGCGCGAAGCGGCCGAGATCGCGATCGAGAAGGCGCTGCGTTCGGTGGAGGCGCGCGCGCTGGAACCGGGCCGCTACACCGTGATCCTGGAGCCGGCGGCGACCTCGGAAATCCTCGGCAATATGTTCGGCGCCTTCGACGCGCGTTCGGCCGACGAGGGCCGCAGCTTCCTGTCGAAGGCCGGCGGCAAGAACCGCCTGGGCGACAAGCTGTTCGACAGCCAGGTGAACATCTGGGCCGACCCGTGGGACAAGGACGTGCCGGTCGCGCCATGGGACAACGAATCGCTGCTGGCGCGCGAACGCACCGAGCTGGTCAAGGATGGCCGCGTCGCCTCGCTCGACTACTCGCGCTACTGGGCGCAGAAGACCGGCAAGCGCGCCACCGCGGGTCACGGCAATATGATCATGGCGGGCGGCACCAAGTCGCTGGAAGAGCTGATCGAAGGCACCAAGAAGGGCATCGTGGTCACCCGCACCTGGTATATCCGCATGGTCGATCCGCAGTCGCTGCTGCTCACGGGCCTGACCCGCGACGGCACCTTCTACGTCGAGAACGGCAAGATCAAGTACCCGCTCAAGAACTTCCGCTTCAACGAGAGCCCGGTCACGATCCTGAACAATATCGACGAACTGGGCAAGCCGCAGATCATCGGCGGCGACGAAGTGCCGTTCCAGATGGTGCTGCCGCCGATGAAGGTGCGCGACTTCAACTTCACCTCGCTGTCCGACGCGGTCTGACGATCGAGCGTTTACATGGCGAGTTACGACTTCTACTTCACGCGCCTGATGTATGAATCGGGCAACTGGGACGTAGATATCCGCATGCCCAGCAACGTGCTGAACTCCCTGGTGGAGTACACCACGTTGCGGGTGGATACGACCGAGCGCATGGTGGCCCTGTCGGATCCGAAGATGCTGCAGGCGCCGTTCTGCTACCTGGCCGGCCACAAGCTGGTGCAGTTCACCCCGGCGGAACGGAGCAATTTCGAGAAGTACGTGCGCGGCGGCGGCTTCGTCTTCGTGGACGATTGCAACCACGACATCGACGGCCTGTTCGCCAAGTCGTTCGAGGCCGAGATGGCGAAGATCTTCGGGCTGCATGCGCTCAAGAAGATCCCGAACAACCATCCGCTGTACTCGTGCTTCTTCAAGTTCGAGGACGGGCCGCCGACGACGTCGATGGAACTCAATGGCTGGGGCGACGACCTGGTGCACGAGTACCTGAAGGCGATCGAGATCGGGGGGCGTGTGCGCGTGCTGTACTCGAACAAGGACTATGGCTGCGAATGGGATTACGACTTCCGCAACAAGCGTTTCCTCGCGGTCGACAATACCCGCTTCGCGGTGAACATCATTCAATATGCGTTGGGAGCATGACCAGTGTCGCAACAAGATGCAGTAGCGTGGAATGAACAGGATATCGCCGCCCTGACGGCGAAAGTGGGCGCATTGAAGGCCAGCATGGCGCGCGTGATCATCGGCCAGGAAGAGGTGGTCGAACTGCTCGTCACCTGCCTGCTGGCGGGCGGCCACGCGCTGGTCGAAGGCGTGCCGGGGCTGGGCAAGACCCTGCTCGTCAAATCGCTGGCGCAAGCCACCGACATGCAGTTCCGCCGCGTGCAGTTCACGCCCGACCTGATGCCGTCGGATATCGTCGGCACCGAGATCCTGGAAGAAGACGCGAGCACTCGCCAGCGCGTGTTCCGCTTCCAGCCCGGCCCGGTGTTCACCCAGGTGCTGCTGGCCGACGAGATCAACCGCGCCCCGCCCAAGACCCAGTCGGCGCTGCTGGAGGCGATGCAGGAGCGTTCGGTGACCTTCGCCGGCCAGACCCACAAGCTGCCGCGGCCCTTCTTCGTGCTGGCCACGCAGAACCCGATCGAACAGGCCGGCACCTATCCGCTGCCCGAGGCCCAGCTCGACCGCTTCCTGCTGCGCATCGACGTGGTCTATCCGACCGAGGACGAGGAAGTGCTGATGGTCTCGCGCACCACCCATGCCGGCCTGCAGGATGCCGAACCGGTGATGGACGTCGAGACCCTGCTGCGCCTGCAGCAGCTGGTGCGCGACATCGAGATCGGCGACCACCTGGTGCGCTATGCGACGCGCCTGGTGCGCGCCACCCGTCCGAGCGAGACCACGGTCGACGCGGTCAAGAAGCACATCGGCTGGGGCGCCGGCCCACGCGCCGGCCAGGCGCTGGTGCTGGCCTCCAAGGCGCGCGCCCTGATGCAGGGCCGGCTGGCGGTGACCCGCGACGACATCGGGGCCATGCTGCTGCCGGTGCTGGCGCACCGTGTGCTGCGCAACTTCGAGGCCGAGGCCGACGGCATCGCCATCGCCGACGTGCTGCAGGCGCTGCAGAGCGAGATCAAGGTTCCGTAACGGGCGTTCGCTGCATGTCGTTAGCCAATACCGCGCTGATCGCGCACACGCAAAAGCTCGACCTCGTGATCCGCCACGTGCTGGCGGGCCTGGGCCATGGCATCCACGCCGGGCGCGAACGCGGGGCGGGCGTCGAGTTCTCGGAATACCGCGCCTACGTGCCCGGCGACGAGTGGCGCCGCGTCGACTGGAAGCTGGCGGCGCGCGCCGACCGCCACTTCGTGCGCGAGGCCGAGCGCGACAGCCACGTGGCGGTCTGGCTGGTGCTCGACGCCAGCGCCTCGATGGCCGAACCGAGCCGCAGCATCCCCGGCCTCGACAAGCTGGCCTACGCGCGCATGCTGCTCGGCTGCGTCGCCGCGATCGCGCAGCGCCAGGGCGACGCCTTCGGCCTGGTGGTGCTCGGTGGCGGCAAGGTGGCGTTCACGCCGGCCTTGCGCGGACCGCGCCACTTGCAGCGCGTGCTGTCCCAGCTCCAGCGCGCCGAGCCCGATGGCGACCTGCCGGATGCCGCGACCCTGAAGGCGAGCCTGCACTTCGCCCAGTCGCCGAGCGCGATCTATGCGGCCAGCGACCTGCTCGATTGGCCGTCGCCGCTGTCGGTCGCCCTGATTCGCCTGCGCCAGATGCGCCACGACGTGCGCGTGCTGGGACTGCAGACGCAGGCCGAGGTCGACGCCAGCTTTTCCAGCGACCTGGCCTACCGCGATCCGGAACGCGAAGAGGGCGTGTTCCGCTTCGGCGCCGACCTGAAGGAAGGCTACCGCCGCAACCGCGAAGCCCACTTCGACACCCTCACGGCGCAGTGCCGCAAGAACGATATGCCGCTGACCCTGGCCGCGATCGAGCAGTCGCCGATCGAGGTGCTGCGGCGCTGGCTGCGACGTCCGGGAAGGTAACTCATGAATGCACTCTGGTGGCTCGCGCTGCCTGTTCTCATTTTGCCGATCTGGTGGCACCGCAAGAAGCGCGTGCAGAACCAGGCGGCGCCAATGGCGACCGCGCGCTTCCTGCCGCGCACCGAGCCGCGCCAGACCCGGGTCTGGCGCTGGAGCAATCCGCTATTGCTGCTGGTGCGCTGCCTGCTGCTGCTGGCGCTCATTGCCTGGCTGGCCGACCCGGTCTATCCGTGGCGCGGCGATACGGTCGTGGTGACGCAAGGCGCCGACCCCGCATGGGTCGAGCGCGAAGCGACGCAAGCCGGCCTGGCGGACGCCGAGCGCGTCACGCTGCCCGCCGCGCAGGCCCTGGGCTGGGTGCACACGCACGAACGCGAGTGGCGACCGGACGCGCGGCTGCTGGTGCTGGGCGAGGTGCCGATGCCGGCCGCCAGGCCGGCGTTCGGCCGTGCGGTCGAGGTGCGTACCCAGGCCGCCACGCCCGCCAGGGTCGAGCGCCACGTCCACATCGCCAGCGAGCGCGCCGCCGAGTGGCGCCGCATGTTCATCGAGCAGGGAGGGCCAGAGAAAATCATCATCGACGACACGCCGGGCGCCGCGACGTCGCTGATCGTCTGGGACCGCGCCGCAGCCCCGCCAGCCTCGTTGCGCGCGTCGTTGTGGTGGGTGACGAACCCATCCGCCTTCCCCGAACTGGCCAAGGCGCCTGCGCTGGACGGCCTGCGCTACGCCGACAGCGCGCGCGGCCGCCTGTGGCATCATGCCGACTGGCCGCCGCAAGATCCGGACGCCGCCCGCGCGCTGCTCGACGATTGGCAGCAGCTGCACGTCGGCCCGCGTCCATTCATGATGGCGTCGCAGGCATTCACGGCGAACGGCGCCGCCGATGCGCCGGAACCGGGCGGCGCGCTGCGCGGCGTCCTGCTGGCCGTCCTGGCCGCACTCTTCGTACTGGAAAGGAGTCTCACGCATGCACGGAGGCGTTGAGATCACCAAACGGGTATGGCGCGCAGCCCAGCTGCGCCGCCTGCCGCTGTGGATAGGCGGCGCGCTGCCATGGCTGGCGATTCCATCGGGACCGGGCCTGCTGGCCTGGGCCGGCTGGTGCGCGCTGGACTGGGTCAAGCTGCGCCGCCGCGTCACCTTCGAGTGGACCGCTTGGCTGGACGGCGCCGTGCCCGAGATGGAGGATAGCGCGGCCCTGCTCGAGCAGGCCGATTCGCCGATCGCCCGCCTGCAGCAGCAGCGCCTGTTCGACCGCCTGGACGCCGTCATTTCGCCGGCCCAGCTGCGCCGGATCGTCGCGCGCCATGTGTCGAGCGGTTATCCGATCATCCTGGTCAGCGCCGTGCTGGCGGGGATGGTGTGGTATGCCACCACCAGGCCGTCCGATGGCGCGGCCCCTGTGGCGCCGAGCCCGGTCGGCAGCGCGACCGCGGCCACGCTGGCCCAACTCACCATCAAGCTGGCGCCGCCGGCCTATACCGGCATCAAGGCATCCGAATCGGCGCCGCGCGACCTGCAGGCGCCCGAGCAGACCGTGGTCAGCTGGTGCCTGAAGGACGGCACGGCAGGCGACAACAGGATCGAACTGGGCAACGGCCAGGTGCTCGAGCCGGGCAAGGAGTGCGCGCGCTGGACCGCCACCGAATCGGTGGTGTGGCGCTGGCGCGGCCAGCGCCACACGCTGCGCGTCATCCCCGACCAGCCGCCCGAGATCACGATTCTTGCTCCGACCCAGATGATCCAGGACCTGCGCGAGAACGCGACCGGCACTGCGATGGCGATCCGGATCCGCGACGACTACGCGATCCGGCGCGCCACCCTGCACATGACGCTGGCGCGCGGCAGCGGCGAGAACGTCAAGTTCACCGACCGCGAGATGCCGCTGCCGGCATCGAGCGACCCGAAGCGGCGCGACTGGTCGAAGCAATGGTCGCTCGCCGAGCTGGAAATGGAGCCGGGCGACGAGCTGTATTTCTTCGTGCGCGCGACCGACAACGCCGGCCGTCCCCAGACCGTGCAGTCGCCCACCTACACCGTGCGCCGGCCGGCGCCCGAGCAGGAGGCGGAAGAAGAGAGCGCGGCGATGCCGTCGCTGGTCAAGCCGGCGTCGCTGCGCAGCCAGCGCCAGATCATCATCGACACCGAACAACTCATCGCCGACATGCGCGGGACGAAGATCGCGGCCGACGAGGTACGCGACCGCAGCGAACGCATCGCCAACGACCAGGCGCAGCTGCGCCGCCGCTATGGCCAGTTCCTGGGCGAGGAGTCGACGCTGTTCGCCGACAACGCCGGTTCCGGCACCGGCGGCGCGCAAAAGCAGGACGAGCATGACGATCACGAAGGTCATGAGCACGGCCCCGGCGAGCATCCGCAGGAGGAAGGCCACGGCCACGACCACGGCAGCCCGAACACCCGCAAGAGCGCCATCGTGAACCAGACCCAGCACATCCTCGAAACCTATGGCCACGCCCACGACGAGGCCGAGAACGCGACCATGTACGACGAGGGCACCAAGAAGGTGCTGCGCCGCGCGCTGGTCGCGATGTGGGACGCCGAGAAGTCGCTGCGCGCGATCGCGCCCAGGACCGCCTTGCCGCCCGAGCACAAGGCCCTGGAAGCGATCAAGGAGTTGCAGCAGGCCGAACGCATCTACCTGCACAAGACCGCCTTCACCCCGCCGCCGATCAAGGAAGAAAAACGCATGACCGGCGAGATGGCCGGCGCCGCCAGTTACCGCCGCGAACAGGCGGCAGAAGCGTCGCCGCTGCCGGAGGAGCTGCGCGCGCTGGTGGCCTCCCTGTCAGGCGAGGCCGCGCTGCCTGCGCTGTGGATGCGCACCGCCAACGACTGGGTGCGTACGCGCCTGAAGGACGACGAACAGCGCCTGGCCGCCCAGCGCGCGATCCAGGACGTGGCCGACGGCTGCATCGCCTGCCGTCCGGTGCTGCGCGCCTGGCTGCGCACCGGCGCCGGCGAGGGCCAGGTGCTGCTGCAGGCCAGCAGCAAGGTCGAGACCCCGTTTGCACGCCACTGGCGCGAGGCGGGCGCGCCATGAACCAGACCCTGCTCATCGGCCTCATCGCCCTGGCCGGCGTCGTCAGCGCCGCGCTCTACCTGCGCCGCCGCCAGTGGCTGGACGCGCTGCTGGTCGTCGTCGCGGCCACCGCCCTGGGCCTGTTCGCGGCCGACCTGCGCGTGCCCGGCGAGGCCGGCCGCACGCTGGCTATCGACCCGGCCGCGCCGCCGGTATCCCTTGAGGGAGTGAGCTCCCTGCGTCTCGAAGGCGACGGCCTGCGCGCCGCGGCATGGAACGACCTGCCGGCCCTGCCGCTCGCGTGGCAGGCGCCGAAGGGCGGGGCGCTGCGCCTCGACTTCCCGAGCCAGGTGGCCCTGGGCCGCCTGTTCACCCTGACGGTCGAGCGCGAAGACAAAAGTGAAGCGCGCCTGGAACTGCTGGCCGAGAACGGCCAGCCGATCGCGCAGGCGCGCGGCGCGGGCAGTCTGACCGTCGAGTGGATGCCGCCGGTAGCCGAGCGCGTCGTCCTCAAGGCGCGCCTGCTGGACGCGAAGGACAAGGTGGTCGCCGAAGGTCCGGTGCCGTTTACCGTGCACGAGCCGGTCCAGTTGCAGGTCGTGGGCCGCTTCGGCGCGCCGTCGTTCGACCTGCGCGTGCTCAACGACCTGCTGGCCGGCAGCGGCGCGCTGCTCGACTGGCAGGTCACGCTGGGGCGCGACATCACCCGCCTCGAACAGCCGCGCGAAGAGATGACGGCGCCTAACCTGATGGTGATCGACGCCGCCCGCTTCGAGCGCATGGGTGGCGGCGAACGTACCGCGTTGCTCGAGCGCGTGGCCGCCGGCATGCCGCTCCTGGTGCTGGGCGGGAATGCGAACGATCCGGGCGTCTGGTCGCGCACCCTGCAATTGCCGCTGCGCGTGCAGCCGCTGGGAGGCAAGCTGGAGGCGCCATTGGAGATGCCGCTGGCGCCGATGCTGCCGACGGCGCGCGAGGCCGGACCCTGGCTTGGCGCGGACGACATGGTCTGGACCCGCGACTGGAAAAAGGGCCGCATCGCCTGGCTGGGCGTGAGCGAATGGCACCGCCACGCGATCGCCGAACCGCGCAAGCTGGCGCTCTGGTGGCAGGGTGTGCTCGACCGCGTCGGCGTCGAGCGCCGCCAGGAGACCGAATGGCTGGCTGGCGCCGGGATGCCGCTGCCCGGGCAGCGCCTGGAAGTTTGCGCCCGCGGCGTCGAGGGCGAGGTCGCGTTCCCCGAACTGAAGCAGGCCTTGCGCTGGCAAGCCCGCGCCGATCGCACCGACGCTTCCTGCGTCGCGCTGTGGCCGCAGAAGTCCGGCTGGCTGCAGATCGCGGACCGCAAGGCGGGCGCGCATGCCGTCTACGTGTATGCGGAAAACGACTGGCCGCAATGGCAAGCCATGCAAAAACGCGACGCAACGGCGCGTTACGCCACTCGCACGCCGCTTGGCGCCCGGGAAGGGCCGACCCGCCCGATGCCGGCCTGGCCGTTCGCCCTGGCCTTCGCCTCCGCGATGCTGCTGCTATGGTGGCGCGAACGCAGGTAGCGGCAGGTGCGTGGCCGTACGGATCTCCGTAACGCAGTGCTCCATCATGTGCACTCGAACAGGAGAAAAGTATGACTCAAGCAGCACGGGTCGGCGAACGCGGCGCGGCGCCCGAACCGCCGCGCCAGGATTCGCGCAAGGTAATCTACGCGGCCATCGTGGCCAATCTTGGGATTGCCATCGCCAAGTTCATCGTAGCGGGCATCACCGGCAGCGCCGCGATGGTCGCCGAGGGCATCCACTCCGCAGTGGATACCGGCAACGAGCTGCTTCTGCTGCTGGGCGAACGCCGTAGCGCGCGCAAGCCCGACCGCAAGCATCCTTTCGGCTATGGAAAATCCCTGTACTTCTGGGCGCTGATCGTCGCGTTGTCGGTGTTTTCGCTGGGCGGCGGACTGTCGATCTACCACGGCGTCGCGGCGCTGCAGGATCCGCCGCCACTGGAGGACCCGCTATGGAACTATGTGGTCCTGGGCGCCGCCGCCCTGTTCGAGGGCTATAGCTGGAATGTGTCGCGCAAGGCGCTCAACGCGAAGCGCGGTCCCGGCATGACGCTGTGGCAAACGGTCCGCGCCAGCAAGGACGCCTCGATATTTACTGTATTCATCGAGGATTCGGCGGCGCTGCTGGGCATCGCGATCGCTGCGGCCGGCATCGCTGTCGGCCATTATTTGGACAATCCCTACGCCGACCCGGCGGCGTCGATCCTGATCGGGCTGCTGCTGGTGGGGGCGGCCGTCACGCTGGCGCGCGAGACCGGCGGCCTGCTGGTGGGGGAGGGCATCGACGGCGCGCAACTGGAGTCGTTGCGCGCGCTGTTCCTGCGCGAGCCGGCGCTCGAGAGCGTGGCGAGCCTGCGCACCATGCAGCTGGGCCCTGAGGAGGTGCTGCTCGCAGCCTCCGTGCAGTTCCGCCGTGGGCTGCAGATCAGCGAAGTGGAGCAGGCGATCGCCCGCATCGAAACGGCGATCGGCGCCGCCAATCCGGTGGTCCGCCATGTGTATTTCGAGGCGTCCGGACTGCGCTCGGCACTGCGCTGAGCCGAGCGCGCCAGTCTCAGAACGTATAGTCCGCCTTGACGTAGGCCGAGCGCCCATTCATGCCGAACGGGCAGGTCTCCCAGCAGTGCGTGAAGCCCATCTGCGGGAAAGGCGCCGCGCGTTCGGGGTCCCAGCGCGTCGGATAGGTGTCGAACAGGTTGTTCACGCCCGCCGACAGGCTGAGGTTCTTGTTGAAGGCATAGCGGCCGGTCAGGTCGACGATCCACTTCGCCTCCCAGGTCTGCACGAACGGCGCCGTGAACCCTTGCCCCTGCACCTCGCCGAAGTAGTTGGCGCGCGCCGTCACGTTCCACGGTCCGGTGGTGTAGTCGGCCGACACCACGTGGTGCTTGCGCGGCTGGCCGCGTTCGATCAGCGTCACCTGGGCGTCGTCGAACAGCTGGGCGCCGGTGAGCACCGGCGACTGCGAGTGACGGTCGTCGACCTCGGTCTTGTTGAAGCCCAGCTGGCCCGACAGCACCAGGGTCGAGCCTTGGCTGCGGATGGTCTGCTGCGCCACCAGGTCGAAGCCGGTGGTGGTGGTGTCGATCGCATTGGTGAAGAACTGGGCCTGGCCCACGCGCAGCGGATCGAGGATGTTGCGGATCGGGCAGGCGGCCGGCGTCGGGCAGGGGCCGGACTCCGGCGCGATATTGCTGGAGAAGACGATGCGGTCGTCGATCTTGGTGCGGTAGACGTCGGCGGTGAGCGAGAAGCCCTGGCTCGGGCGCAGGATCATGCCGATGCTGGCGCTCTTCGAGGTTTCTTCCTGCAGCGGCGCGATGCCGAAGGCGCGCGTGACGGCGCTGTCTTCGCGCGCGGTCAGGGTCTCGGTCAGCACGCCGGCGGCGTTCAGGTTGGTCGAGACCGAGCTGTAGAACTTCTGCTGCACGCCCGGCGCCCGGAAGCCGGTCGAGGCGCTGCCGCGGATCCCGACCGTGCGGCTTGGGTCCCAGCGCAGGCTCAGTTTGCCGATCGTGGTGTTGCCGAAGTCCGAGTAGCGTTCGTGGCGCGCCGCGGCGCCGAGCGTGACGCTGGCGCCGAACTTGCGCTCGAGGTCCAGGTAGTAGGCGGTGTTGTGGCGGCCCTCGTCGACCGCGGTGCTCGGGGTGTAGCCGGGGAAGCCCTGGATGCCCGAGGCGGCGATGCCGCCGTTCTGGTCGCGGATGATGATGGCCGGATTGTTGTTGCGGCCATACTGGTACGAGACCGGGTCGCCAGCCTCGATTTCGTAGTTGTCGCGCCGCCATTCGAAGCCGGCGGCCACGAACAGCTCGCCGCCCAGCACGTTCACCGGCCCCTTGAAATCGAGGTTGAAGGTGGTCTGCTCGAACTTGAGCGTGCCGGTGTCGGCCGACGTCGGCGATTCGCCGTTCTCGTACCAGTAGCTGACATTGACCGAGTTCCGCTCGTGGAACTTGAGCTGGCTGCGGCCGTGGTTGACGCTGACGTCGGCGTTCCAGCCGTTGGGCAGGTCGTGGCGGTAGCCGACGGCCAGCGAAGCGTCCTGCACGGTGGTCACGATATTCGGCAGGAAGCCGTTCGGATAGAGCTCGGGCACGTTGCGCGAATCCTCGGCCGGGCGGAAGAAGCCGCCCGAATCGCCCTTGCGCCTGGAGGCGCCGCCGAAGGCATACAGTTCGCCGCCGGCGGTCGGGATGGCCGAATTCATCCACAGATAGTAGTCCTTGGCGTTGCTGTCGCCCAGGCGCTGGGTCACGCGCGGCGGGTCGACACGCAGGGTGTCCGGGCCGGCGCGATTGGTTTCGTCGCGCTTCCTGGCCTCGACCGACAGGTTCAGGTAGCCGCCGTCGGCCCCCAGCGCGAAGCCGCGGTTGGCGCTGGCCGAATAGGTGTCGCCATCGCCTTCGTCGGTGGTGCCGGCGCTGGCGCTCAAAGTGCCGTTGCCGGCGCCCTTCTTGAGGATGATGTTGATCACGCCCGCGATCGCGTCCGAGCCGTACTGCGCCGCCGCGCCGTCGCGCAGCACCTCGATCGACTGGATCGCCGACAGCGGGATCGCATTGATGTCGGTGCCGGCCGAACCGCGGCCGATGGTCTGCTGCACGTTGACCAGGGCTTGCTGGTGACGGCGCTTGCCGTTGATGAGCACCAGCAGCTGGTCCGGGCCCAGGCCGCGCAGGGTGGCGGGGCGGATGATGTCGGTGCCGTCGCTCACGAAGGTGCTGGTGAAGTTGAACGAAGGGTCGAGGTCTTGCAGCACCTTGCCCAGCTCGAGCGTGCCGGCGGACTGGATGTCCTTGCTGTTGATGAGGCCCACCGGAACCGCGGTGTCGAGCGCGGTCTTGGCCTGGGTGCGCGAGCCGAGCACCACGACCTGCGACATATTGCTGTCCGTCTCCTGGGCGCTGGCCGGCGCCAGCGCCGCCATCAGTGCCGACGCCAGCAGGGCGCGTTGCGGCAGTGTTTTCTTGTTCAACTTCCTGGTCATCCTCTTCCCCCTGCATTGAGTTTTGTCATGTCATCCGCCTGTCCGGATGTCATTTGATGTTAGCAATGAGATATGTCTGCACACCACGAAGTTATTGAAATAAGTAAATACGAAGGTAAATAGGTAGGGTGGCCGTCGCGCAAAAGAGACGCGCCCTCACACTTCACGACATTTTCATGAGTGTCGGGTAATGCATTGAGAATAAAGAAATTTTTGGTAAGAAATGTTGCTGCAGAGAGTTTGCTGGATTGTTACGTTCTCTAACAAGATTTCCAAGGGTGTGCTGCCGAGTGGCTTTAGCATTACATCTCAAGCCGGCGCTTTCGCCGCACTTCGTAGGCAGCCACATCATGATCCAACGACGAATCGACGAGCGGTCCGCGCTCGCTACCGAATATGCGTTGTTCCTGGCCGAGACGCGCGGCGTGTCGGCCGGGCTGGTGTACCTCGAGAGCTGCGATGTCTCACGAGAGATCCTGCTGCGCGCCATGCAGGATCCCGCCGCTCGCCGCAGCCGCGAGCGGCGCCAACGGCAACGGAACGACTAGATGAATATCACCCAGCTATGCAAGCGCTACGGCCTCCAGCACCACGGCAGCCTCGAAAGCGCCTGGGACGCCCACGGGCCGACCGGCATCGTGCTGATGCAGCTCTGGCACGCTCCCAACCAGAAGATCCATGACCATCCGCTGCCCGGCGCGCAGCTGCGGGTGCGCTGCATGGACGCCGGCGAGCCCCACGTATCCGACGCGAGGTTGGACGGAAACGCGTGCGCCGCCCGCGTGCGCAGCATCGCGGCGCTCGAGAACGGCGCACGCGGCTTTGCCGCGATGTCGATCCCGCCGAGCCAGTCGCGCGGCGCCGGCGCCTGGGCCAAGTATGCCAATCTCGAACGGGTGTTCCCGGTGCTGGCGCTGGAGCGCGAACCCTGCGGCGCGGTGTTCGCGCTGCTCGGCGCGCCGGTGCCGGCGTCCGAACTGGGCGTGACCGGCCCCCGTCCAGGACGCCGCCCGCCCACGCCGCGCCACACGATCACGAGTGGTCGCGCATCCACTCTTTGAGGCCGTTGACCCAGTTCTTGGCCGGCAGGTTCAGGCGCCGCTTGATCTCGCCGGCGCGCTCGTACAGCTCCGCGAAGTCGAGTTCGGGAGCCTCTCCGAAGGCCAGCACGACGATATTCGCATCGTGCACCTCGGGCAGCCAGGCGACGGCGTCGAAGACCTGCTCCATGTGCAGGAAGTTCTTGTCGTAGTTGCTGAAGTCGCCGAACACATTGGCGGTCACGATGCCGCCCGGCGCCAGGCAATCGCGGCAGCCCTGATAGAACTCGACCGAATCGAGCACCGGGCCGCGCGCGTCCTGGTCGTACAGGTCGACCTGCAGCACGTCGAACTTGCCATGGTTGGCGCGGTCGAGCACGAAGTCGAGCGCATTCATTTCGCGCACGTCCAGGCGGGCATCGTTGTCGGGCAGGCCGAACAGCGCACGGCAGATCGCGATCACGTTGGGATTGAGTTCGATCGCCGTGACCTTCGCCTCGGGAAAGCGCTGGTAGCAGAACTTGGTGAGCGCGGCGCTGCCCAGCCCGAGCTGGGCGATGTGGCGCGGCGCGCGCTGGAACAGCGTCCACATCATCATCATCTGCACGTATTCGAGCTCGATCGTGTCCGGCTTGGCGAGGCGCATCGCGCCCTGCACCCAGGAGGTGCCGAGGTGCAGGAAGCGCACGCCTTCGAATTCGTCGATGGTGGCGGGCGGATGGCCGGGCTGGGCGAAGCGGGGATCGATGGTGGACGGCGGCATGGTCGAGCGGCTGGAAAATCAGAGCCGATCTTACCAGAGACGGCTCATGCCACCCCGTTGCCGCACCAGGCGCCGAAGCCCGGACGTTCGCCAAGACGCGCGTACCAGGCCGCCACGTGGGGATAGTCGGGCCGCGCCATCGGCGTCATCAGCCAGCGGTTGACCGACAGGCCGAGCACGATGTCGGCCAGCGAAAAGCCGGCGCCGGCGATCCAGGGGCCGTTGTCGCCCAGGTGCGCATCGAGCAGCCCGACGTGGCGGTTCCAGCCTGCGATGCCGGCCTCGATCAGCGCCGGGTCCCGGTGCGCCGGGCTGCTGCGCACCAGCGCCATGAAGGCATAGCGCCAGGCCGTGTTTAATTCGGTGGCCTGCCAGTCCATCCACTGGCTGACGCGGGCGCGCGCCCGCGCCTCGGCCGGCCACAGCGACGCCCCGGCGTGGCGCTCGCACAGGTAGCGACAAATGGTGTTCGATTCCCACAACACGAAGCCGTCGTCGACCAGCACCGGCGCCATGCGGTTCGGGTTCAGCGCCGCGTGGCCGTCCTGCCACTCCTCGCGCACGAACGGCAAGCCCAGTTCGGTGCAGGTCCACAGCACCTTGCGCACATTGATCGAGGTGGCCTTGCCGATGACGGTCAGCATGATGTCCTTTCAGGTGGGGGAAGCTGCCGGCAGCCCCGGCAGGAACAGCGTGACGGCAAGCCCGCCGCCGTCACGGTTGGCGAGCAGGATGCGTCCGCCGTGGGCCTCGGCGATCTCGCGCGCCAGCGCCAGCCCCAGGCCGGTGCCGCTGCGCTTGGTCGAATAGAAGGGCACCAGCGCCTGGGTCAGCACCGCCTCGCTCATGCCGCTGCCGCGATCGAGTACGTCGATGCGCAGCTGGTCCTGCACGCGCCGCACCTGCAGCTGGACCCGGTCTGGCCTGGATCCGGATTCGTGCGCGTTCTTGAGCAGGTTCAGGAGTGCCTGCTCGAGCTGGGCGGCGTCGACCCAGGCCGGGTCGGGCGGCAGCTCGCCTTCGACGGAAAAATCGACCTGGCCGGCCAGGCGTGCGACCAGCTCTGACCACGGGCAGGCTTCCAGGCGCGGCGTCGGCAGCTTGGCGAAGCACGCATAGCCGAGGATGAAGCTCTCCAGGTGGCGGGTGCGTTCGCCGATGGTCGAGAGAATCTGCGGGAGGCGCTCCACCTGCCCGCGCCGCACCAGCTCGGCGCCGGAATGCGCGAGCGAGGCGAGCGGCGCCAGCGAGTTGTTGAGCTCATGGCTGATCACGCGGATCACCTTCTTCCAAGTCTGCACTTCCTGGCGCCGCAGTTCGGCCGTCAGCTGGCGCAGCAGCAGCAACTCGTGGCGGCGGCCGTTCAGGTTGAAGGTGCTGCGCGCCAGGTGATACACCTCTTCGTTCTCGCCTTCGCCGGCGCTGAACAGGCCGTCGCCGCCCCGCGCCAGCGCTTCGCGCAGGGCCGGCGCCGCCTCGTCGAGCACGGCGCGCAGGGCGTGCCCCTCGAGCTTGCGGCCATGCGCCAGCAACTGGCGGGCGGCGACATTGGCATAGACGATGACGCCGGCGTGGCCGACCGTATCCGCCACCAGCAGCATCGCCACCGGCGTGTTCTGCACCATCGAATCGAGCAGCAGCTCGCGCTGGGCCAGGCCCAGGCGCTGCTCGCGCAGGACGGCGCCCAGCCGGTTATGGGCCGCGATCAGGTCGCTCAGCTCGTCGTTGTGCGGCCAATGCAGGCTGAACGAAAAGTCGCCGTCGCGGTAGCTGTCCACCGTGCCTTCCAGCGCGCGAAACAGCGACAGGATCGGCTGGACTTGCGCGCGCAGGGTGATGATCGCGACCGGCAGCAATCCGAGCAGGCACAGGCCCGCGACCAGCAGCGGGCGGCCGGGGAACAGGGCGTCCAGGCCGAGCGCGGCCAGCATGGCCAGCACGAGCAGGGTGCCGACCAGCGCCGACAGGCGCGTGACCAGCGAGAACCTGGTCCGGGCCGGCGCCTGGCGTTCGCTCACGGACGTTCGATCCCAAGCCGCTCCATGCGGCGGTACAGCGCCTGGCGCGACAGGCCAAGTTCGTTTGCCGCCTGCGCCACCACCCCGCCGGCGCGCGCCAGCGCCGCCACGATGGCGTCGCGGTCGGGATCAAGGTCCTGGGCCGGCAGGCTGGCCGCGGGCAGGCCGAGGTCCGCCACCGTGATGGTGGCGCCGCCCGACAGCAGGTTGGCGCGCGCCATCACGTTCTTCAGTTCGCGCACATTGCCGGGCCAGGGATGGGCCAGCAGTGCCGCCTCGGCCGCCGGATGCAGGGCCTTGCCGTGCGCCAGGAATGATTGCGCCAGCGGCAGGATGTCGCCCGGACGGCTCGCGAGCGGCGGCAGGCGCAGCTCGATCACGTTCAGGCGATAGAACAGGTCTTCGCGGAAGGTCCCGGCGCGGATCATCGCGGAGAGATCGGCATTGGTGGCGCTGATCACGCGCACCTTCACTTGCCGCTCGCGGTTCGAGCCGAGCCGCTCGAAGCGGCCGGTTTCCAGCACCCGCAGCAGCTTCATCTGCCCGGCCAGCGGCAGGTTGCCGATTTCGTCGAGGAACAGGGTGCCGCCGTCGGCCGCCTCGAACTTGCCTTCGCGCGCCTTCGAGGCGCCGGTATAGGCGCCGGCATCGGCGCCGAACAGCTCGGCCTCGATCAGCTCGGACGGCAGGGCGCCGCAATTGAGCACCACGAAGGGACCGGCGGCCACTTGTGAATTGGTCTGGATGATTTCGGCGATGCGCTCCTTGCCGGTGCCGTTGGGCCCCGTGATCAAGACCGGCACGTCGGCGCGCGCGACCTGGCAGGCCAGGTGCAGCACGCGTTCGGTGGCCGGGTCCTGCCACACCAGGCCGCGCAGGTCGAAGTTCAGCTCGAGCTCGCGCTTGGCCTTGCGTTCGCGCTGCAGGCGGCTACCGAGCGCGCGATTGGCCTGGCCCAGCTCGATCAGGTTGCCGACCGTGGCCAGCAGGCGCTCGTCGTTCCAGGGTTTGGAAAGATAGTCGGCGGCGCCCGCCTTGACCAGGTCGACCGCCGCATCCAGGTGGGTCCAGGCGGTGAGCAGGATCACCGGCAGGTCGGGATGGCGCAGGCGGATCTCGCGAAACAGCGCCACGCCTTCCTCGCCCGACGTGGTGTCGGCCGTGAAGTTCATGTCCTGGATCACCAGGTCGACCGGTTCGCGGCCGAGAAGGTCCAGGCCCTCCTCGGGCGAGGCAGCGCGCAGCGCCGCGATGTCGTGCAGCGAGAACAGCACTTCGAGCGCCATGGCGACGGCGGCATTGTCGTCAATGATGAGAACTGTGGGCATGGCCGCCAGCATAGCACTGTCCGGGTCAGGTGCTGCGGGTGGCCAGCGCCGGCGAGATGCTGGCCGCGCGCCAGGCCGGGCCATAGGCGGCGAGGATGCCGATCGCCCAGAACAGCAGGGCGCCGGCGATCAGGTAGGGCAGCGGCAGGCGCGTCATTTCCAGCTTGCTCACCAGGAGCTGGTTCAGGCCCACGCCCAGCAGCACGCCGCCGACCACGCCGCCGCTGGTGATCATGACGTTTTCCAGGATGAAGTAGCGCAGGATGTCGATTCTCCGCGCGCCCAGCGCGCGCCGCACGCCGATCTGCTTGCGGCGCTGGGTCACCCACAGGCTGGCCATGCCGACGATGCCGCTGCAGGTCACCAGCAGCAGCAGCGCGCTCACCGTCACCAGCATCCACGACAGCGCCATGTCGGCGCGGTAGCGGTCCTTGCGGTCGCCCTCGACGGTCGCGATGCGCAGGATCATCGGCGTGGCCGACGACTTGCGCAGCGCCTGTTCGGCTTCCCGCATCACGCGGTCGCGCTCGCCCGCTTCGCTGCGCAGCGCATACATCGTGCCGGGCGTACCGTACATGAGCGCCGGGATCAGGATCGAATACTCGGCATCCTGGCCCACTTCGGCGTGGATGGTCTGCAGGCGCTCGACCACGCCGACCACCTGGGCGCCGCGCGCTTCGCTGCCGGTGCCGAAGTACATGGTCTTGCCGACCGCGGGCGCGTCGGGCCACAGCTTCTCGGCCAGCGCCTTCGTCATGAGGATCATGGTCGGCAGCTCGCGGTTGGTGGCCTGGTTGACTTCCGGGATTTCGTGCGCCAGGAAGTCGCGGCCTTCGACCAGCTTCAGGCCGAAAGTCTTGACCATCGAGCCGTCCGACATATAGGCCGACGCATAGGCGCTCTCGCGCTCCTGGCGCGGATCGGCGGCGACGCTGGTGGTGCTGCCGCTTTGCGACATCGGCATCTGCGACACCTGGCCCGCGGCCACGACACCTGGCACGGCGCGCAGCACGTCCAGCTCGCGCTTGATGGTGGCCAGCATCTGCTCGGGCGTGTCCTGGTTCAGGTTGCGCACTGAGAAGTAGAAGGTCGAGGCTTCGTCGTCGAGGCCGGAAGGGCGCGACGCCACCTCGCGCCTTTCGTTCACGATGTGCAGGGCGTTGGCCAGGATCGCCAGGCTCAGGGCGACCTGCATCGCCACCAGGATCGGGCCGGTCTTGTTGCGCAGCAGCGCGGACAGGATTGGTCGGATTTCCATATTCAGTCCCCCTGATGATTATTGCGATTTGAGCTGGATGGCCGGCGTCACCTGGCAGGCGCGCCAGGTCGGCAGCAGGCCGGCGACCAGCGCGGCGCAGATCGACAGCACGAAGGTCAAGGCAAGCATCTGCCAGTCCATGCGCGCCACGGCCGCCATGCTCTTGCTTTCCATGCCGATCAGGGCCAGCGCGCCAAAGGCCAGCGCCAGTCCCAGCACGCCGCCGGCCAGGCCGACCACGCCGGTCTCGATCAGGAACTGGCGGAAGATGTCGCGCCGCGAGGCGCCCAGCGCGCGGCGGATGCCGACCTCGGAGGCGCGCACCGAGAACTTCGCCAGCAGCAGGCCGACGGTGTTGACCAGGCACAGGAGCAGGAAGCCGAAGGCGAGCCAGGCCGACAGCCGGGTATCGTTGCCCACCACCTTCTGCTTTTCCATCCATTCCATCACGTTGTACAGCTCGACCGGGGCCTGGCGCTTCAGGCGGCCCAGCTTGCGCTGCTCGCTCGCGTAGTTTTCGAGGAAGGCGTGCAGGTCGGCGCGGTCCATGCCTGAACGGGTTTCGAGCCAGAGCTGGATCCAGGTGCATTCCGAGGCCAGCAGCGAGGCAAAGCCTGAATCGCGCGACTCGCTGCAGTTGACGCTGCCGTAAGCCGGCAACTCGCGCCGCACCGCGGTGGTGAAGGGAATCATGAAATCTTCACCGGTGGCCGGGCCGCTGCCGATCAGCTTGTAGTAGCGCGGCATTGGATTCCATTCGTCGAGCACGCCCACCACGGTGAACGGTTCGCCACCCATGCGCAGGCGCTGGCCGACCGGGCTGGCGTCGCCGAACAGCTTCTCCGCCACCGCGCGGCTCAGCACCACGACGTTGGCGCCGCGCGTCTCGTCCTCGACGCTCCACGGCTGGCCATGCAGGAAGGGCACCTCGAACATGGCGAAGAAATCGCGCGTCGGCGCCAGGCCATAGCCGGTGAAGGCCGGGATGTCGGTGCGCGGCGGCTCGATCGGCATGCCGGTGCCGTACATGGCCGTGCCACGGTCGCCCGGCTTGGCGCGCAGCAGGTTCATCGCGTCCTTGTAGGTCATCTGCATGTCGATGTGCTCGGAACCCGGGATATAGCCTTCGGGCTGGGCGTTGTCGATGAAGGGCACGAACAGGCGGTCGCTCTTCGATGGGATCGGGTCGCCCGACATCGCGTGCAGGATGGCGAGCGTCGAGACGCTGGCGGCCACGCCGATGGCCAGGGTCAGCACCATCAGCGCGGTCAGGTAGCGGTTGCGGCGCAGGCTGCGCACGCCGAGCTTGAAGTAATAGCCGAACATGACCGCTCCTCAGGCTGGGACGGAAGCCACGCTGTCGACCAGCGACGGCGAACGGCGCACCAGGTCGGACACCTGGCCGTCGATGATGTGCACGTTGCGATGGGTGCGCACCGCCAGTTCCGGATCGTGGGTCACCATCAGGATCGTGGTGCCGGCGGCGTTGATCTCTTCCAGCAGCTCCATCACGCCGCGCGCCATCTGCGTGTCCAGGTTACCGGTCGGTTCGTCGGCCAGCAGCAGCTTGGGCGAGCCGGCCAGCGCGCGCGCGATCGCCACGCGCTGCTGCTGGCCGCCCGACAGCTCGGCCGGGTAATGCTTCATGCGCGAGGCCAGGCCGACCTTGGCCAGCGCGTCCTCGATGCGCTCCTTGCGTTCGCGCGCATTGAAGCCGCGGTAGCGCAGCGGCACGTCGACGTTGTCGAACAGGTTCAGGTCCGGGATCAGGTTGAAGCCCTGGAAGATGAAGCCCAGCTTCTCGTTGCGCAGGCGCGAGCGCGCCGCGTCGTCCAGGCCCTTCACGTTGACGCCGTCGAGCACGTATTCGCCCGAGGTGAATTCCTCGAGCAGGCCGGCGATGTTCAAAAAGCTGGTCTTGCCCGAGCCGGACGGACCGGTCACGGTGACGAATTCACCCTGGCTGACGTGGATCTCGAAGCCGCGCAGCGCGTGCGTCTCGATCATGTGGGTGCGGTACACCTTGCTCAGGTTGGTCATGCGCAGCATGGTTGGCTCCTTGTTCTGGATAATGTCAGTTGATCGAAACACGTGCGGCGTTCTCGAAGGCGTCGGTGCCGGCCACCACCACCTTGTCGCCGGCCTGCAGGCCGGACAGGATCTCGACCGCCGAGATGCTGGTGGCGCCGACCTGGATCGGGGTGCGCTGCGCGACGCCGTCGCGCATCACATAGGCGTGGCGGCCGCCTTCGTTTTCGAGGAAGGGGCCGCGCTGCACCATCAGGACGTTCGGCTTTTCCTCGATCAGGAGGCGCGCGCTGACGCGCTGGCTCTGGCGCAGGCCCTTGGGCTGCTCGCCGTCGAAGCGCACCCGCGCCAGCACCTGGTTCTTGACCACCTCGGGCGACAGCGCCGACAGCTTGCCGGTGGCGCGGCCCGAGGGCAGGGTGATCTCGGCGCTCATGCCCAGGCCCAGGTCGCCGGCATAGGTTTCGGGCACCTCGACCTCGACTTCGAGCTTGGACAGGTCGACCAGCGTCATCAAGGGGGCATTGGCGATCACCACCATGCGGTTCTGCACGTTCAGGGTGCCGATGAAGCCGTCCACCGGCGCGCGTACGGTCAGTTCGTCGACCCTGCGCTGGGCGTTGGCCATCGACAGGCGCGCGCGCTCCATCTCGTTGGTCTTGGTGCGGATCGCCAGCTGGACGTCGTCGCCTTCGAGGTTGGCCGCCTGCGCCGCGTGCTTGGCGCGGATGCCGGCCGAGTTGAGGGCATCCTGGGCCTTCTGGTAGTCGATCTCGGCGATGATGCCGACCACGCCCACGCTGTCGTAGCGCTCCACGGTGCGCTGGGCCGACAGGCGCTCGATCTCGGCGGTGTCGGCTTCGCGCCGGGCCAGCAGTTGCTGCTTGCGCGCCAGGATCTGCTGGCGCGCCACCTCGGCCTTGAGCTGTTCGTAGGTCGAGACTTCGCGCTTGAGGGCGTCGGTCAGGTCGGGCGACTCGAGCACCGCCAGCACGTCGCCCTTCTTGACGGTGTCGCCGGCGGCGACCTTCAGGTTGACGGTGGCGGGGGCGGTGGAATACAGGGTGGGGCTGACGGCGGCCACGACGCGGCCGTTGACGGCGGCGTCGCGCACCAGCGTGCCGCGCTGGACTTCGGCGATGCGCACGCGGCTGGCGGAGACGGAATGTTCGCTGCCGCTCCAGGCGGCGTACAGGGAGAAACTGGCGGCGGCCAGGGCGACGGCGCCCCCTAGCAGCAGCGCGCGGCGCTTGATCTTGTGGCCGGCCGGCGGGGCGACGACGGCGTCTTGCAGGGATGTATCGCGAATCATGGCGTGTCCAGTAACGACGGGTTGCTTGTCGTTACAGCACGATCCATGCCAGGATGTAAGTTATTGATTCCTAAGGTGAGGGCCGGCGAACGCCGCTGTCCGCGATGTCCGTCCGGCCTCCCTGCGGTCGTTCGCGGACAGGACTGTCCGCGTCGCGCTCACTTCTGCGGCTGCTGCTTCTGGCCGTACCTGCCGACGATTTCGCCCTTGGCCAGCACATCGCCCTTCATCGCCGCCAGCACCTGGTCGCGGTCGGCGCCGAATGGCACGTCGAGCATCTTGTCGAGGGCATAGACCTGGAAGTGGTAGCGGTGCGCCGCCTCGCCGACCGGCGGCTTGGGGTCATAGTAGCCGGGCGCGCCGCGCGTGGTGCGGCCCTGCAGCACGCCGTCCGGGTCGGACAGGCGCGGCTGCTCCTGCACGCCTTCCGGTACGCTGGTGATGGTGGCCGGGATATTCCACATCACCCAGTGTACGAAGGGCGTGACCGGCTTGGCGTCCGGGTCTTCCACGATGACCGCGTACGACTTCGCGCCCGCCACGGCTTTCCAGGACAGCGCCGGCGAGACGCCGTCCGCATACTCGGTGTAGCGCTCGTCCATCATCCCGTTGGCGCTGAAGCTCGGCGACGTCACGCTCAACTGGCCCTTGGCTTCGGTCTCGGGACGCTGGTTCGCCAGCGGGACCTTGTTGCCCTTGTTGACCTGCTCTTCCATCGGACCCGCTGGCGCCTTCGGCGGCGTGGCGGCGGCCGCCTTGCCGCCGGTATAGGCGATGCGGTAGATCACGCCGTTGGCGTCGTCCGCCATTAGGAGCGCGCCGTCCTTGGCCAGCGCGAGGCCGACCGGACGCGCGATATGGGTCTTGCCGCCATCGGTCAGGAAGCCGGTGACGAACGGTTCCACCGAGGTCGGCTGGCCGTCCTGGTAGCGCACGCGCACGATCTCGTAGCCGGATGCCGGCACCCGGTTCCACGAACCGCGCATGGTGACGAAGGCGTCGCCTTGATACTCCGCGGGGAAGGCGCTGCCGGCACCCCATACCCACTGCATCGGCGCCTCGTGGGCGGTGTAGCCCAGCACCATCGGGGTGCTGCGTTCCTTCCACTGCTGCTTGGTGATCTCGCCCTGCGGCGTGCTTTGCGGGTAGATCTCGCCGGCCCCATACACGTGCGGCCAGCCGTATTGCTTGCCCAGCTCGATCTTGTTGATCTCCTCTGGCTGGACGTCGTCGCCCAGGAAGTCGATGCCGTGGTCGAAGCCCCACAGCTCGCCCGTGGTCGGATGCCAGCCGAAACCGATCAGGTTGCGCAGGCCGCTGGCGAAGATGGTGCGGCTCTTGCCGTCGCGGGATACGCGCAGCAGGGTGGCGTTTTCCACATTGCTCTCGTTGCAGGTGCTGCCGACGCTCAGGTACAGCATGCCGTCCGGGCCGAAGGCCATGGCGCGGTTCGGATGCTGGCCCGAATCGGGCAGGTCGCCGACCAGCATGGTCAGTTCGCCCAGGCGGCCGTCTGGCCTGATGTCGGCGACGAACAGCTCCTTGACGGTGACGAGATACAGCTTGTTGTCGCGGATCGCCAGGCCGTGGGCGCTGGCGCGGTTGGCCACCGTGACCGGCGCGCCGGGAAACGTACGTTGTCGGATTCAATGTCGCCTACCCGTCACGGGTAATTTCACCCAGCAACTGTTTGCGATCTTGCAAGTTGGCAATCCCGTCCGTATGTTGGACTGGCACCCGGCGCCGCCGGTTCTCCCCCAAGGACAGACCTTGTCGTTGTTCGACCGCCTGCAAGACCTGTGGCGCAGCCTCGCGCCAGTGACCCCGCCGCCTCCGCGCCACTTCTTTACCTCTGAAGAGATCGGACGCCTGCACCGCCTCGATGGCGCCGCAGGCATCGACGACCAGACCTGGGACGACCTGCTGCTCGCATCCTTCGAAGACAAACTGGCGCCCGACGCCAGCATCTTCGGGCGCCAGGTATTGCACCAGCGCCTGCGCGCCGGCATCGACGATGCCGCCTGCACGATGCAACGCACTCGCCTGCAGGCGCTGATGGACGATCGCGCGCGCCTGGAGGCGATCGACGCCAGCCTGTCGACCTTGCGCCATGCCGACGCCGAGGTGGCCGACCTGCTGCTCCAGGATGCGGCGCCGACCATCCCGTTCTGGTCGCGCTGGCTATGGCTGCTGCCGCTGGCCCTGCTGCTGTCGCTCGCGGCCCTGGTCACCCTGCCGTTCGGGTGGGCGCTGACGCTGGCGGCCCTCGCCCCGCTGATGGCGCTGCAGATCCGCTATCACCGCCCGGTCGAGGAATGGACCGCCACCATCCGCGCCCTGCACGCGCTGCTGCGCACGACCAGTTTGCTGGGCAAGCAGGGCGGGCCGATGCTGGAGACCTTCATGGAGGCGCGCGCCAGCGCCGAGCGCCTGCACGTGCGCCTGGCGCGTTCGCCGAGCCTGCGCATGATCCCGGCCGCGAAGCAGTATGCCGACTGGTTCGCGGCCGACAACGTGGCGCATTACTTCAAGACGCTGCGCATCGTCCACACCGAGCGTGCCTTCCTGCGCGAGTGCTACCTCGCCTGCGCCAACCTGGAGGCCGACGTGACCCTGGCGCGCCACCTGGCATCGATCGGGCGCTGGTGCTGGGCTGAACGCGGCGACGCGCGCACGCTGGTGCTGGAGGGCGGCGTCCACCCCCTGATGGCGCAGCCGGCCGCGCTGTCGGTGACGCTGCAAGGAAAAGGCGCCTTCGTCTCCGGCCAGAACGCCTCGGGCAAGAGCACCTTCCTGCGGATGGTGGGCCTGAACGCGATCGCGGCGCGCGCCTTCGGCTTCTGTTACGCGACGCGCGCCTGCCTGCCGGCGCTGCCGGTGCGCGCCAGCATGCGCAGCGAGGATTCGCTGCTGGGCGGCGAGAGCCTGTACATGGCGGAGCTGCGGCGCGCGAAGGAATTGCTGGATGCCGCCGGCCAGCCGCCGGGCATCTGCCTGATCGATGAGGTGTTCCGCGGCACGAACCACCTGGAGTCGGTCTCGGCGGCATGCGCCGTGCTGGAGCAGCTGGCCGGGCGCGACCTGGTGCTGGTGTCCTCGCACAACCTGGTGCTGGCGCCGCTGCTGCGCGAGCAGCTGGCGCCGTTCTTCATCGACACCGCCAGCGGCCAGCCGGTGCTGGCGCCGGGCGTGTTGCGCAACCCGAACGGCATCGCGCTGCTGGCGAGCCAGGGCTTCGGGCCGCGGATCGAGGAGCGGGCGGCCGAGGTGGCGCGCTGGTTGAGCAGCCACCTGGCGGAACCCGCGCCGCCTCAATCTTCCAGCTTCAGGGCCTTGGCGACGTCGTCCCAGGCCACCGCCTTGTAGTTCTGGGCGCCTTCGGGCATGCGCTTGAAGCCGTCATGCACCACCAGCATGCCGCGCGCGAACGGGCCGCCGAAGTTCGCCGAGCTCACTTCCAGGCCATCGGTCTCGGAGGCGCCATCGATGCCGGCCACCGGATCCATGCCGACCCGGAACGCGCCGCGCACCTTGAACGGCGCCGCCGCATCGAACACCACGTAGCTGCTGTTGCCTTGGCTCGACACCACCAGGTAGCTGCGCTTGTCGCCGTGGTAGATGCCCATGCCCTCGATGTCGTCGTGCAGCCATTCGCCCACCGGCATCACCATCTCGAGCTTGGCCGGCTGGTCGGCCCTGGCCGACGTGACCCACAGCGCCTTGTCTTCTTCGCCCACGAACAGCAGGCCGCTGCGGTCGTCCGCCACGCAGCCTTCGGGTTGCGTCGCGACCCTGAACTGGCGCGCCAGCCTGGCGCCGTATTTTCCGCCGCTGCGGGTGATCTGCCAGTGCTCGTAGCGGCCGTCCTTGTCGTTCACAAAAGCATCCAGGCCGCCTTCCGGCGTGCGGTACAGGCAGGTGCCGTAGATGTCGCCCAGGCCGGTCGGCAGGCGCGCCGCTTCCGCCAGCTCGCCGCCGGCGTCGATCGTGTACAGCACCATCGCCTGCTCGTCGCGTTGGGTGGCCAGCGCCAGGTCGACGCGCTGGCCCTCGAAGCGCAGGTCCTGGCGCACGTCGACGTTGTTCAGGCGGCCGGAAGCCAGGAACTGGGTCTGGCGGCCGTCCAGGTCATACACCAGCAGGCCCTGCTTCTTGTTGGAGCCGAGGATGCGCGACTTGCTGGCATCAAGCGGGTTGACCCAGATCGCCGGGTCGTCGGCCGCGTCGCCCATCTGCGCCACCGGCGCGGTCTGCATGCGCGGCATCACGATCGGCAGGGAACGCGGCGGCGCGCTGCCGGCTTTCCAGGCCAGGGCCGGCGACTGCCAGCCTTTTTTCGTCTGCACCATCAGGGCGGCGCCGCCCAGGGCCACCAGTTGTTCGGCGCCGAGCGCACGCGCCGGCAATGCCTGCCATGCGGCGCCGGCGCGGCGCCAGCCGAGCAGCTCGCCTTTTTCTCCGAGGGCGGCGACGCCGCCCGGCAGCACGGCCAAGCCTTTGACTTCACCTTTCAGCTTGCCATAGGGGGCGCGCAGCGCCACCGGCGTGCGCGCCGACGGGCCTTCGGCGTCGGCGCCATAGGCCCACAGGCCCATGCCTTCCTCGGCCACGAACAGGGTGGCGTAGGCGTCGTCGACGCGGCAGTGTTCGACGCCGGTCGGCAGCGCCAGGCGGCGCACCAGGCGGTGGGGCTCGCCCAGCAGCCATTGCTGCGCCTGGCCATCCGCGCCCACCAGGAACACGTGGTCGAGGTTCTGGGCGTCGCGGTACATGCAGGCCGCCTCGATGCCGAAGCCGGCGCTCGGAATCGCCGGCAGGCGGGTCAGCGTGCCGGCCGCCAGGTCGATCCGCACGGGCTGGGCCTGTTCGAGGTTCGAGTCGACCAGCACCGCCAGCGCGCCGCCTGAAGAAGGATGGACGTCAGCCCGCACGTCGAGCCGCTCGCCGCGCAGGGCCAGCGTCGCGCGGTCGATGCCGTCGGCGCCCACCAGGCGCAGGCCGCGCTTGTCCAGCGCCAGCCAGGCGCCGCCAGGCAGGGCAGCCAGTTCTTCGGCGTCGAGCGGCGCCTTTGCCACTTGCGGCGCGGCGAGTGCTGCGGACATGGCGCCGTGCAGCGCCGCCAGGACGATGAGTGCAACGATCGGGGAAACGATTTTTTTCATTAGAAGATGCTCGCTTTCAGGCCGATCTTGAAGGTGCGGCCGTATTGTTCATGTTGCGCATTGCGGGACTTGTCGCCCATGTAGACGTAGTATTTTTCGTTGTTCAGGTTGCTGGCATCGAAAGTCAGCTGCCAGCGTTTGTCGAGCTTGAACGACATCGAGAAGTCCAGCTGCTTCTGGGTGTCGACGTAGCGGTCCTGGCTCGCGTCGAGCACGTCCTCGCCCAGTTCGAGCAGGTAGGGCGACTTGTAGTTCATCGCCAGGCGCGCGCTGAACGGACCCGACTCGTAGCCGACCATCAGGTTGCCGATGCGGTTCGACTGGCCCGGCATGCGGATGCTGCGCGACGCCACGCCGCCGTCGCCATCGGCGCTGTCGATATCGGCGCGCGAGTGGGTGATGGCGCCGTTGATGCCGATCAGCAGGCCGTTGAACGGCGCCGGCAGCATGCGCAGCGGCTGCTGCCAGGCCAGTTCGATGCCGCGCACGCGCGCCTGTTCGCCGTTGGCGTACGAGATCGCGCTATTGAAGTCGACCCAGTCTCCGCGGCCGGCCAGGTCGGTGGCGTAGGTGAAGTCCTTGATATCCTTGGTGAAGACATAGGCCGACACCACGCCGTCGCCGCCGATGGTGCGCTCGATGCCCAGGTCCAGGTTGTGCGAGCGCAGCGGATTCAGGTCCGGGTTGCCGATGGTGGCTTCATCGTCGCCATCCAGGCTGACGCCCGGCGCCAGCTGGGCGAAATTGGCGCGCACCACCGAGTTGCTCCATGCCGCGCGCAGGCTGGTGTGCTGGTCGAGGTCGTAGCGCAGGTGCACGCCCGGCAGCCAGTTGGTGTAGGAGCGCGCAGCGCCGCGCGGCGTGATCTCTTCTTCGTCCGTCACTTGCGAGCCGTCGGCCTTGAAGCGGGTGCGCTCGGCGCGCACGCCCGCCAGCAGCGACCAGGCGCCGCTGCGCAGGCTGGCCTGCACGTACGCGGCGTCGATGTCTTCCTGCAGCTTGAAGTCGTCCAGCGCCGAGTCGACGATCGCGCGCGCGCCCTCGCGGTTCAGGCCGGCCAAGCGGGCGCGTACCAGGTTCGGGTCGAGCGTGTAGCCAAGGTTGCCGAACGGGTAGTCGATGCGTGTGCCATTGACGAAGGCGCTCATCGAGGTCGGGCCGGCCCCCCAGTAATCGCCGTCTTCCGGGTCGTCGCTGCCGAATTCCCAGGCGTCGGTGTCGGTGCGCTTGTCGCGGCGGGTGGCCTTGGCGCCGAACTTGAGCGCGCCGTTCCAGTCGCCGGCGTCGAATTCGCGCTGCAGGTCGAGGCGCAGCTGGTGGCTGGTGTCCCTGGCGTAGGCGCGCTCGATCGCGAACGAATCGAGCTCGTAGTTGGCGGCATCAAGCACGCCGGCCGGGGCGATCAGGTGCGGGGCGCGGGTGTTGGTAAAGCCGACACCCTCGAAGCTCTCGACGTTGGTGAAGCGCGCGTCGCTGATCGCGTTCGGCGTCTCGTCGGTGGCGCGGCTGGTGGCGGCTTCGAGGTGCATCTTCCAGGCGTCGCCGAAGCGGCGGTCCATGGAGCCGGTGAGCGAGCGGATCTCTTGCGTGTACTTGCGCTGGCGCAGGCGGCGCTCGACGGTCGCCGGGGCGAGCTCGCCTTCGACCACGCTTTCGTCGTCGTTCTCGAAGTCGCCCACGGTCATGCGGTCGCGCGACTCTTCGTCCGAGAAGCGGCTGAGGAAGCCGCGCAGGGCGTAGCTGGTGCTGGCGTCCGGGCGGTAGTCGAGGTTGACGGCGCCGGCGCGGCGCTCACGCGTGGGCAGGTAGTCGCGCATCTCGAAGCCTTCCAGGCGGTCGCCGTCCCAGGCCCCGCCTGTTTCCACGTTGTCCGAGCCGAACTTGCGCTTCTCGCCCGACAGGCCGGCGGCGATGCCCAGCTTGCCGTCCATGAAGCGCTGGGCCCACAGCAGGTTGGCGCCGGGGCTGTTCTGGTCGGTGTTGGTGTCGTGGCTGGCGGCCACGCCGACGCTGAGCAGCTTGCCCGGCAGGTCGAACGCCGACAGGGTCTTGACCTCGACCGTGCCGCCCAGCGAGTTGGCGTCCTGGTCGGGCGTGGCCGACTTGGTCACTTCGAGCGAGCGCACCAGGCCGGCCGGCAGCACGTCCAGCGCCACCGCGCGGCGCGTCGCTTCCGGCGAGGGCACCAGGGCGCCGTTGATGGTCACGCTGTTGTAGTCGGCGTCCAGGCCGCGCACCACCACGTAGCGGCCTTCGCCCTGGTCGCGCTGGACCGACAGGCCCGGCACGCGCGCCAGCGCCTCGGCGGCGTTCTTGTCCGGCAGGTGACCGATGTCGTCGCTGCTGACGACGCTGACGATGTTGTCGGCCTGTTCCTGGGCGGCGATGGCGCGCGCCAGGCTGGCGCGCTGGCCGGTGACGACCACGCTGGATTCGACGGCCGGGGCCGGAGCCGGCGCGGCGTGGACGCCGGCGGCGGCCAGCAGGCTGGCGGTGACGGCGGGGAGGGCGAGATGGCGCATGGGGGCAAGAAGATAGTTGGAGTGGGGCGGATTCTGGTGTCTCAATGTGACGATCTGGTGACGCCGGTCCGCAAGAGCGCCTGCGTAGACCGAAGATGAGCTGAATTGACCCGCCACCCATGGCGCACGCCGTAGGGCGGCGGCGGGTGAATGCGATCGGACGCCATGCGACGTGAGCCGTTCGGACCCCGTGCCGGGATGCCACAGCTTTGCCATCCTGTCATCCTGCGGTCATCTGGCTGCGCTATGTTCCGGCGATCCACTTCGAACGCTGCCCCCATGTCCAACGTGATCCGCCATGCCCTGCTGATCGGCGCGCTGCTCGGCGCCTTTGCCTTCCTGTTCGTCGGCGCCGGAATGGTCATCCCGGTGGCCGAATGGGACTGGGTCGACATCGCCAGCGAGGGCGGCACCTCGCTGCTGGCGGCGCTGTGGTGCCTGATCGTGCTGTCCAGCCGACCGGACGGGCTGGTCACGCGGCTGCTGTCCGGGGGCCTGGCCTGCATCATGCTCGGTTCCTGGGCCGACTGCCTGGACGAGGTGGTCGACGTCGACAAGGCGGCGTTGTGGGACAACGCGCTGGAGTCGCTGCTGCCGCTCGGGATGCTGATCCTCACCGTTGGCATGGCTTACTGGAGGCTCGAGCAGGCCACGCTGTCCGACCACATGCGCAAGCGCGAGCGGCTGTTTCGCAACCACCGCCCGTTCGACCGCATCACCCAGCTGGCCGACGCCGCCTACCTGCGCGAGCAGCTGCGCCTGGAGAGCCGGCGCAACGATGGCCAGGGCTGCGCGCTGGTGCTGTTCGACATCGACGAATTCCACCGCATCAACCGCGAACACGGCCAGGCGGAGGGCGACCGCGTGCTGCAGGCGGTGGCGCACATGCTGCTCCTGAACCTGCGCAACGAAGACCTGCTGTGCCGCTATGCGGGCGACCGCTTCGCGGTGCTGATGCCCGGATTGCACGAGGGTGAGGCGCGCGACGCCGCCCAGCACCTGTGCCGCATGGTGTCCTCGATGCGCCACCATGCGCCCAAGGGCCGGGTGCGGATCTCGCTGCGCCACGGTTGCGCACCCGCCCAGGGCGCGCCGGATGCGCTGCTGTCCGACTTGTGCCGCCAGATGGACGCCGTGTGATCGCCTGGCAGCCGGCCGGAGAACCGTCGATCCCGGCGCGGCAGCAGCCCGCGCTGGCGCTGGAATACGGCCGCTCGCGCGATGCGAGCGACGCCGACCTGCTGCGCGATACGGGTCTGCTGGCAGGCTTGCATCCCGACCGTCTGGTGGCGCCGGCGCAGTACCTGCAGCAACTGGCGAACACCCTGCATGCGCTGGACAGCCCCGACACCAGCTTCATGCTGGGCCAGCTGCTGCTGCCCGGTCACGACGGCGCCGCCAGCCACGCGCTGGTGCAGGCGCCGGACCTGCGCGCGCTGCTGCAAACCCTGTGCCGTTTCCACGCGCGCCTGACGCCGCTGTTGCGGCCGCGCTTCGAGACCTGGGGCGAGGTGGCGCTGCTGTACTGGGTCGACGCCTATGGCGCGCCCGGCCTCCGGCCGGCCCTGGTCGAGATGCACATGACGGCGGTGGTCGCCCTGTGCCGCTGGCTGGGCGGCGAGCGCCTGCCGTGGCGCTTCTGCTTCAACCGCGGCGCCCCGCGCCACGTCGAACAGCACCACGTCCACCTGGGCGCCGAGCTGCGCTTCGGTTGCCAGCTCGACGCCATGTTGCTGCCGGCGGCCTGGCTCGACCGGCCATGGCCGCGCGCCAGCGAGATGGCGGCGCGCCTGGCGCAGCGCGCCGCCGAGCAGGAAGAGGCGCGCGCACCCGGCATCCTGGCCGCGTTGTACGACTATCTGCTGGCCAACGTGCGCACGGCGCCGACGCTGGAGCGCACCGCCGCCGACTTCGGCGTCAGCCCGGCGACCTTCAAGCGCCAGCTGCTGCGCCACCATACCCATTTCCAGGGTGAGCTCGACCAGGTGCGCACCCATGTGGCGCTGTGGCTGTTCCAGGTCGAGCGGGCCGACAACGAGCAGGTCGCGCGCTACCTGGGCTTTCATGACGCCGCCAATTTCCGGCGCTCGTTCAAGCGCTGGACCGGCCTCACGCCGGGTCCGATCCGGGCCGCGCTGGACGGAGAGCTGGGCTGGTTCATGGGCGCGCTGGAGCCGGGAATGTAGGACGCGAGAGAATCCGCGCATATTCCATTCTCCGAGAAGTGGTATCTTTCACGGTCAAGGCCGTTTTCGAAGAAAAGGAATGAGCGCCAGCCTGGTCCTGCATATCGTCTGTCCAACCCAGAAGCGCGGCTTTGCCGCGTGCATGTCCTTTTGCTTCGTCTGCCTGCTGGTCTATGGCCTGGCCAGCGGCGCGCAGCGCGACCTGTCGCCCGGCGTCGCCATCTTCACCGCCTGCGCGCTGGCCATCGTGAGCGTGGCCGCCTGGGCGCTGTATCGCAACTTCGTGTTCCGGGATGAGCTGTACATCGCCCCTGCGGGCGAGCTGCCGCCGATCGAGCTGGCCTTCCGGCCCGACGAGATCCGCGCGCTGCGGCTGCTGCCGGCGCCGGAGGCCTGGACGCCGGAAGCCAAGTGGGATGCCCTCGGCTTCGGCCATGGCCGGATCGAGATCGAGACCGCTACCCGCCGCTACCATTTCGGGGCGGGGCTGGACCAGCGTCAAGCCGAGGCGGCGCTGGAACGGATCCAGGATTTCTGCCTGGCGCAGCGCGGCCTGCCGGTGGCGGCGTGAATGATATTGAATGAGGAATGCTATGTCAGAGCTTGAAAGGAAGTGGTGGTTTTTCATACCCGTGGTGATCCTCACGGCGATGTCGACGATCGGGTTGCTGCACGCGGCCGGAATCCAGTACCAGCCGGTCCAGTTCAGCGCCGCGCAGTGGGCTGTCTGGTTCCTGTGTTTCGTGGGTTTGCAGCGCTGCTTTTCCTTCCTGGGCTGGCTGACGGTCCTGGCGGTCTCGCCCAGGACGATCACCGCGGAGCGCGCATGAAATCCGCCACCAGCCTCGTTGCCACGCTGCTGCTGTTCCTGGCCGCCGGCATCGCCCCGGCCCAAACGACCGAAGAACACATCAATCTCGACACGCCGACCGGCCGCATCGCCGGCACCCTGCAATTGCCGGCCGCCCTAGAGGGCAAGCCCCGTGTCGCATTGATCATCGCCGGCTCCGGCCCGACCGACCGCGATGGCAACAACCCCCTGATCCCGGGCCGCAACGACAGCCTCAGGATGCTGGCCGTGGCGCTGGCCGAGGAGGGCATCGCCTCGCTGCGCTACGACAAGCGCGGCGTGGCCGCCAGCCTGGCGGCCGGACCGCCTGAATCCGAGCTGCGCTTCGAGACCGGCGTCGACGATGCCGCGGCCTGGCTCGGCAAGCTGAAGGCCGATTCGCGCTTCGGCCCGGTGGCCGTGATCGGCCACAGCGAGGGATCCCTGATCGGCATGCTGGCGGCGCAGCAGGCCGGCGCCGCGGCCTTCGTCTCGATCGCCGGCGCCGCCGACGGCGCCCCGGCCATCCTGCGCAAGCAGCTTGCCGGCAAGCTGCCGCCCGAGCTCGACAAGGAAAACGAGCGCATCCTGGCGGCGCTCGAGAACGGCGCGACGGTCGACCAGGTGCCGCCCGCGCTGATGGCCGCTTACCGGCCGAGTATCCAGCCCTATGTGATCTCGTGGTTCAAGTACGTGCCGTCGCAGCGCATCGCCGCCCTGACCATGCCGGTGCTGATCGTCCAGGGCAATACCGACATCCAGGTGGAGGTGGCCCAGGCCTATGGGCTGCATCGCGCCAAGCCCGATGCGACCCTGGCCATCATCCCCGGCATGAACCATATCTTCAAGCACGTACGGGCCGACCCGGCGCTGCAGGCCGCGGCCTACAGCGACCCGTCGCTGCCGGTCTCGCCATTGCTGGTGAAGGCGGTCAGCGACTTCCTGAAAAAGACCAACTGAGGGCTGGCTTCAGGCGGCGCGCAGGGTATGCGCCGCCGCCACCATATTGCGCAGCGCCGGCAGCACTTCTTCCCAATTGCGGGTCTTGAGGCCGCAGTCGGGATTGATCCACAGGCGCTCGGCCGGGATGCGGGTGGCGGCCTTGCGCATCAGGTCCACGATGTGGTCCTGGCTCGGGATGTTCGGCGAATGGATGTCGTACACGCCCGGCCCGATCTCGTTCGGATAGCTGAAGTCATCGAAAGCGTCCAGCAGTTCCATATCAGAGCGCGAGGTCTCGATCGTGATCACGTCGGCATCCATGGCGGCGATCGCGGCGATGATGTCGTTGAACTCCGAATAGCACATGTGGGTGTGGATCTGGGTCTCGTCCGCCACGCCGTTGGCCGTGATGCGGAATGACTCGACCGCCCAGTCCAGGTAGTCCTTCCATTCGCCGCGCCGCAGCGGCAAGCCTTCGCGCAGGGCCGCCTCGTCGATCTGGATCACGCGCACGCCGGCGCGCTCCAGGTCCAGCACTTCCTCGCGGATGGCCAGCGCCAGCTGGCGGCAGCTCACGGACCTCGGCTGGTCGTCGCGCACGAACGACCAGTTCAGGATCGTCACCGGGCCGGTCAGCATGCCCTTCATCGGTTTGTCGGTCAGCGACTGTGCGTAGGTGGTCCACTTGACCGTCATCGCCTGTGGGCGGCGCACGTCGCCGAACAGGATCGGCGGCTTCACGCAGCGCGAACCATAGGATTGCACCCAGCCGTTCTGACTGAAGGCATAGCCGTCGAGCTGCTCGCCGAAGTATTCGACCATGTCGTTGCGTTCGGCCTCGCCGTGCACGAACACGTCCAGCCCCAGCGCTTCCTGTTCGCGCACGCAGCGCGCGATCTCGCCGCGCATCGCTTCCTCGTAGGCGGCCGCATCCAGTTCGCCTTTTTTATGGGCATTGCGGGCCTGGCGGATCGCCGCCGTCTGCGGGAAGGAGCCGATGGTGGTGGTCGGGTAGCTCGGCAGCTGGAGCAGGGCGGCCTGTTGCAGGCTGCGTTCGGCGTGGCTGCTGGCGCGCTGGCCCAGCTCGGGGGTGATCGCGGCCAGGGCCTGCGCTACTTGAGGATTCGATACGCGCTTCGAGGCGCGGCGGCGGTCGATCGCGGCGGCATTCTCGACCAGTTCGAGCTGCACCTGCGAGCGGCCGTGGTCGAGCGCATGGGCCAGGATGCGCAATTCTTCCAGCTTCTGCACGGCGAACGCCAGCCACGAGCGGATTTCGGGATCGAGCGTGGTCTCGTTCTGCAGGTCGACCGGCACGTGCAGCAGCGAGCACGATGGCGCGATCCACAGGCGCTGGCCCAGTTGGCGCTGCACCGGCTCCAGCCATTCCAATGTGGCGTGCAGGTCGGTCTTCCAGATATTGCGGCCGTCGATCACGCCCAGCGACAGCACCTTGTCCGGGCCAAGGGCGTCGATCACCGGCGCGATCTCGGCGTGGGCATGGATCGCGTCCAGGTGCAGGCCGTCCACCGGCAGCGCGCAGGCCAGCGCCAGGTTATCTTCCAGGCGGCCGAAATAGGTCGCCAGCAGCAGTTTCGCGCCGCTGTGCTGGAGCAGGTCGTAGGCGCTCGCATAGGCGGCCTGCCAGCGCGCATCGAGCTCGGTGACCAGCGCCGGCTCGTCGACCTGCACCCATTCGATGCCTTGCGTGACGAACCAGGCCAGCAGCTCGGCATATACCGGCAGGAGCTTGGGCAGCAGGTCGAGCCGGTCGCTGCCGTCCTTGGCCTTGCCCAGCCACAGATAGGTGAGGGGGCCGATGATCACCGGCTTGGCCTTCACGCCCAGCGTGCGCGCCTGGGCCAGCTGTTCGTCCAGGCGCGCGGTGTCGAGCCTGAAACCGGTGTCGGCGCTGAATTCGGGGACGATGTAGTGGTAGTTGGTGTCGAACCACTTGGTCATTTCGCCGGCATGGACGCCGCCGCAGGCGTGGTCGTGATCGCCCTGGCTGCGGCCGCGCGCCACCCGGAAATAAGAATGAAGCGGCGCGTCGAGCGCATCGCCATGGTGCGCATGCGCGCGCGCTGGCACGTTGCCGAGGGTGAAGCTCATGTCCAGCACCTGGTCGTACAGCGAAAAGTCGCCGACCGCGGCGAAATCGAGCCTGGCCTGCTGCTGCCAGTGGCGCTGGCGCAGCGCTGCCGCCTGCGCGCCGAGTTCCTGGGCCGAGGCCTCGCCCTTCCAGAACCGTTCGAGGGCGAATTTCAGTTCGCGGCGCGCGCCGATGCGCGGGAAGCCGAGGGTGTGGGTAGTCGTCATGGTGAAGTCAGCCTGATAAGAATGGATGAGTTCATGATAGGCCGCTTGATTCATGAATAAAATTGGTATGATTTAATCCATCCATTAATTTCATTCATGTGACATGATCGAACGCATCCACCTGTCCCTGATCCGCGAGGTCGACCGGCGCGGCTCGCTGACCGCCGCCGCCGACGTGCTGTGCCTGACGCAATCGGCCTTGAGCCACACGGTGAAGAAGCTTGAGCAGCAGCTCGGCACGCCGGTCTGGACGCGCGAGGGGCGGGCGCTGCGCCTGACCCAGGCCGGGCGCTATCTGTTGGCGCTGGCCGAACGGGTGCTGCCCCAGCTCGAGCATGCCGAGCGCCTGATGCATGAATACGCGCGCGGCGAGCGCGGCACCCTGCGCATCGGGATGGAGTGCCATCCCTGCTACCAGTGGCTGTTGAAAGTGGTGGATCCTTACCTGGCCGCATGGCCCGAGGTCGACGTCGACGTCAAGCAGCGCTTCCAGTTCGGCGGCCTCAAGGCCCTGCACGGCTACGAAATCGACCTGCTGGTCACGCCCGACCCGCTGTTCAAGCCGGGGCTGCGCTTCGTGCCGGTGTTCGACTACGAGCAGGTACTGGTGGTGGGCAGCAGCCATCCGCTGGCCGGGCGTTCCCACGCCGAGCCGGCCGACCTGTCCGACGACGTGTTGATCACCTATCCGGTCGACGTCGAACGGCTCGACATCTACAACCAGTTCTTCCTGCCGGCCGGCTGCGCGCCGCGCCAGCGCAAGACCATCGAGACCACCGACATCATGCTGCAGATGGTGGCGAGCGGCCGCGGCGTGGCGGCGCTGCCGCGCTGGCTGGTGGACGAGTATGCGGGAAGGATGGCGGTAGCGCCGGTGCGGCTGGGGCACGAAGGGGTGTTCAAGCAGATCTTCCTGGGCACGCGCGAAGTGGATGCCGGCACCGCCTACCTGGAAGCGTTCGTGGAGATCGCGCGTCAAGCGTGAGTGCCCGCAGGCACGTTTTGCACCGTCATGGGGCAGGCCCGTCGCGGTGATGCCACATTCACCACGGTTTACCGGCCCGCTCGCCCAGGCGAGCTGAGCGAAGTGGCAAATCGGTTGACCCGCCGTCACATTCAGCGTATATTCGCGAGTTCTCGTTTTTATTCTGCACATCGTATACGCATTCGCAGCCGCTCCTTTCGTCGAGTGGCTTTCGTCGCCTGCGCTGTCAATTCTTACGGGACTAGGTTTTAGTCCCCGGGCCAGCTCGTTTGCCGTCCCGGGTCGTCAACGTAGCAGCAATTTAGTTGGATTAGGAACGATGCCAACCATCAATCAATTGATTCGCAAGCCGCGTGAAGCCGCGGTTGTGAAGAGCAAGTCGCCGGCACTGGAAAACTGCCCGCAAAAACGTGGCGTGTGCACCCGTGTGTACACCACCACCCCGAAGAAGCCGAACTCGGCACTTCGTAAAGTCGCTAAAGTGCGTCTGACCAACGGTTTCGAAGTCATTTCGTACATCGGCGGTGAAGGCCACAACCTGCAAGAACACAGTGTCGTGCTGCTGCGCGGCGGTCGTGTGAAAGACTTGCCAGGTGTGCGTTACCACATGGTTCGCGGTGCACTGGATACCCAGGGCGTCAAAGACCGTAAGCAAGCGCGCTCGAAGTACGGCGCCAAGCGTGCCAAGGCTGCGAAGAAGTAATCTTCGAGGTGCGTGTCATCGACACGTCACATTAATTAGATAAGTTGAGCCGGCCGCAAGGCCGAGTAAGTGAAGGGTCATGAGGGCCTTTCGCGAGTGTGGAATCCGCACTCAACTGAAGACAGGAAGGAATTGAAATGCCACGTCGTCGTGAAGTACCCAAGCGCGAGATCCTGCCGGATCCAAAATTCGGCAACACCGATGTCGCCAAATTCGTCAACGTTCTGATGCTGTCCGGCAAGAAGTCGGTTGCAGAAAACATCATCTACGGTGCATTCGAACACATTCAATCCAAGTCGGGCAAAGACCCGCTGGAAGTGTTCACGACCGCGATCAACAACGCTAAACCGCTGGTGGAAGTCAAGTCCCGCCGTGTCGGTGGCGCCAACTACCAGGTGCCAGTGGAAGTTCGTCCGGTTCGTCGTATGGCGCTGTCCATGCGTTGGTTGCGCGAAGCCGCAAACAAGCGCAGCGAAAAATCCATGCCGCAACGTCTGGGTGGTGAACTGATGGAAGCGGCTGAAGGCCGCGGCGGCGCAATGAAGCGTCGTGACGAAGTCCACCGCATGGCAGAAGCGAACAAGGCGTTCTCGCACTTCCGCTTCTAAAAAAATGGGCAGACCGCAGGGGGATTTTTCTCCTGAATATGCCCCTGCAGTATCTGTTGTTCAGGCCGGGCTCATTTTGATCATCAAGATGATGCTCGGTTTTGTCCATTCAAAGATTTAGGAAAAATTATGGCACGCAAGACCCCCATCGAGCGCTACCGCAATATCGGTATTTCGGCTCACATCGATGCTGGTAAAACCACCACCACCGAACGCGTCCTGTTCTACACGGGCGTCAACCACAAGATCGGCGAAGTGCACGATGGCGCAGCGACGATGGACTGGATGGAGCAAGAGCAGGAACGCGGCATTACCATTACCTCGGCAGCGACGACCTGCTTCTGGAAAGGTATGGCCGGTAACTTCGAGCCTCACCACATCAACATCATCGACACCCCGGGCCACGTTGACTTCACCATTGAAGTCGAACGCTCGATGCGCGTGCTCGACGGCGCCTGCATGGTTTACTGCGCAGTCGGCGGCGTGCAGCCACAGTCGGAAACCGTGTGGCGTCAGGCTAACAAGTACAAAGTCCCACGTCTGGCCTTCGTCAACAAGATGGACCGTACCGGCGCGAACTTCTTCAAGGTCTACGAGCAGATGCGCGCTCGCCTGAAGGCAAACCCGATCCCTCTGCAGATCCCGATCGGCGCGGAAGAAAACTTCCTGGGCGTGGTCGACCTGGTCAAGATGAAAGCAATCATCTGGGACGACGCTTCGCAAGGCATGAAGTTCGACTACCGCGACATCCCTGCGGAACTGGTCGATCAAGCCAACGAATGGCGCGAGAAGCTGGTCGAGACCGCTGCTGAAGCCAGCGAAGAGCTGATGAACAAGTACCTGGAAGAAGGCGATCTGTCGGAAGCAGAGATCAAGACCGCCCTGCGCCAGCGCACCATCGCGTCGGAAATCGTTCCGATGATGTGCGGTACCGCGTTCAAGAACAAGGGTGTGCAGGCAATGCTGGACGCCGTCATCGAATACCTGCCGTCGCCAGTGGACATCCCACCAGTCGCCGGTACCGATGAAGACGACCAGCCGGTCACCCGTAAAGCTGACGACAATGAGAAATTCTCGGCGCTGGCATTCAAGATCATGACCGACCCGTTCGTTGGCCAGCTGATCTTCTTCCGCGTCTACTCGGGCATGGTCAATTCGGGCGACACCGTCTACAACCCGGTCAAGGGCAAGAAAGAACGCCTGGGTCGTATTCTGCAGATGCACGCCAACCAGCGCGAAGAAATCAAGGAAGTGCGCGCCGGCGACATCGCCGCTGCGGTCGGCCTGAAAGAAGCGACCACGGGCGAAACCCTGTGCGATCCTTCGGCTGTCATCACCCTGGAAAAGATGGTCTTCCCTGAGCCTGTGATTCAACAGGCAGTCGAGCCGAAAACCAAGGCCGACCAGGAAAAAATGGGCCTGGCGCTGAACCGCCTGGCACAGGAAGACCCATCGTTCCGCGTGCGTACCGACGAAGAATCGGGCCAGACCATCATCGGTGGTATGGGCGAGCTGCACCTGGAAATTATCGTTGACCGCATGAAGCGTGAGTTCAACGTGGAAGCGACCGTCGGCAAGCCACAGGTTGCATACCGCGAAACCATCCGCAAGGCAGTCACCGACGTCGAAGGCAAGTTCGTCAAGCAGTCGGGCGGTCGTGGTCAGTACGGTCACGCAGTCCTGTCGATCGAGCCGCAAGAGCCAGGCAAGGGCTTCGAGTTCATCGACGCGATCAAGGGCGGTGTGGTTCCACGCGAATACATCCCTGCAGTCGAAAAAGGTGTGCGCGAAACCCTGACCACCGGCGTGCTGGCTGGTTACCCAGTGGTCGACGTCAAAGTCACCCTGACCTTCGGTTCGTACCACGACGTCGACTCGAACGAAAACGCGTTCCGCATGGCAGGCTCGATGGCGTTCAAGGAAGGCTGCCGTAAAGCGAATCCGGTCATCCTCGAGCCGATGATGGCCGTGGAAGTGGAAACGCCTGAAGACTACGCTGGCTCGGTGATGGGTGACCTGTCGTCGCGTCGCGGTATGGTCCAGGGCATGGACGAAATCCCAGGCGGCGGCGGCAAGATCATCAAGGCCGAAGTCCCGCTGTCGGAAATGTTCGGTTACTCGACCTCGCTGCGTTCGGCGACCCAGGGCCGCGCGACCTACACGATGGAATTCAAGCACTATTCGGAAGCTCCGAAGCACGTGATTGACGCCATCGTCACCGCGAAGTCCAAGTAATAGATAATGGAGGGATGGGACGTCCCATCCCTCCAGTTAAACAAATATATCGTTTCTCTTAAAGGAATTAGGAAATGGCAAAAGGTAAATTCGAACGGACCAAGCCGCACGTCAACGTCGGCACCATCGGTCACGTTGACCACGGCAAAACCACCCTGACGGCTGCAATCGCTACCGTCCTGTCGAAGAAATTCGGCGGCGAAGCCAAGGCCTACGACCAGATCGACGCGGCTCCGGAAGAAAAAGCACGCGGCATCACCATCAACACCGCGCACGTCGAGTACGAAACCGAAAACCGTCACTACGCTCACGTTGACTGCCCAGGCCACGCCGACTACATCAAGAACATGATTACCGGTGCTGCGCAGATGGACGGCGCGATCCTGGTGTGCTCGGCCGCTGACGGCCCAATGCCACAGACCCGCGAGCACATCCTGCTGGCGCGTCAGGTTGGCGTTCCATACATCATCGTGTTCCTGAACAAGTGCGACCTGGTCGACGACGCAGAACTGCTGGAACTGGTCGAAATGGAAGTCCGCGAACTGCTGTCGAAGTACGAGTTCCCAGGCGACGACCTGCCAATCATCAAGGGTTCGGCACGTATGGCGCTGGAAGGCCAGCCAGGCGAAATGGGCGAAGAGTGCATCGCCCGTCTGGCAGAAGCCCTGGACACCTACATCCCAACCCCGGAACGTGCTGTTGACGGCGCCTTCCTGATGCCAGTCGAAGACGTGTTCTCGATCTCGGGCCGCGGCACCGT